>JBOHRF010000027.1:0-31915 GCA_050732575.1 Longimicrobiales bacterium
GTTTCGCACACGACCAAGTTACACGAACCTTTGCTTCGCCTAAAGGCGAGGGGTTTAGACCCCGAAGGGGACACTAATACTCTGCCCGTAGCGACTCGATTGGATCGGTCACGGCCGCCCGGCGCGCGGGAATCCAGCTCGAGAGCAGCGCAATCAGCATGAGTACACTCACTGCCAGGCCGAGCGTGAGAGCATCACGCGCTTGCACGCCGTAGAGTCGCGACTCGATCAGCCGGCCGGCGAACCAGGCGCCGATCGTGCCGATGATCGCACCGCTGGCGGCAAGACTGACACCCCTGGTGAGCACGGCACGCTCGAGCCCGCGCGGTGTGGCGCCCAGCGCGAGACGAATGCCGAGGCTGCGCCGCTGCAGGCTGACCATGTACAGCAACGTGCCCGCAAGTCCGCCAGCAACGAGCAGGAGGGCGACGACGCTGAACGTGCCGAACAGCAGTGCGTCAAAGCGCCGATACGCGGAATCCCGGCGCGCGAGCTCCGTGATAGCGTTGATGGTCGGAACGGGCAGGTTGGGCTCTGCGCGCCAGACTGCCGCGCGGAGATCCCTGCCCAGCGCGGCGTCGGTTCGATCGCTGAGGACGGCCATCGTCACGTTGTCCGGCGCAAAGGGCAGCGAGCGTGCGGGAATGTACAGTGCCGTTTCATATGGTTGATCGGCGCCATAATGTCGGGTATTCCGCGCCACGCCGGTGACTCGATAGTCCGTTTGGTCGAGCACAAACGTCGCACCCACTGCTGCGTTGGCAGCGCCGAAGAACTGCTTGGCCAACGCCTCGTTGATGACGGCCGGGTATGGTGCGCGGGTCGCAGTCCCCCGTGTCCAGGCCTCACCCGCGACCAAACGGATGGCGAAGACGTCGAAGTAATCGTCGCTGACCGGATGAGTGACGCTCAATCGCGGAAGCTCTTTGCCCGCGAAGTTCGGGCGCGCGGACCAGCAGCATTTCCCGCCGCCCACCCATTCCAGCGGCATCGACAGGCCGAACGTCGCCCTCTGCACGCCGCGGGTCTGCGCGAGGGATTCCCGGATCGCTTCCATGCGACGATGCCATGCCGCCGCCGGCGCGCCCTGCGAGTCGCCACTCGCGCGTGTCGGCGTTGCGATCGACAGCGGAATCTCCACGACGCCGCTCGTCCTGAAGCCAAGGTCCGCCTGAGACATCCTTATGAAGCTGCGCAGCAGCCATCCCGCGTTTGCCACGAGAACCAGCGAAACCGCTACCTCGCCGATCACAAGCGCACTGCGCAGCCGATGCGCTGCGAGACTCTCCGTGAGAGTCCGTCTCGAATCGCGAAGTGGCTGACCGGAGCCGCTGCGGGCGAGTCGCAATGCCGGCAGTAGGCCAAACACGATCGCGGTGAGCAGGCCGACGCCTGCCGCAAAAAGCAGTACCCGCGCATCGACGGCGATCGTCGACGCGCGCGGGAGCCCGCCCGGCGCCAACGCGAGAAAGACGCGGACACCGGCATACGCGATCGACGCGCCGAGGATCGCGCCGGCCGCGCCGAGCATGCCGCTCTCGATGAGCAGCTGGGCGAGCAGCGAGCGGGTTCGTGCTCCGAGCGCGCGGCGCACTGCCATCTCTCTGATTCGTCCGACGCCACGCGCGAGAAAGAGATGCGTGACGTTGGCGCAGGCGACCAGCAGCAGCAGGCTCACGGCGCCCAGTAATGCTCGGAGCGGCTGATCCACATTGCCAATCGTCGCATCACGCAGCGTGTGCACCGGCAACTCCAACACCCGTCCGTCCTCGGTGTAGCGCCCCGGAAACGCCTGCGCGCGCTCGTTCGCGACGCGGTCGGCTTCCTGCTGTGCCTGCGCGGTCGTTGCCGCGACGCCGAGTCGTCCAGCCACGTTGAACATCCAGTAGTCGCGCTTCGTCGCGTAGTCGGCCCCGGGATCGATCGGGCGCCAGACGTCGACGGTCGCGCCCACGATCCTCTCCGGCACCGGGAAGCTCGCGTCGAGCACGCCGACGACGGTGACGGGCGAGTCGTCGATGCGAATCGTGCTTCCGATCACTGTGGCGTCACTGCCGAACATGCGCACCCAGGTCCCGTAGGAAAGCACCACGGTGCTCGCGAACTGCGAATCGGCGGGCTGCAACAGGCGTCCAATGGCCGCGCGCGCGCCGAACATCGGGAAGAATCCGTCCGTGACCACAGCCTGACGGAGGCGCACCGGGTCGCCGCGACCGGTCATGCGCGCATTGTCGATCGATGCGGCGGCCCACGCTTCTACTGCCTGCATGGTCTGCATGTCCCGCAGGGCGGGAATGGAATGCGAGCCCTCGATCACGACCAGCCGGTCGGCGTCCGGATAGGGCAGCGGGCGCAGCAGCACGTGGTCGACGACAGCGAAAATCGCACTCACACTGCCCACGCCCATGCCCAGCAGGAGAACTACACTGATTGAGAAAGCGGGCGTGCGCGCGAGAGCGCGCGCTCCCTGGCGAATCATGCGGACGACGGAGTCCATGCGACTTCCTCGTGACGAAACCGGGGGCGCCGGTACGCGCCCCGCGAACAGGACATCGCGCCATTCGAGCGCAAGTACCAATGGGAATCGGATCAGCGCGCGCCAGCGGACGGCCCATGGCGCGCGCGCTCCTGCGATCTGATCGGCCAGTGCGCGCGTCATTTCCTCGCCGTCCCGCTCGCGTACGTGGCGTGGCAGCAGTCGAATCAGCGCACGATAGAGCAGCAGGGTCATCGCTTGTGCCCTGCCAGCGAGGGATGCAGTCCGCGCAGCAGGCTCTCGAGGCGCTGCACCTCGTTGCGCAGGATGGCACGGCCTTTGGCCGTAATCCGGTATGTACGGCGGCGGTCATCTCTCGTCCGCGCTTCGACTTCATCGATCCAGCCGGTCGCGCTCATGCGGCGCAGACAGCGATAGAGGTTGGCGGGGTCGAGCAGCACGTCGTGCTCGGACCGCTCCTCGACCGCCTTGATGATGCCGTATCCGTGGCTCGGGCCGTCAGCGAGGACGGCGAGAATGAGGAGGTCTCGCGGGGCGAGAGCGGTCATGGTGCGGTATCTGTCATGTGACTCATAGTAGTTTGACAGATATCCACCCGCAACCGTTGCCGGCAGGACGTCGGCCACGGAAGCCTCGACTGCGTTCGGAACTCTAGAGTGCTAACCGCGGGTTGAAGGTAAGAGCGGCTATTTCCGTCGCCTGGATGCTGGCCAAGGGCTCTTGCCAATGAAATCTCATCACGTCATTGCCGTGCTCGCGGCAGCTGCGCTCATCAGTGCCTGCGCCAATCCTGGCTCCGATCCACGGTCGTGTTGTGCATGGACCATTACCGTCCTGGGAGATTCCAGCGATCCGCGCTACGGAGCGGTGGTCGAGGCGGCGCACTTCTGGAACCAGCAGTTCGCCGTTCTTGGCATGCCATTGCGCCTGACCCCGGTGACTACCGATGCGCATCGCGTGGCGCAACTGACGCTCAGCCAGCTGAGCGCTACCATCGTGGGCCGCGGCCGAGCCTTGCCCCCGGCCGAGCTGCGGCAGATTCCAGGGGACTTGATTGTGGCGTTCGCCGAAAGCCCGGACTTCACGTCGTTCGGTATTGCCCCAGAGCGTTTCGGCGGTAGAGGCTTCGTGGCACTGCGTCCGGGCCACCTTCTCCCGCTATCGGCGCCCAACGTGGCACGTAACGTTGCGGCTCACGAGATTGGACACGCGCTCGGGTTGCGTCACAACACCACTCCGGGCACGCTCATGTGTATGCCGCCGGCGCCCTGTCGACCGCTCTCCTTTCGCGCTGACACCGTGCTGTTCTTTCCGCTGACTGGCGTTGAAAAGCAGGAGCTTGTTCAACGCTGGCACGGCCGACGGCCACGCTGACCGGCCGCTGCCGCCTGACAAAAGTGTGATGCAGTCGGGAGTGTCAGCATGACGTTCTGTCATTGTTCTCATGAGCGTTTGCCGTCCGCGTCGAATGGATCCCATGTTTCACCGCGTCGACTATCTATCGTGAATCACGGTTGGGCGCGTATGACCGATTACCCCACCACCGCATTGTACGAAACGGAGCGCCTTCGACTCCGGCCAGTGCTCTTGTCGGACGAGGAGTCTGTACACGCGCTTCTTTCCGATGAGCGCGTCGTTCGGTTCACGCTATTCCCTGTGTTTACCGCTGAACGCGCGCGCGCCTTTGTTACCCGTCTGCACGCTGAACCCGGATCAACTCAGGCTCCGCAAATCGTGTTTGCGATTGTCGACCGCACAACCGACTCGGTGATTGGGTTGTGCGGGCTGGTGTTGAATGCGGCGCGGGATCAGGCTGAGTTATGGTATCTCTTGGCGCCAGCGCTTTGGGGCCAGGGCCTGGTTACGGAAGCCGCTGGTGAGCTCGTCGACCGCGCGTTTCGTGACCTGGCCTTGCATCGTGTTTGGGCGAGTTGCGTGCCCGAGAATCCCGCCTCAACTCGCGTTCTCGAGAAGCTGGGGTTTCGACGGGAAGGCCACCTTCGCAAAAACCTCCTGATCCAGGCCCATTGGCGGGACAGCTTTCTCTACGCCATCCTTGCTGACGAATGGTTGTTGTCAGAGCAGGCTGCTGTTCCGATTCCTCCTGAGAGTACTCGCCCGGGCCGAGTGCCGCCTAACTGAGGTCAGCTGAAGCTGTCGGCCCACAGCCGGGTGGTCCCCAGCGAGCAAAGTCCATCATGTGGCTCATGGCACTCATATTGGTGGTTCATCGTAATCTGCGTCGCAGTGTTCATCAACGACATGAGCTTCCTGTGAACAGAATGACGACTTGCTCACTGTGAGGACGCTATGCGCCGAGTGCGCTACGGGGTAGGCATGAGCCTGGACGGCTACATAGCCGACAGCGCTGACGACATGAACTGGATGATCGGAGATCCCGGCTACGACTCCAAGCCCTTCTTCGCGTCAATCGATACCGTACTGATGGGCCGACGCTCGTACGAGGTCATGCTGCGCCATGGCGCTCGCACCTATCGCGGGTTGCACACGTATGTCTTCTCCAGGACACTGCGCACAGAGGACTACCCCGAGGTAACGATCCTCGCCGATGATGGCCTCGCAACGGTCACAGCGTTGCGGCAGGACACCGGTAAAGACATCTGGCTTACTGGTGGCGGCCAACTGTTCCGTAGTTTGTTGGAGGCGGACCTCGTTGACACCGTCGAACTCGGCATCAGCCCAGTCCTCCTTGGCCAGGGCCTCCCGCTTCTTCCCCCGTGTGTTCGGTCGGTCCGGTTGGCGCTCACCCATCACCAGGCCTTCCCCAGCGGACTCCTGGTTCTGCACTACGCGGTGCAGCGTCCCGCTTCCTGACATCGTGTGAAGCTGACGGATGATGTAAGGATATCGCCTGTCCAGCATGGGCCGCGCAGCTTACACTTAAAACGTCAGGTGGGAAACGCAATGTCGAGGGCATCGTGTATGCGTCGAACGCTCGTATGGTTGCTCGGCCTGATCCTCAGTGCTCACGCCCTGCCGGCGCAGACGCTTCCGCCCGACTCACTGTTCGACCGGCTCGTTGGCCGCTGGGTGCTCCGCGGTACCATCGCGCGCCAACAGACGACGCATGATGTGACGTTCGAATGGATGCTCGGTCGCAGTTACGTGCAGATGCGCGAGGTGTCCCGCGAGCGCGCCCCGAACGGCGGGCCGGCCTATGAGGCAGTGGTGATCTTCGCGCGCGATCCGCGGACGGGCGAGTATGCCTGCTTGTGGATGGATAACACGGGGGCTAACGCGTTCGATCCCGCCGGCATCGGTCGCGGCAGCGTGGTCGGCGACTCGATTCCGTTCCTCTTCCGCTATACCGCGACCACCAGCTTTCACAACACGTTTGTCTACAACCGTGCCGCAGACTCCTGGCAATGGCACCTGGACAACGACAGCGCCGGCGTGCGGCGGCCCTTCGCTCGAGTGACGCTGACCCGTCGCTAGCGCGGCTGCGAAGACATCACACATGAATCGCGCTGGCCGGTTCGCTACGCTGCAGTAGGAGGTCCGAACCAGGTGGTTAGCGCGTCGGCGAGTCCCAGCTGGGTTGCGTCTCCCACCCAGGCCACATAACCGTCGGGCCGAATCAAGACAGCGGTGGGAGCAGTGACCGGCCCGAGTGCCGGAAGCTCCCACGTACCATCGTATTGGGCGTCGATCGACTGAACGCGACCAGCCCAGGGCGTGATGTCGAAGCCGCCGGGCTCACCGAGGTTGAGCAGCACCGGCCGGCCTTCGTGCAGCAGAGTGAAAACCCGCAGCGGGCCGCCGGCGGTTACCAGGTCGAGATCGGGCATGCGTCGGCCGAGCAGCGGATGTCCCTCGCCCAGGTCGTAATGGATGTCCAGACCGGACATCATCGCGCCGAATCGTTTACGCGGCTCGTCCATGCTCAGCAACTCTGACACGGTGTCGCGCAAGGCGTTGGTGCGTTCATCCGTGCGGTGTATGAGCGCGACTTGCGCCATCGTGTTCTTCAGCACGCGGGCAGCGACCGGGTGGCGCTCGGCATGGTAGGTATCCAGGATGCTTTCCGGCGCTGTCCGATGGACCACCTGGGCCAGCTTCCATCCCAGATTCACGGCATCCTGCACACCAGTGTTGAGGCCCTGTCCACCGACCGGGGAATGCACGTGCGCCGCGTCGCCGGCCAGCAGAACCCGTCTATCGCGGTAAGCCGCGGCCTGTCGAGTCGTGTCGGTGAACCTGGTGATCCAGGTGGGACTGTGGATGCCGTAGTCCGTCCCGTAGACGGCCTTGAGGCCCTCACTGATATCGCGCAGCGTGGGTTCGCTCGTGCCGACGCGCGGTTCGGTCAGCATTACCCCCACCTTGCCACCCTTTCCATAGATGATCTGGCCGTCCTTGATCTCGTACTCCACCTTGCCGATCGCATGCATGCCCGATGGCGTGCGGCGGATGCCCGTTTCCGGCTCCTCGGTCATCTCGACCTCGGCGAGCAGCGCGCTCGTCGTCGCATCCCACCCGGGGAATTCGATGCCGGCCGCTTTTCGAACCACACTGCGTCCTCCGTCACACCCGACGAGATACTGTGCCCGCAACCGTTGGTCGTCGGACACGTGGACGTCGACGCCGGTATCATCCTGCGCGAAGCCAGTCACCTCGCGCCCGCGGTAGAACGTCACCGGCAGCTCGGCGACCCAGCCGGCGAGTATGCGCTCGATGTGCTTCTGCCAGAGTGCGAGCCCGTAGTTGTGCCGGGTCGGAAAGTCGCTGATGTCCAGGCGAGTTACGGCGAACCCCGCGACCTGGGCTACCTGCCCCTCCTCGAGGAACCGATCGGCGATCCCGCGCTGATCGAGAACCTCGAGGGTGCGTGAGGACAGACCGCCTGCGCGCGAACCGGGGAGGTCCTGGTTGGGGCGCCGCTCGATAATCGCTACGTCGACGCCCGCCAACGCCAGCTCGCCCGCCAGCATCAACCCCGTCGGGCCTCCTCCCGCAATCACCACCGCATGTTCGGTCATAGCCACGCTCCTGCCCGCAGCACGCATCTCGCCGCACCAGTGATGTCTAACACCGTTGGAGCTGGCGAGCGGCGTGTCGGACTGTGGCGGCTCGCTGCGCTCGCTGCCACTTTGTTGTAATTCGCTGGCAGCTCAACTGTGGCGTCACACCTCAGCGACGAAAGTTCTTCGGCTGTTCTCTGCGGTATTCATGGCGATTCCCGAACTCGTCTGAAGAATGGCCGAGTCCGAACAACGCCTGTTCGACCACCACCAAGGTCAGGCGCAGATGAAAAAACTCCGGTCACTTCACTCACTTCTGCTCCTGTCTGTTATCTCGACTATCCCGGTGGTTACCGCGCAAACGGCGGCGGATTCCAACGCCATCACCGGCTTTTATCGGGAGTGGTTCGGAGCTGGAGCGCAAGGTCCGCAGATCTATGCGGGATTCTATGCACAGGACGGGAAGGTTTTGCCGCCTGGGCTGCCGCTGGCCAAGGGGCGGGAAGCGATCGATGCTTGGCTGCGCCCGGCTCAGGCGTCGGCCACTTACACCACGGTCCCTTCTGGCATCAACGTCGACGAGCTGCATTTTCTGAGTCCCACGCTCGTCGTCTATCGAAGTACCCTGCGCGGGCGTCGTGTGATAGACCGGCGAGGTTGGTGTCATCGCAGGGCGTTGCCATTAAGGGTGGGCAGCAACTAACAGAGCCTTCGTTTGCGAGCCAGTTGCGTTCGTTGCTCGCCCTTCGCATTCACCCCGTCTTCTGATGCGTGCGCTGCGCTTGAACAGCAAGGCGAGGGTCGTCTTCCGCTTTAACATCTACCATTCCGAATGTAGTGTCGATCGACGCCAGTCAGCATGACAGCAGAACTCATGACGCTGCAAGTTCGGACTCGCCGACAATGGCGGGCGTGGCTGGCCAGGTACCACACGTCGAGTCCAGGAGTCTGGCTCGTGTTCTACAAGGCCCACACCGGGGTAAAGTCGATCGACTACGAAGACACCGTTCGTGAGGCGCTATGCTTCGGATGGATCGACAGTCTTGTCAAAACGTCTCGATAACGACCGCTATGCCCGCAAGGTCTCGCCGCGTAAGCCCACCAGCAAATGGTCGAACGTCAATCGGAAACGATGGGCGGAGCTCGAGGCGGCCGGCCTGCTCACGCCGGCCGGTCTCGCGGCCGCACCAACCAACAACACCTACCCGCCACGTCCGCTAGTCCCCAAGCTACCGGTCTACATCGCCAAAGCGCTGAAAGCAAATTCCAAAGCGTGGCAGTTCTTTCGGGAGCTGGCGCCCACCTACCGACGTCACTTCGTGGTTTGGATTCATACGGCTAAACGGCCGGAAACGCGCGCACGGCGTATTCGCGAATCAATCGCACTGCTCGTTGCAGGCAAAAAGCTCGGCTTGAAGTAGCCTGCACTGCCGGTCCCGGGCGGCCCCCTTTTTTTGTGCTTGACAACTCATAAGCGTTGACTTATTAGTTGGCATGAAGAGCGCGGGCGTGGCTCAGAACAAGATCTTCCAGGCGCTGGCGGACCCCAGCCGCAGGGCGATCTACGAGTCGCTCACGCGTGGCGAAGCGGCGGTGAAGGACCTCACGGCGCGCTTCGACATCTCACAGCCGGCGGTCTCGCAGCACCTGGCCGCTTTGAAGGACGCCCGCCTGGTGATCGGCCGGCGCGAGGGGCGCTGTGTCTACTACCGGGTGGAACCGCGCGGGATGAAGCCGCTCATCGACTGGATCGCGCATTACCGCGCCTTCTGGACGGAGCACGTCGATCGCCTTGAACAGCTGCTGGAGAAAATGGCCCCATGACTCTTACCGACCTGACCGCATCAGCGCAGACTGAATCGCTTACGTTCGAATTCGATCTGCATCATCCGCCGGAGAAGGTGTGGCGCGCGCTCACCGACCCTGAATTGCTGGCGGAGTGGCTTCTGCCGGTCGTCGATCTCAAGCTCGAGCCGGGAGCCGCGTTCACGTACAAGACGCAAGCGTATCCCGGTTGGGACGGCACGGTGAATTGCCGGTTTGTCGAGATCGAACCGCATCGGAAGCTCAGCTACGCGTGGACAGTTCCGTTCCTGGACACGGTCGTGACGTTCACGCTGACGCCCACGCCGTCGGGCACGCGCCTGACGCTGGTGCAGTCGGGCTTCAAGTCGGACCAGAAGCGGGAGTTCGGCGGCGCGCGCTACGGCTGGAAGATGATGGGCGGAAAACTCGTTGACCTACTCGAGAGGATCCCATGAACTGGAGCAAAGGGATTCGGCAGATCCACCGTTGGCTGTCCATCGCCTTTACGGTGACCGTCGGCGCCAACTTCGTGGTGTTGGGAGCGGGACAGCAGCAGATCACCTGGGTGACCTACTCGCCGCTACTCCCGCTGGGGCTGCTCCTGTTGACCGGTCTGTACATGTTCGTGTTGCCGTATGCCACCAGGTGGCGCAGCAGCCGAAGCACCGCCTGATCCCGAGGGATACAATGGCTACGAGGAAACCTGGCTTCTTCCGCAGTGCGCACACGTTCAAAGAGAGATACATGACGTTCGGCTTCAGCGACAAGGCGAACCTCGACGAAGGCGGCCTCTGGCCGATTTACTTCGCGGTGAAGGAATTGACTGCCACCGAAGAGGCAATGATCAGTGCGCTCGTGAAGAAAGCGCTGAGCTGACCTGCAGCGCGTTCGTCATCGACCTATAATCAACACGACCTTGATCAATACTCCAACGACGAGCACGGTAGGGGCGACGATGAAGCCGCTAAGGACGAGCTTGGCGATCTCGGTGCGGGAGAACGGTTGGCAATCCAGTGCTCGCAGTAACACTACGTCATTCGCGTCCACGAATTGACAAGGGCTTGCTGCCCGCTGGCGTAGCGGCCGACAGACACACAACGACTGAAGCGCAACCATGACCTCCTCCAACCAGCACACGGCGGACAGCCACGACCTGATCCGCGTCCAGGGCGCCCGGGTGAACAACCTGAAGGATGTCAGCATCGAAATTCCGAAGCGACGGCTGACTGTGTTCACGGGCGTCTCGGGATCGGGCAAGTCGTCGCTGGTGTTCGGCACCATCGCGGCGGAATCGCAGCGGCTCATCAACGAGACGTACAGTGCGTTCGTGCAGGGCTTCATGCCCACGCTGGGCCGGCCCGAGGTCGATGTTCTTTCGGGGCTCACGACTGCGATCATCGTGGACCAGGAGCGGATGGGTGCCAGCTCCCGTTCGACGGTTGGCACGGCGACCGACGCCAACGCGATGCTGCGCGTATTGTTCAGCCGCGTCGGCAAACCGCACATCGGCTCGTCCAACGCATTCTCCTTCAACGTCGCGACGATCCGCGGGGCCGGGAAGGTCTCGATCGAGAAGGGCGCGGCGAAGAAGACCGAGACGCGCACGTTCGAGGTTTTGGGCGGCATGTGCCCGCGCTGCGAGGGCATGGGATCGGTCAACGACTTCGACCTGTCCGCGCTGTACGACGACAGGAAGTCGCTCAACGAGGGCGCGCTCACGATCCCCGGCTACAGCATGGAGGGTTGGTACGGCCGTATCTACCGCGGCTGCGGTTTCTTCGACCCAGACAAGCCGATCCGCAAGTACACCAGGAAGGAGCTGCACGACCTGCTCTACAAGGAGCCGAGCAAGATCAAAGTCGAAGGCATCAACCTGACGTACGCGGGACTGATCCCGTCGATCCAGAAGTCGTACCTGTCCAAGGATGTCGACGCGATGCAGCCGCACATCCGTGCGTTCGTGGAGCGCGCGGTCACGTTCACCACCTGTCCCGACTGCGGCGGCACCCGGCTGAACGAGGCCGCGCGGTCATCGAAGATCAAGAAGATCAACATCGCCGACGCCTGCGCCATGCAGATCAACGACCTGGCCGAGTGGGTGCGCGGTCTCGACGAGCCGTCCGTCGCACCGCTGCTAGCGAAGTTGCGAGAGACGCTCGACTCGTTTGTGGAGATAGGGCTGGGCTACCTCAGCCTCGACCGCTCGTCCGGCACACTTTCGGGCGGCGAGGCGCAGCGCACCAAGATGATCGGGCACCTCGGGTCGTCGCTCACGGACGTGACGTACGTGTTCGACGAGCCGACCATCGGGCTTCACCCGCACGACATCCAGCGGATGAACAACTTGCTGCTGCTGCTGCGCGACAAAGGCAACACTGTCCTCGTGGTCGAGCACAAGCCGGAGGTGATCAGGGTCGCCGACCACGTTGTCGACCTTGGCCCCGGTGCCGGCGCCGCCGGCGGCAACGTGGTCTTCGAGGGCACCTTTGATGCGCTGCGGGCCTGCGGCACGCTCACCGGACGTCACCTGAGCGACCGCGCCGCACTGAAGCAAACGGTGCGGACCAGGTCGGGTGTGATGAAGGTGCGCGGCGCCCGCACGCACAACCTGAAGAATGTGGACGTCGACATCCCGCTCGGCGTGCTGGTGGTAGTGACCGGCGTGGCCGGGTCGGGCAAGAGCTCACTGATCCACGGCTCAGTGTCTGGCAAGGACGGTGTCGTGTCGGTCGATCAGACCGCGATCCGGGGTTCGCGGCGGAGCAACCCAGCGACCTACACGGGTCTGCTCGATCCCATCCGCAACACGTTCGCGAAGGCCAACGGTGTAAAGCCCGCGCTGTTCAGCGCCAACTCCGAAGGCGCCTGTCCGACCTGCAATGGCGCCGGCGTGATCTACACCGACCTCGCCATGATGGCCGGTGTCACCACGATCTGTGAGGATTGCGAGGGCAAGCGATTCCAGGCGTCGGTGCTCGAGTACCGACTCGGCAAACTCAACATCGCTGAGGTGCTGGACCTTTCAGTCGAAGACGCGCTCGGCTTCTTCGGCGAAGGCAAGGCGCGTACGCCGGCCGCGCACGCGATCCTGCAGCGCATGGCCGACGTGGGGCTGGGCTACCTGCGGCTCGGCCAACCGCTCACCACGCTGTCGGGAGGCGAGCGGCAGCGGCTCAAGCTCGCGGCGCACATGGGTGATGAGGGCGGCGTCTACGTGCTCGACGAGCTGACCTCCGGGCTGCACCTGGCCGACATCGAGCAGCTGCTCAAGCTGCTTGACCGGCTGGTCGATTCCGGCAAGTCGGTCATCGTGATCGAGCACCACCTGGCGGTGATGGCGCACGCCGATTGGATCATCGACCTCGGTCCGGGCGCTGGCCACGACGGCGGGAGGATCGTGTTCGAGGGCACGCCGTCCGAGCTGGTGGCGGCGAAGTCGACGCTGACCGGCGAGCACCTGGCGGAATTCGTCGGTAGCCGTCCGGAGGCCGTCCCAGCCCACTGAGCGAGTCAGTGCGCAAGGAGTCGCGGCCCTGATTCTCGCAGCCGCACACCCAGCGGCCTGACTCGACCCCCGCCGACCCATCTCTCTATCGCCTCGAGCCGAACCGCCAGGGCAGACCTCCTTCACACCGCTCCTGTTCGCACCCGCCAACGGGTCCACCTTCCGCCAACGGACCGAACATGGCGTTTGGATTTTCGTATCCCTCACGCAAAGCGCGCACGTAACATGGCGAGCGGTTGGTCTTGAACGTTACGTCCCGTTGCGTTGACGATGTATGAGCGGTGCACGCGCTCGATGTGCCGGGTCCGCCCGGCCGAACCGGGCACGTCATGGCCTACGATGCAAAGGCGCAACACGTGATCGTGCACGGCGGCGTGCGTGCGGCGGATCGCGTGGCCCTCACCGACACATGGGCCTGGAACGGTGAACGCTGGCGTCTGCTCACCATGGAAGGACCGCGCGCCATCTTCGGCGCGGCCGCCACCGCACTGGACAGCGGCATCGTCGTGTTCGGCGGGCACACACAGAATGGCGACCAGAAAGATACCTGGCATTGGACTGGGTCTACCCGAGATCGAAGCGCTCAATGCGTGCGCGCTGGCTGTGCCCATGAGCGGGCCGCCCCGTGTCAGGTCATCGCTCTGCGCGCGACGGTGCAGGGTGGCACGCGCCGTTATCCTCCAGAAATTGTGAAGCTGCACCTGGCCGTTCTCGGAAACGCGCCAGTATTGGCGTTGGCCCGCCGTAGCTCCAGCCGGCAAAGGTCGAAGTGCCAAACTGGACATAGCGGACCAGCTCGTTCGGCTTGGTATCGCGCAGCTGGATGTCGGCGTTGAAGTCGATGTCATCGCCACTGCGCATCTGCCCGGCATCATTGATGTCGAAGCCGGGCGATCGCGTGGATAACTGTATGCCCCAGAGTGTGAAGCGGCCCGCATTCTTGTCCGCACGCAGTGACGCGCTGAATCCGGATAGCGACGTGCGATTGGCATCGTAGGTCACGTGATCCTGGTCGGGCGCTGGAAGTAGTGTGCACTCGAGGGTTCACACCCGTCGTCTCATTCCTCCCGCAAGGCGGCCACTGGATCGAGCCTTGCCGCGCGCCACGCCGGCAACAGTGCTGCAGCCAGCGCGACACCCGCAAACGCGAGGACCGAGGCGGCCAGAGTGATCGCATCGACGGGCTCGACGCCATAAAGGAAAGTCGATACAACGCGTGTAGACGCGAGTGAAAGCACCACGCCGACGGCAATGCCAGCCAGCAGCATTCGCCCGGCATCGCGGAAGACCAGTCGAAGGATGCCGCTGCGCGCAGCACCGAGCGCGATGCGTACGCCGATCTCGTTGCGCCGGCGTGCTACGGTGTAGGCCATGATACCATAGAGACCAATCATGGCCAGCAGCAAGGCCAGTGCGCGAAAGAAGCCGGACAGCATGCCCCGAGAGCTGCTATCGCGCTCGTATAGAAACTCCTCTGCCTGGGCCACCGCGTACTGACGTTCTGCGAACATCGCATCTACGCCCAGGTTGCGTGGCGCGTGGCCGATGACGCGGATCCCCTCGCGTCGCGCTATCGCATTGAGGCGCGCGTACGCCTCGCCCGTCAGATCCTCATGAAGCTTCACGACGTCGTAGCCCGCGCGCTTCTGCTCCACTACCGCCCGCTCGACCTCCGCGGGAGCTGTCACGAACGGCTCATTGATGTAGGGACCCACCGTGAAAATGGTCGGTCCCGGCACACGCGCTTGCGCGACTTCCGCACGTAGCGCCAGATGCTCCGGTGAGCCGCGCATGTTCAGCACGGTGGTGACGCCCCGGGGCGGATTGTGTTCGAAGGCACGCCGGCAGACCTCGTTGCGAATAAGTCGACACTGACCGGCCAGCACCTGGCGGGATTCGTCGGAAGTCTTGCGAAGGCTGTCCCTGATGCTCGGTCGTCACCGTCACCACGGAAACCCGTGCTGTTGCCGCGAAAACGGTAACCCGCGCGCCGGTGCCAACCACCAGCCGCCAGGCGACCCGCTGCGCCGTTGGTCCCCACTCTTTGCTGCACTTCTTGCTGGACGCGTTGCAACCGGCGTAGAATCGCCGGATAGCCGCTGGTGCCACAGCGGAGATGTCGTACCAGATCTGGATCTAATTCCGTGCTCCAGTGCTACTTCGAACTTTAGGCGGTCTCGCGATCGAGGTCCCGCCTGGTGATGGACCCGCTCCATCGCTGGGCCCGCGCCGGCTTGCGCTGCTGGCGCTGGTGGCTGCTGCAGGCGCTCGCGGCATCACGCGTGAGAAGATCCTCGGCATCCTCTGGCCGGAAACGGACGAAGAACAGGCCCGGCACACTCTTTCGCAAACGCTCTACAGCCTGCGCCGCGACACGGGTCGCGAGTGCATCACGGGCAGCACGCAATTGCGGCTCGACAGCACCATCCGCAGCGATGTTCGCGAATTCCAGGAAGCACTGGACGCCGATCGTCTGACGCACGCGGCGGAGATGTACGGCGGTCCATTCCTCGACGGTTTTTACCTGCCGGGCGCACCCGCATTCGAGGAGTGGGTCGAAGAAACGCGATCGCGTCTGCAGTTCGCGCAGCTCAAGGCGCTCGAGACGCTGGCGCGCCGTGCAGTCGAAGCAGGCGCAGCCAGGGAAGCTGCCCATTGGTGGCAGCGACTGTGCGCGATCGAGCCCTTCAGTGCACTGTACACGGCGGGCCGGATCCGGGCGCTGATTTCTGCCGGCGACCACATCGCGGCGTTGCGTGTCGGACGTGAGTACGAATCACGCATGCTGCGCGAGCTCGATTCCGCGCCCGATCCTGTGGTTGCCGAACTGATTGCACAGTTGCGTGTGCCGCCAGCCAATGCAGTGCCTGCACCCGCGCCAACACCTGCGCTGAGTGCAGCGGAGACAAACGCAGCGGCCGAACGGATTCCAAGCGTATTCCGCAGATTAGCATTCGCCGCAGCGCTCGCGAGCTTTGTCATCCTGGCCGTGGTCGCGTGGGGCATCCGTCGATCCAACGCCGCGGCTGCACCACCGTTTCTGGCCATTGGCTCGATCGAGTCACGCGACAGTGCTTCGCTGGCCGGTGTGCTGCGCGACATGCTGGCCACCAACCTGGCGCGTGTGGATGGCATTCAGGTGGTGGCCACTTCGCGGCTGCTCGAGTTGATGCCGCGCCCGGCAGGTACGGCCGCTACCACGGATGCCGCACGGCGCGCCGGCGCAAACGAGATCGTGGAAGGCGAGCTCGCGTTGACGGCCGGCGGCTGGATGCTGACGCTGCGCCGTGTTGCCCTGCGCAGTGGTGTGGTCCGGCGCGGTTACACCGTGCGCGCGGCCGACCTGTACGCGTTGACCGATAGCGCCACTGCGGCCATCGCGCACGACTTCCGAATGGATCCACCGCCCAATGCCGTTGCCATGGTGAGAACCAGCTCGGCCACCGCGTACGCGATATTACGAAGAAGGACTGCGCGCATTGTATGGAGGGGATCCTCACTCCGCGATTCGCTTGATGAAGGCGGCGCTCGAGCACGACTCGACGTTCGCGATGGCCGCGTACTTCGGCTGGATGGCCAGCAACGTTGCAGGGCGTTACGAAGAGATGAGCCAATTGCTTCCGCTGGCGCGCAGATTGGCTGCTCGCACTACCGATCGCGAACGCCTGTTGATTCAAAGCACGCTGGCCAGAGAGGACAGGCCGGTAGCCGAGTTTCTGGCTATTGCGCGTGAACTGACTTCGCGCTTCCCCCAGGATCCGGATGGTCAGGTCGAGCTCGGCTGGGCGCTGGCCGCTCAGGGCGACTGGGCCGGTTCCGTGGCCGCACTGAATCGCGCAGTCGCCATCGATTCTGCATCTGGTGCCACAGGCGGAGCATACTGCCGCGTCTGCGGGGCGATTGGCGCGCTGGGGTACGCATACACGTGGTGGGATTCCTCCGCCGCCGCAGAGCGGTCGGCGCGACGGCTGCTGGTATTTCGACCTGCAGAAGGCGCGGGCTGGGGCGCCATGGTGGAGGCGCTGCTGCGCCAGGGCCGGCGCGCCGATGCCGAGGCAGCAGTGGAGCGCATCGCAAAATTGAGCCTGGTCAAGGAAGTCGATTTCACATCGGTACTGGATCGGGACCTCATCCGCAGCGGCCGATCCGATGAGCTGGCAATCCGACTGCTGTCCGAGCTGCGCGATGCAGCACCACACGACCGCGGTCATGGACCGTGGCTGCTGGCGTTCGCGCTGCGCAACCAGGGCCGTTTGCGCGCCGCGCACGATCTTGCCAGCGCAGGCACACTGCCGGAGAACACTGGACAACTCACCGGACACAACGACGGCGTTACCCGCGCCATCGTGGCACTCGAACGCAACCAGCCGCGCGAAGCCGCGCGCCAATTCCTCGCCCTGGCTGATGACTACCGGACCAGACCAATGGGCATCGGCGCCCGCTCGCGCGGCCTGAGCTGGCAACTCACCCTGGCCGGAACAGCACTGGCCGCCGCCGACGACTCGGCGGCGCTGCGGCCGCTGGCCGACAGCGTCGAGCGCATTGGCGCCAGCAGCAGCTTCGGCCGCGACCACAACCTGCACTTCTTCCTGCGTCGGCCTGCTTCTGCAGCTGCAAAACCGCCACGCGGACGCCGTGGATGCATTCCGCCGCTCCATCTTCTCCACGACCGATGGCTATACGCGCATCAATCTCGAACTCTCACGGAGCCTGAATTTCCTGGGTCGTCACACAGAAGCGATCCCGATCCTGCAGGCTGCACTGCGCGGAGGCGTGGACGGCAGCAACACGTACGTCACGCACACCGAGCTGCACGAGGCGCTGGCGCAAACATTCGATGCCGCGGGCCAACGCGACAGCGCAGCTGTGCACTACACTGCAGTGGAAAAGGCCTGGCGGCGCGCCGATACCGAATTTGCCGAGCGTTACAATCGCGCCAAATCGCCCACAACTCCCGTCAGATAGTCACAATTGATTCGTTTTGACGCTGCTTGATCGGAGCGTGACGCGCTACGTGTAGCCTTTCGCGGTCCTCAACCGCGAAGGAGTTCAAACATGAGAACGTGCGTTGTCCTGGCCGCCCTGGTCGTTGCCGGCTCGCAGGCCGAGGCCAGTGCCCAGAATCCCCCCGCCGATCCCTGGACGAAAGTGCCTACCACACCTCCTGCTTCGCCAACGATGACTTCATTGAGAGGCTCGACGCCGCCTACGCGCAACTCAATGACGACCTGACCCGGCAAAACAGGATCAACGCCGACCTCAAGTCCAAGTTCCACGCCATGGATGGGATGGAGAAGGCGCAGCGCATGCAGGCCTTCATGATGAAGAATCCGCAGGAGGCCATGAAGATCATGCAGGCGCAGCAGGCGGCGGGCGCAACCACAGTGGCGAACATCGAATCCGCAGACGCAGCCATGAAACGAATGGCGGCGCAGCTGGTCGCCGATAAGGCGAGTTACAAGACCGCGGTCGACAATGCAGTGAAGCCGATACGGGTCAGGGTGAAGCAGCTGATCGATACCAAAACGGTACTCATAGGCCACGCGGCAGTCCCGGAGTTTACTGCGGCCGCCGATCACGCGCAGTACGTGGCACTGATGAACGAGGATAACGCCGAGCACCAGAGGGCGTGTGTCCCGTACTTCGGTGCCAACGGCAAATTCGTCAAGTGGCTGAACACCTACAGGACCGAGGTCTCCGAAAAGTTTGCTGGCAACGAAGAATCCGAAGACGCCGCGATCGCCTTGCAACTGGCGATCATGGAAACATCGGCAGGCGGCTATCGGTCCACTGGAAAACTGCAGGCCGTACGCGACTACATCATGGTGGTCAGGGGGGTGTACAGCGTCCGGCAATACAAAGTCGTTCCCTCGATCACTATGGTAAAGAAATAGGCGCCAGCGTGGGTCGGCGGTTTGGTGTGGCTGCGGCAGCTGCGTTGTACCTGGCGCTTGTTGTCCCGGCCTCAGCGCATCAACAGGCCCCGGCTGCTGGCCGGAGTGGCTGGCTGCCGCGACACACTAAAATCGGCGGGAAGCTGACCAACGCGGAGCGCGCCGCGGCTGTGGCCCGACTCGAGCAGATCGAGCGCATCCTGCTGCAGATCCCGGAGCTGGCGCGGCCGCAGGGCTTCGAGATCATGTCCAACTTCGAAGGCGGCGCGGCGTCAGCCGGGTCCTAACGGAATCAAGCAGCCGGGTCACGTCGTCGAGTACATATTGCGTTTGTTTTTCGTTGCACCCAGCAAAGCAGTGGCCGGCGAGGGTTGCTCGTGCATTACCATCGCGGTGAATCACTCCGCCGGCGTAGGCGGGTCCACCTTTCAGGATGCGCAGGGACGTGAGTTCTTCGTAGAGGCGCCGCGCGGCACGCCGCTGCCACTGGCTACACACATGTACAACGGCCTCTCGGAAAAACGGGAGCGCAGCTCTGTGACAGTGTTGCTGACGGGTGGTGCGTCGCCCTGGAAGACTGTGACCCGCCAGGCGTTTTACGATGCGGTGATCTTCGATACGGAAAACAAGGACGGCGGAACACTCGCAGACTTTCGCAAATCACTCGCCAGAACTCCCTACCAGGACTGGATGGATCGCGCCGTCGAACGCAAACAGCAGCGCGAGCAGACACTCCGTACGGCTGCGCGCTACCAGACTGCCGCCGAAGTGGAAATAATGCGCCGAACCATCGAGGCCACTGAAAGCCAGGTCACGGAGAATCTGCGGGCATCGGAAGCCAGGGATCGTGATGCCAATCGGAAAGCGCTGGCATTGTCCTACGCCCGCACCGAATCGATGCGTGCAGAAGTCGACGCCATGACACCTGCCGAGCGGAAGATGCCGGCGCTGATCGACCTGTCATTGACGGAGGGACCTATGGCGACCAGCTGGCGATTGACCAATGTCGATTCGCCGAAAGCCTGGCGCGTGCTGACACCGGACTACGACTTCCTGCGCGCGCGCAGGTCGCCCGTCGAAGTGCGCAGCATCATGGTCAGCATCACCGCCACTGGCACCGGGCTGCAACCAGCAGTGCACAATGCCCTGCTGCAAACCTTCAAGCGAATCGATTGGGCCGCGCTCAACAAACTGCTCGACGCGCCTCGCTAACGGACAACCATGACGAAACTGATCGCAGTGCTCGCGCTTGCACTCACCACCTGGCTGGGCCTTCCGCTTCCAGACGGAAGATGCGCAGCAACAGGAACAGGCAACCTCCCAGCACACGTTGATCAATCGCGCGCTGTCAGCCGGCCAGATCGATACGGAGACGGCGCACAGGTATCGCGTGTTCGCTGCCTTTGGCGACCGGCGTTTGCCACCGCGCTTCCGGGGTGACAATGCCGGCATCACTGAGCTCCCGCGTTCCGTCCTGGACGTCGACCGATTGCTGCCCACGTTGTCGGCACAAACGCAGGCGGAGCTCGGGCCGTTCTTTCTGCCACCCGGTGATCCGGCCAGCTGGGTCAACCTGAGCACAGCGGCGAATGAAGCGCAGCCTGGTGCACCCGGGAACGACGACGACGCTGCCGCGCACGGCCCGAACGCAGAAGCACTCTCACTCGGAACAGCGGTTCAGTGGGACACGTTCAGCGCGGTGGGCGGCAAGGTGAAGATCTGGGCGCAGACGCGCCGTCCCGGCGATGTCGCGAAGGCGCAGGTTCTGGCTGCAGATGACCGCGAAGATCTGGCCCCGGCTGGTTGGCCTGTTCTGGGAGCCGCTCTCCGATATCAACTTCCCGAAAAACAGCGGTGGACCTGCGCTCGATGTCTTTCTGGTGCGTCCGGGCTTCACTGACCAGGACGCGGCCTACAACCGCGCCACCTACGGCAGCACGGATGCGTGGAACGGCATCGCGATGTACGCGGATCCCCAGAAATGCCAGGAAGCCGCGTTCTATATCCTGCTCGACAGCAAATATCCGTTGGGCAGTGAAACCTCGCCGGGCATGCTTCAGAATCTGGCGCACGAGCTGGCGCACACCATCACGGGACGGAAACCGCTGCTCATGGATTGCCGGGAGTACGCCTGGGCCAACGAGGCAACAGCGAAATGGGCCGAACACTTCGTGTATCCAAAGGCGCAGCCCGAGCATTTCGTTGCGTCTGGGTTCATGAGCAATGTCCACCTGCCGCTCGCCGAAGACCCAGGCACGGGTGAAGCTTACGGTTGCGAAGGGTACGTGTTCCCGTTCTACCTCGAACTCAACGGACGTTCGCGGGCCATCCCCACCATGTGGGAGCGGTTCGGCACACACGATCTGTTGAACGGAATCGACGCCGCACTCAAAGGCGCGGGACCCGACTTGCGGACGACATTTCCGTTGTTCACCCTGCATAACCTCAACCAGGGATCAGACGATCAATACTTGAAGCGCGACGCGCTTCACTCAACCGCAGAGATCGCGCACAAGCATGAGATTTCCCTGACCGCATCCAACGAAACGTCCGTGAGATCACAATTCCGCTGGGCATCCCATACCTGGCCTCGAAGTACGCGCACTTCAAGTTCGATGAGTCGGTCAGAACCATCACCTTCGACAATCCGCTGACCCCGCTGCAGCATGCCAGCGTGTGGATCGTGCCCAAAAACTTGACCAGCTGGGAGGCCCCCATTGACCTGTCGAGGGTGCCGGCCAAGACCTGGTGCCGCGATGAACCCTGCGGCGATGTCGAGGAGCTATTCATCGTATTCACCAACAACGAGTGGAAAAACAAGAATCGCACCGTGGATTCCCGGCCCGATCTTCCCAAAGTGACCGCGCATCGCGTGGGCTGCAGGGGCTGGGTCGGCACGAGTGAGTCCGTGACTACCATCACCAGCAAGAGCCCCAACCAGAAGATCGTGGAGACGATCAGCACCAACATCCAGTTCAACGCCAACAGAGCGCTCAACACGCCCGGCCAGCCCAGGGAATACTGGAAGGCGGTCACTGGCACCATCCGCTGGCAAGTGCAGGTGACCGGCGAGTGCTCGGGTGTTGCGGAAGGTGAGCTGGGCATCCCGGACATCCCCGATGAACCGGCCGCCACACTGCGCATCTGGGAGGAAGGCGGGAAGCTGCGACACATGGGAACCAACGGTCCATGGCCAGGGAACATCCCGGTCTACAAGGTCACCTGCCGCGACGGACAATCAGGCGAGTTGGTCCTGAACTCCGGTCTGGGCTGGTTTGTCACCGACGGCGACAAGGATGAAGTGGATCCGGATGGCAAGTCATTCACCGGCGATTTCCTGGGCGGGTTTCCGCCCGACATCGTGGTGCATCACACCTACCGGTTCCGCTGCGCGTTCGGCTGCTGAGCGGTCACGCATGGTTGGGCGGCATCACAGCTTCTGGGCAGACTGGTAGTTCATGGCCGGATCCCTGAGTGTGTCAGCGCGCGCCGATTCAGCCACCCAGTTCTCCGAGACAATACGACGGCGGTTCCAGCTGCCGCTGTTGAGATACTGCAGACCAAGTCGCGCCAGATCGCGCGGCCGGGCATTAAAACCACTCTCCATCTTCTCAAAGGCGTGCTGTTTCGAGTCCAGACTCCAGGAAGCAACTCCCTCCATGCCCATGGGCTGCCAGACATGCGCCGACAAGAATTCGCTCAGGCTCATCTTCGTGGCTCGCTCCAGCACGAGTCCAAGTACAATCGGATTGTAGGGATTGTAGAGGAATTTCGTGCCCGGTTCCGTTTCGATCTGCACCTCGATGGATTCGTTGGTGCCCAGGTCGGATTTACAAAAGATGCAATGACGATACATGGCGACGGCGCTGCGCGTTGCTGCCCGATAAACCTGACATTAGTAACCCTCTTGTTGCGAGTCGCTGTATGTGGCGGCAGTCGTCTGTCGAATTTATTTGCGCGTGACTTCAGCCACCCAGATGTCGCTCTGCCGATCATCGATAGTAAAGAAGAGCCGGCCCGCACCAGCTGCGAAGTCGGGCCGAATCGATGGTTGCGCAAGATCATTGAATGTCACAAGCAGCCGCGGACGGCCACCCGTTACCGGTACAGACCAGAGCGCCGCACGTCCCTGCACATCGTGACTCTTGAAGAAGAGCGTGCGGCTATCTTCCGACACCACGACTTTTACCGCGCGCGGATCCGCCGAGTCCGCGGTTGGCGCATAGACGGTGCGAGCCCCTCCCGAATCGTGCGGTATCACTTCGACCGCTCCATTACGTGAGTAGGCCAGAAAGCGACCATCAGGTGACCAGTTGACCGGGTTCGTACCGTCACGCCGAGCACATGGCCGGCTCCACTCGCCCGATTCCGCGCGACGGGTCACAAACACGCCGCGCGTTACACCGCGCTCAACCAGTTGATCAAAGAAGACGAGCGCACGTCCATCGGGCGACCAGGCCGGATACTTTCCTGCGATGGTGTGTTGGTCACTTCCTGCAGCGCACTACCGTCGAGCGGTTTCAAGAAGATATCGCGTGAGCCGGATCGCCAGGAATGATTGACGACCTGCCGGCCGTCCGGTGAGGCGTCAGGCGCGAAGTCATCGGCCGGGTCCGTGGTGAGCTGCTCGGACGTGCCGCCGTCAACCGGAATACGGAAGATATCGGCATTGCCGTGAAGATTGGAATCGTATAACAGCCACTTGCCGTCCCATGACACTTGCATCGATTCCACGCTTTGATTGCCGCTGGTGAGCGCACGGGCAGCGGATATGTCCACGGGCCCGTCTGCTGGAATGGGCAGCGACCATATGTTGGCGCGCGGGGTGTATGTCCCATACACGAGGCGCGTGCCATCGGCAGACAAACCGATGGACTGCGCACCCAATCCGGTCGTGACGCGTTGTGGCTTTCCACGCACGCGTCCGGCTGCCGAGATCTCGACCGCGTAGATGTCACGCGGACCCTGCCGATTGGAGACGAAGTACAGGCGTTTCCATCGGACGACCAGACCGGGCTCTGGTGCAAGTGATTCTCCACCCTCGAGCTTCACGATGGAGACCCTACCGCGTTAGCGACCATGATGCGGTTTCCATCCGAAGACCAGGTGGCGCCGGTAATGCCAAAGCTGAGGTCGCTCGAGGAACTGACGTCCTCCGAGACGGCTGCGACCTGGCGCGCCGCACCGCCCAGAGCGGACGCGACAAAGACGCCCGACGGAGACAGGTACAGGATCTGGTTTCCAGCGGGCGACCAGCGCGGCTGAAATTCGACGGCGCTACTCGATTCAGAGAGTGGTATTGTGCGACCGCCCGCGATGGGCCGGATGTAAACGCGCATACTCACGCCTCGCCCGCGGCGTATGCGACAAACTTCCCGTCCGGCGAGATGGCTGGATTGATTTCGAGCCCGTCTTCCGCCGTGAGTTGGCTGGCATGGCCAATTACAAGTGGTGGCCTTGCACCGACTGCGCGCATGCCCAGCCGTACTGCGAACGCAGCAGCGAGCACGCTGATAATCAGCCCGGCCAGCAACAGCGGTCGATGCGTTTTCCCCGACGCACCGCCGGCAAACGCGCCGCAGTTGGCTGCATGCCGCCACTGGGAGTGGCCAGCGGCTCGAGCTGCGTCAGCAATTCCTCGCCGCTCTGCCAGCGATCAGCAGGCCGCTTGGCCAGACACTTCATCACGATCGCTCGAGCGCGGGAGACACGCCAACATCACATTGTCGGGTTTGACGTCGCGATGCACGACGTTGTGGGCATGCGCATACGCCAGCGCATCCCAATCGCGCAGAAAGCGCGAGGCGCCGACCGATGCTGCGATGTCTTCACGCAGAACCTTGATCGCCACCTTCCGGTGGTGCTTCAGGTCCTCGGCCAGATAGACCGTGGCCATCCCACCTGCGCCAAGCTCACGCTCGATGCGGTAACGATCGGCCAGCGCAGCGGTCAGACGGTCAATAGAAGTGGGCATCGTCGTAGAGAGGATCCCGCCAGAAACACGAACTTATTCATTCAGTCAGATTCCCGCCAAGCACATGGACGAGCCATTGGAATGCACGCGAGAATCGCAGCGAAGGCAGGGTCAGCCGACCCAAACACAACCGTACATCCGTTCAGGCCTCGCCGAGTGCCTCCAGGTCTGCCAGGTCCTTCCGTCGACCGCTCGCGCGCTTGTTGCGAATCAGGGAGGAGCGACCAAGAAAAGGTAAGCGGAGTTCGTCAAAGGTCTCTTCCAGGCGATCAGCCCACGCTTCCGAAAACGTGACAGCGGTTATGCCTGTCAAGATGTCGATACGCCGCGGCGGCAACCCGATCTGGACCACGACATCCGGGCGCGTGAAGTCAGACCGGCCAATCTCCAGGGTATGGAGCGGCGCACCGAACGTAGCCAATGCGCGCCACACGGCGTCGGCGTTCGTTTCCGTGGGCTCCACCCACACGTCAAGATCACCCGTCGCCCGTGGCACACCGTGCACAGCCAACGCGTGAGCGCCGACAATAAGGAATCGAACGTGGTGAGTCAGAAAAGCGGACAGCAAGTCGCGAAAGTCCGGATCCCACAAGCTCACGCTGGCCGTTGCGCGGTCAGGGCCGTGACGACGATGGGCAGGTCGGCGCGCGAGTACGAAGGCATGGGCCGCTGTGTTAGAGCCCACGCCTCACGGGAGAGCTGCGTAACCAGCGCAATCCGCGCGGCGATAGTCGGCGGGCACGGAGGCTCACCGGCTTCACGGCTGGCCAGTGGTACCACGCGAGCCGTCACATCCTGGGGGTCTCGTCTCATGTTCTAAAGATAACAGCCCTACGGGCGCGTGGCGCAGTTCATTGGCCAGTCCGAACCTGACAAATCCGCTCATTTTAGAGGGCGTGCACGTTTCTGACCGGATCGCTAATTGGTTCTCACGGGCGCGCGTATTGGCCTTGATCACCTCGAGCGCGCGATCCGCCAGTCGATACACATACGGATGCGCGCGGTTACCGTTGGTCATGATGGCGAACCCGATCTTGCGATCCAGATTGCCAACCAGCAACGCCGTGTAACCCGGCACGCTGCCAGAGTGCGCAAACAACCGCTCCCCGCGACGAGTGGCAAGGCGCCAGACAGAGCATAGCCGGTTTGGGCGCCGCCCAAGTCCTGTGACGCTTCGGGAAGCTTGGCCGCCTCGATGAGTTCTTCTGTCGTGGCATTTGACCGACGCGCCGTGCTGTTCCATGGCACGCAGCCAATTGTCGAATCCGCGCTCACCGGCAAACGGATGCGCTGCCATCGAATCGGCCCGTGCAGTACCGGGCTCCACACCCTGAGTCCTGGCATTGATGATCGCGTTGGTGCTGCCTTCACCCATGATCTCCGTGGTCACGCCCATCGTGACTTTGCTGACCACGCGACCATCGCCGTTGCCCAGGAATGCACCGCGCGAATGGCTCTGGATATCCCAGAAGCCAGGCGCGACCACCAGGCCGGAGGTATCGGTGCGCCTCGAATGCCGACATCACCGTAGAACCAGGCCGCACCCGCCCCATCAATGATGCGGCCGTTCTCGATGATGAGGTCATAGCCGCCGGTCGGCGTGGGTGTTGAGGGCGCGGGGACCCGGGCGCACGCAGGCAGAAGCACACTGTCAATTAGAGCAGCTCCGCGCGCTGGCCATCTAACGACCTGTTTCACACTGAGGACTCGGTGGTCACTGTTTCCCCAAACGTTGCCGTTGCGGAGAATAAAATTAGATGTAGTGTCATCTCCGGCTCGTTACGAACGAATCCCTGACACCTCTCCTTTGAGAACACCATGAAGACGAACGTTCGATTCCACTCGGCCGCGCTGGCGCTCGTCGGCATTCTCCTGGTGCCGCCCACGCGGCTGGCGACCGCGCACACGGCGGCCTTCCAGGTTGAGGAAGCCACGATCGAGGACATCCAGTCAGCAATCAAGCGGAAGGAGGTCACCTCGACGCGAGTGGTCGAGCTCTACCTCGCGCGCATCAAGGCCTACAACGGCACGTGCGTGAACGAACCGCAGGGGATTCTCGGGCGGGTCACGACGATCAAGAACGCAGGCAAGATCAACGCGCTGATCACGCTGAACCTGCGTCCGGCCGCGCGCCGCGCCTGGGGCTTCGACGACCGCAAGGCCCGCAGTATGACCGACGCGGTGGACAACGCCCCCGCGCTGCTCGACGCGCTCGAGGTGGCGGCGCGACAGGACGCGCATTTCGCGCGCACGGGCCAGCTGATCGGGCCGCTGCACGGCATCGTGCTCGCGATCAAGGATCAGTACGACACGTACGACATGCGCACGACGTCAGGCGCGGACGCGTTCTACGCGAATGATCGGCCGCCCGATGACGCCACGTTCGTGAAGCGGCTGCGGGACGCGGGAGCGATCATCCTCGCGAAAGCGAACATGGGCGAGTACGCGACGGGTGGAATCGCCGGCACGCGCAGCACGTTCGGCGGGACCAACTGCAACGCGTACGACACCGAGCGCGATCCGGGCGCATCGAGCGGCGGCTCAGGCAACTCGGTGGGCGCGAACCTGGTGACGTGCGCGATCGGCGAGGAAACCGGAACCTCGATTCGCGAGCCGGCGAAGAACGCCAGCGCGGTCGGACTTGCGCCCACGCGCGAACTGGTCAGTGCGGACGGAATGATGCAGCGCGGCATCACGACACGCGTCGGACCGATCTGCCGCACCGTGCGGGACGTGGCCAAAATCCTGGACGCGTACGCCGGCTACGATCCGAAGGACGAACTGACTTCGTTCAGCGTCGGCAGGAAGCCGGAGCAGCCCTACGCGAGCTTCGCGCAGGGCGCGCGCCTCGATGGCATCCGTATCGGCGTGATCCGCGAGTACATGAATCGCAACCTGTTCACGGTCGCCGACAGCGAGTCGATCACGCTCATCGAGCGCGCCATCGACGACCTGCGGGCACTGGGCGCGACCATCGTGGATCCCGGGCCGAATGGCGCGCTGTTTCAGGAAGCAGTGAATCGGTACGTGCCGGCGTGGCGAAGCGCGGCCTTCATACGGCAGTTCCGCAACGTGTTTCCGGACTCGGCCGATCACATTTCAAAGCTGATCGACATGTACGCCGACGCCTCACTCGTGCCTCATGACTCGGCCGGCCGGCCAAACATCCGCAGTTTCGGCGGCGGTGGGCGCGGCGGGCGTGGTGCGGGCGAGGGGCGCGGTGCGGGCGAGGGGCGCGGTGCGGGTGAGGGGCGCGGTGCTGGCGAGGGGCGTGGTGCAGGCGAGGGGCGCGGCGCGGGCGCCGGACGCGGTGCCGGCGACGGCGATGTCGGCGGCGGGAAGTACAACATGGAGACGTATTTGCGCGAGCGCGGCGATGCGAATATCAAGACGTACCGAGACATGGCCGAGAAGGCCAACTTCTGGGCCGATTCGCACTTCGGTGCCAACCGTCGGCGGGGCATGTTCGGCACCGACTCGGCGAGGACCTTGGTGGTCGGAAACTCGCTGCAGGATCGCTTCGTGATACAAACGATCGTGCACGCGGTTTTCGCGCAGCACGACTTGGACGCGGTCATATACCCCACGGGTAACGTGCCGGCGCCCATCCTCACGAACCCGGACGAGCCGGGCAGGAATGACCGGCCTGCGGGAGTGTGGACCTTCATCAATAGCCGGGGCTTCCCGGCGATGACGGTCCCCGCAGGCTTCACCACGCAGGTCTACGACCGCGTGCGCATCACCCCGCGCGACACCACGCAGCGCGATAGCACGCGTCTCACGGGCCCGATACCGGCGCGGCTCCCCGTGGGGATCGACTTCCTGGGCCTACCCTTTGGGGAGCCGATGTTGCTACGGATCGGCGCGGCCTACGAGGCCCGGACCAAACATCGCGCGCCGCCACTCGGCTTCGGGCCGTTGCCAGCGCGAGCGTCGTCGCAGCGTTGAAGCGCATGAAAACGGGCCACCGGAGCTGCTTGCTCGGTGGCCCAGATCGTTGGCTCCCAGGGAAGAGAGCTTAGCTCCCGCGGTAGCACTCGAACCTACGACTCGCGAATTAACAGGTCCTAGTCCGCCTCCGCAACCGCGGGCGGAGGGCACCGGAAGGTCTTGTACCGCAGAGCGTTTTGCTCTAGGCTCCTGCACCGCTTTGCACCAATCCGCACCGTTCCTGCCACCGATATGTTCACGCGTATAGGCACACGTCAGAATCGGGGGCAGGCCGATCCTGCTATGTCCCGCGCCGCGCCTCGCGGTCATCGTTGATCCGTGATCACGGCGCGCTTCTATCTGCACTACCGGGACGCCAGCGACGTGGCCGCTGACGTTGTCGAGTTTCAGCTAGCGCTCGACGGTGACGCAGCTATTCAGGAACTGCACCACTATGTTGCTGAGCGCATTGCTCAACACGGGTGTATCTGGCTGCAAGACGTGCAGGGTGAGCACCACTGCATCTGGTGGGAAACAGTTAAGCGCATCGAGGTGATCACCACAGCTACGACGGATTAGGTGCAGTTCGCATCTTGTTCTTCCCGGGCCGGGAAATGAGCGCAAGCAGAGCATCGACTGGCGCGTGGAGCAGCGATTGTTGGCTTCTCCTCGTTCCCTGCAAACATTCTCACGACCGCGTCGATCTTGGTGTTCTCGTTTTAGAGGTGCCAGCGTGCTCTGTATGCTGCGCACACCTGTTCTAGCATTCGCGCGTACTCAGCATCGACGTTGATGCCGAGCGTGTTCGGCCTCGGCATTGACGGCGGGTTCACGTTGTCGATAAAAACGGGTACACCAAGCAGGTAATCGAAGCCTTCGACATGGGTGTGCCCCGGCTTACGAGTCGGGAGTGTCGTCAGGAGCTCGAGCGTCCGGGCCGGATCATTAGGTCGGTTGTAGCTGACGGCATCTTCGAATTCCTTCCAGAGGGAAGCGTCACCTGACGACAGCCTTGGCAGGACCCGCGCTTGAAACTCCTCGTCGTTCCCGCGCTTGAGAAACCGAGGTCGGACCTGGTCAGGAACGTTCAGGACGCGCTCCGCCAGCCCGATAAGCACGGTCCCGAGAATGAGCGCCTCGGGCCGTGCGGCGTGGATAGCTCCAAGAACCTTCTTCAAGTCATCGAAGCGGTTGGTTCGATTTCGATGCGCAGTGATGACCGATTTGTTTTCAAGAGCGATACGGACCTTTTGGATATCCGGTCCCCCATGGGGTCCCGGTTCGCCTACGAATAGATCGACCTTTCGCAAGCGGTCACCCGGAGATTGAACGTTCAACCACACTCGGACCTTGTCCCTCGCGAAGTCATCGCGGAGGTGCTCGCAATGTTTGAGTAGGTCTTCGAAGAAAGCCTTGCTGACTGTATCGGAGTGTGCTTCCAGCCGATGATTGTGATAACCAGCTACATCGATCGCTTTGATGGCTGCGTCGAACGGTGTCATTCCGAGGCTACACTCAGCACGCCCCTTTCAACTTCACTCGGGACGAAAGTGGCGGGGACCGGGAGCTGCTTGAGGACGTGTGATTGCAGCCGGAGAAAACCCTTGGCCGCGCGCTGCGAATGGTCGCGCAACCATTGATGCACCGTTGGCGAGTTCAGATACGCGGCTAGGCCGTCAACATGCTCTGGGTTCGACGGAACAATGTAGTATACCGAGTGGCGTGGGACGATGTGTCCTTCCCGGTCGATCACAAAGAACGGAGTCGCGCCGATGTCCTTGCAAAGCATCTTTGGATGCAGGATGTCGGGGAGTGGCGGATTCTCGTGGAACGCATACCACGGCTTATGCCGGACGCAGGTACGCGCCAGGAGTTTGTCGCGATGCTCGGGCGTCGAGATGTAGCGTCCAAGCTCACCAAGGCTGTCCTCTGGCAGCAACTGGCCACGACCATCATATGGATTGAGCATCACGTGGCGCGGAGTCGGCTGCTGATTCGGTTTCAGGTCTCGGCCTGCGATTGTCGGATGCGCAAAGCGGCGAAGCTTCGGATCAAGCCCCTCGACAGGCACGACGAACACCGAGTCGGCCCCCGTGGCCACGCCACAGCTTATGCGCAAGCAGATGTCTTCGAGAGTGAGTCCGCCACGTTCTTGGTCGGCTCCGAGGAGGGTGGGTAGCCAGGATATAGCCTCAGACGGGAGATGCGCGGTCCTAACGCGGCCGTCACGGAGTAGCACGCGCGTCGGCTCGCCGTTCTTTCGCGCCGTGACAGTCGTGATCAGCGGATACGTCACCAACTCGCCAAACGTCGCCTCATCAACGAAGTGCAGCTCGTCCACCTGCGCATCGGTGAGGAGATGTCTAAGGGGCGCACCCGTTTTAACGTAGAGGAACTTCTCAGGTGTGATAAAAACGAGACGACCGGACGGCTTCAGCAGAGTCAGCGCTTGCTCGAAGAACAAGAGGTAGAGATCGAATCTCTGCTGTGCAGTCGCGTAACGCTGCCGATACATCTCGCGTTCGTCGGTGGATAGTTCGGTAATCGGAACGTACGGAGGGTTACCGATAACGAAATCGAATCGGTCGGCGCTGGGGAGCAGGAAGTCCGACTGCCGAATCTCCACCTGTCGGATACCGGCAAAGCGTTCTCGTGCAGCCGCGACGTGCGCAGGGTCCGAGTCAATGCCAAGGATTATCGGGAGGGAGCACTTGTTCACTTTACACCAGCGTATCACTCCCTCGATAAAAGCTCCGGTCCCACATCCCGGATCGAGGACTCGATCGCGCACTGATGGCGGGAGGTTACGGAAGAGCTTCTCGACCATTGCGTCGACAATAGACGTCGGAGTTAGCACGTATCCCTTCACTCGCCTGCGCACCTTCAAGGGTTCCAGTTGCTGGCTGCAAGTCTATAGGGAGAACATCTGGAGCGCCATCCGGGCCGCGAGCTTGGCCGTTTAGGCACGGCGATCTTTGCCCCTAGCAACGGGCCCGCTCCTGTGCCTCGGCCAACGTCGCGCCCCTATCCGTAAGCGTGGCCCCGTCGTCGGCGATCAGCGAGGCGTTTTCTCCGACCGCCAGAGTCCGCACGCGACGGCAGCACGAGATCGTCCCGCAAACCTTCTCTCCACGCGCCATACCAATCGCTGCCTATTGCCGTGTTGATCGTGACGTGGAAGTTGGCCAGCTCTTACAGGAGACCGGAGTGAACGGCATGTCGGGCGCTACTCTCAGCCTCCGCTCCTGAAGGAGCCGCTGGACAACTCCGACCAAATCGCGCTTGGGACTCTCCAGTGGCCCTTCTCCAAATGAGCCAACGCCTGCT
>JBOHRF010000028.1:0-31767 GCA_050732575.1 Longimicrobiales bacterium
AATCACATTCTGGGTGCGACCGTTGTACTCTCTGATGGTGAAGTAGTGGAGCTGGGGCCGCGCCATGGTGAGACCATCGGCTATGACCTGTTGGGCCTGTTCGTGGGTAGTGAAGGCACGTTCGGCATTGCCACCGAGATTGATGTGCGTCTCACGCGTCTGCCCAGCACCGTGGAAACACTGGTCGCACTCTTCGATGAGTTGGATGATGCGAGTCGTTGTGTCTCGGCCGTCATTGCCAACGGTTTGCTGCCGGCGGCTCTCGAGATGGTGGACCGCGAAGCGATTCTGGCGGTGGAGGCCAGTGTATATGCCGCAGGTGTGCCCACCGACATTGAAGCGTTGCTCATCATCGAGTTCGACGGGATTGGCGCGGGCGCGGACGCGGACGCGGCGCGCGCGGCCGCCGTCTGCCAGGCGCACGGCGCCCGTGAAGTGCGTCGCGCTGCCAATGAGACCGAACGGCAGCGCATGTGGCATGCGCGCAAAAAGGCGTACGGCGCCATGGGCAGGCTGGCGCCCGACGTTCTGGTACAGGATGCGGTGGTGCCGCGCAGCCGGCTGCCCGCTGTGCTGCGTCAGGTGTACGACATCGCGCATCATTACGAGCTCAAGCTTTGCAACATGTTTCATGCGGGCGATGGCAATCTGCATCCAACCATCCTGTTCGATCGCCGGAACGAAGCGCAGGTGCACGCCGTTGAGCGTGCCTCGCGCGAGATGATGCGGGTATGTGTCGATGCGGGGGGCACCATCACGGGCGAGCACGGCGTGGGTTTGGACAAGCGCGAATACATGGACCTCATCTTCAGTGCCGAAGAGATGGACGTCATGTGTGCCGTGCGTCGGGTCTTCAATCCGCGTGGACTGGCCAACCCGGCCAAAGTGCTGCCCGTGCGCATGTGCCGGGAATGGGTCGGCCCGGCCACGCGGCGGGGCCATGCTTGATCAGCTGCGCACGTTGCTTGGTGATAGCGCGGTCCTGGCGGACGATCGATGCAAAACGTGGAGTGTAGGCGGCGTTGTCCCCCGCGCCGTGGTGACGCCAGCCAACGTGGAGCAGGTGGCGGGCGTGCTGCGCTGGGCCAGTTCCGCGCGCATACCCATCGAGCCCGCCGGCGCAGGAACCTGGCTCAACGCAGGACGCCCACCGCACGTTGCACCCATCGTTCTGAGCACGCGCGGCCTGCAGCACATTGCCGAATACGAGCCCGCAGATCTGGTAGCATCCCTCGATGCGGGCGTGACGGTGAGCAATTTCCAGGAGGTAGCCAGTGCCCAGCGACAATTCCTGGCACTGGATGCTCCCGCGCACCGCGCGGCCACGATGGGCGCGCTGGTGGCCACGGCATCGGCCGGACCGTTGCGGCAAGCTTATGGCGCGCCGCGTGACCAGGTGCTCGGACTCCAGCTGGTGACCGGAGACGGCCGCGTGTTGAACCTGGGCGGCAAGGTCGTGAAGAACGTAGCCGGCTATGATCTCACACGATTGGTAGTAGGGAGTCGGGGCACTCTGGGTGTGATCACACGCGTTCACGTGCGGCTGCGGCCGCTGCCTGCACGCGATGCCACTTTCCAGTTCCAGGGACCGGCTCCGTCGCTGCTGGCATTGAGTGCGGCCGCTCAGCAAGCCGCATTGGAGCCGGCGGCCCTGGAACTCATCAGCGGAGCCGCTGCGCACGACTGCTCGTTGTATGTGCGCGTGCAGGGCAACGATCTGGCCGTGGAAGGTGCAGCGCTCGAATTGGCGCAAGTGGCCGGTGAAGCGCCGACCTTGCTCAGTGACGAAGATGGGCGCGCGGTCTGGCAGCGGCTGGCCGATGCCAGTGCCGGCGCACAGGTCAGCATCCGGTTGGCGGCACTGCCCAGCGCCGCGCTACACGTGTGGACAGCCGCTCTGCAGATTCACGCATCTCTGCAGCAGGCCCAGGTAGCGCTGCACGCTGGCCTCGGCATTGCCCGCGTGGATGGCGGCGCGCCTGTGGATACCGTTGAGTTTGGTCGCTCACTGGCCGAAGCGAAGCGCACGCTCGAGCGGCTGCGCGGTAGCGTGATCGTGGCCGTAGTGCCCCCCGAATTGAATGCAACGTTGCCACAATTCTCTGCGGGCATGGACACAGAACTGAGATTGATGCGCGAATTGAAGAAGGTGTTCGATCCTGAGAACATCCTGGCACCGGACCGATTCAGTGCTTGAGGATTCATGAGCACGTCCGAGCAAGCGCCTGAACTGAAGCAGTCAGTGGACAAGCTGCTGGCCTGCGTGCATTGCGGGTTTTGCCTGTCCGCCTGTCCCACCTACACTCGACTGGGCGATGAATCCGATTCGCCGCGCGGCCGCATCTACCTCATGCGCGCCGTGATGGAAGGACGCTTGCCAGCCGACGATCCCGCCTTCGACCTGCACATCGATCAATGTCTGGGTTGCCGGGCCTGTGAGCCCGTGTGCCCATCCGGTGTCGAATACGGCTTCCTGGTCGAACGCGCCCGCGCAACCCTGGCAAAGTCGGTGGGCATTAGCTGGCCCGCGCGTTTGTTGCTCTTCGCATTCGGCAACGACCTTGCGCGCTCCATTGTTTCCCCACTGAGTCGCTTGTTCCGTTGGACTGGACTGCCCCGGCTCCTGATACGCGCGCTGCCCGCGCGCCTGGGCCGCCTTCGATTTGCACTGGCCATGCTGGAGGCGACCAGACCGGTGCGACTATCGCCGCGCGCAACCACCGGCTCCGCGCCGACCGCAAGGTCATCCCTACCTGAAATTCGGGTAGCCATGCTCGAAGGCTGTGTACAGGACGGGCTCTTTGGCCAGGTCAACGCGGCCACCACATTCGTGCTCGAGCGAAATGGCTGCACAGTAGTGCCGGCAGCTGGGCAGGGCTGTTGTGGTGCGCTGCACGCGCATACGGGCGCGCTCGATCAGGCCCGCGCCCTGGCGCGCCGCAACATTGCCGCGTTCGAAGCCAGTCGAGCTGAGACGATTGTGGTCAATGCCGCTGGTTGTGGCGCGATGATGAAAGAGTACCATGAATTGCTGCGTGATGAGCCGGAATGGCGCGCGCGCGCGCATGCCTGCGCACTCAAAGTACGTGACATCTCGGAATTCCTGGTCGCGCGCGGCCCCGTACCAGGCGCGCCCATCCGCGCTCGCGTAACCTATGATGCACCCTGCCATCTGCTGCATGGGCAGCGCATCACGCACGCGCCGCTGGACGTGCTGCGGGTCATTCCCGAACTCGATCTGGTGCCGCTGCCGCGGGCCGACGAATGTTGCGGTGGCGCGGGAATCTATGGACTGCTGCACGAAGAATTGGGCGGGCGCATCCTGCGTGACAAAGTGGCGGCCGTGCGCAGCACAGGCGCCGATTTGGTGCTGACGCCCAACCCCGGGTGCATCATGCAAATCGGGGCAGGACTGCTGCTAACCGATCAACACACACGGGCGCTGCACCCCATTGAACTCCTGGCCGAAAGTTATCGCACCTCATGACCAGTGATTCATCGTCGATCCAAGAGGTAGCCGACCCGGCAACAGCAGGCGGCTGGGCCCGCCTGCGCCGTTATGTAGAGCACGAGAGTCCAAGTGGTGACGTAGAGCGCTGTACGGCCCTGGCCGAGCTCATCGCCGGCGATCTTCTGGAACTGGGCGCCGAGGTGTCACTGATCGATGCTGCGGGCATGGGCAAGCACGTCCAGGCCCGATTCCCACATGCCGGTTCTGATCAACATTTGCTGGTACTCGGGCACCTGGACACCGTACACCCGGTTGGTACTCTGCAACGCCAGCCCTTCGCTGTATTGCCCGAGCGCGCAACCGGACCTGGCATTTTCGACATGAAAGCGGGCGTGGCCTTCATGATCGAAGCGATTGCCACAATGGTGCGCGAGTCCCGCCGGTCGCACCGTCCCTTACGCGTCCTGGTCACCTGTGATGAGGAAGTTGGCTCACACACGGCACGGGCTGTGATCGAAGATATGGCGCGCGGCGCTCACGCCGTGCTCGTGCCGGAACCTTCCCTGCCTGGGGGCGGCGCAAAGACCTCACGCAAAGGCGTAGCAACATATCGATTGATCGTGCACGGGCGAGCAGCCCACGCAGGCATTGAACCGGAGCGCGGCGTCAACGCCATAACCGAGCTAGTGCACCAGGTTCTGGCCGCGCACGCGCTTGCTGACGCACAGCTGGGCACGCAAGTAATGGCCAGCACCATTCATGGCGGTACCGCGTCCAACGTTGTACCTGCCGAAGCCGTGGCATCGATCGACATTCGCTACGCGAATATGGCCGAGGGCGATCGTGTCCGCCGGGAACTAGTAGCACTCGCACCCATCGACCCGCGCGCTCGTCTGGAAGTGCAACAGGTCGACGCCCGCCCGCCACTGGAGCGGACGGCGGGTGTTATTGCACTGTATCAGCAGGCGCGCAGCATGGCCGCCAAGATAGGGCACGATCTGGCGGAAGGCGGCACAGGCGGCGGCAGTGATGGTTGTCTCACGGCAGCACTTGGTATCCCCACGCTGGATGGTCTGGGGCCGCAGGGGGGCGGCGCACACTCGGTCGACGAACACATTCGCACCGATGACGTTTCGTTCCGCATTGCGCTCTATACTGCGCTGCTCGAACAACTGTGAGGGCACCCGGTCACAATAGCGTTCGCGAGTTCGAGGAACTGGCAGATTACCAGGCTTGTTTGGAATTGCAGCGCCTCACCTGGGGTGACAACTTCGACGAGTTGGTGCCTGCTACCGTCATCAAGCTTGCCCAGCGCCTGGGTGGTATTGCCGCTGGTGCATTCGATGCGAGCGGACGATTGCTCGGGTTCGTCTTTGGCATGACCGGCCCGGCCGATGGCTCGATCGTTCACTGGTCGGACATGATGGCCGTGCATCCCGACTTTCGTAATCAGGGCATTGGTGAAGCACTCAAACGTTATCAGCGGGACCGAATGCTCGGGCAAAACGTTCAGCGCATGCACTGGACGTTCGATCCGCTCGAAGCCCGCAATGCACAAGTCAATTTTGCCCGGCTGGGTGCAATAGCGCGTGAGTACGTGCGCGATCTCTACGGCGGTTCCACCTCGCCGCTACACGCAGGTATTGGTACGGATCGACTCATTGTGACCTGGCAACTCGATAGCAAGCGCGTTGCGGACCGGTTGGCGAAAGGCGGGGCACCTTTCGACAGGCAGGCCCGGTCCGCTACCGAACAGGTCATTCCGGTCCAGCTGCATGGGGGCGTGCCGATGAGTGGGCCACCGCGGCTCGATCTGACAAGTGACGCAGTGCGCATCTCGATTCCATCCGATATCCAGACGCTAAAGCGCGCGGATCCGGGGCTGGCCAGGCAGTGGCGGCAGCACACGCGGGCGGGCTTCGAGCACTACCTTGCTCAGGACTACTGGGTTATGGAATTCGAGAAGGGGTCAGAGTGTGGCAGCTACGTCTTGGGACGGCGGCCCTTGCTTGCGTAGAGGGCGAGGTCCGCGGCCGCCAGCAGGTGCGCGGGATTGGTCATCTCGGCTGTGTACTCCGCTATGCCTGCCGAAACGGTCAGGTCCCCGAATCCAAGGTTAGCCATGGCCCCACCGAACCGCTCACGTACGCGTTGGACGAGGATCTGTGCGCCCAGTGCGTCAGTGTCGGTCAGGAGGGCAACGAATTCGTCACCACCATAACGTCCGGCCGGATTCATGGCCCGCGTTTCGGCGGCCAGTGCCTCACCCAGGGCGCGCAATACCTGATCGCCGGCCAGATGACCAAAGCGATCGTTGTAGTCCTTGAATCGATTCAGGTCAAACATCACGGCAACCAGAGGGCGACCGCGACGAGCCGCGGCAAATTCACGGCCCAGATCACGGTCCAGCTGGCGACGGTTCGACAGGCCGGTCAACGGGTCGGTCAATGATAGCGCGTGGACTTGCTCGAACAGCTGCGCGTTCTGAATGGCCAGCGCGGCCTGATCGGCCAACGCGCCCAACAGCTCCAATTCCGCGGGCGAAAATACGGTCGACCGGACGCAGCAGAGCGCACCCATCGCGTCACCGCGGCAATTCAAGGGCGCCATGGCAAATGGCGCATGACCGGTGAGATCGAGCTCCTGAGCGCTCACCGCACTCTCATATTTCGGACTGATCAGACCCCGTGGCTCGCCACTGGCAATAATGCGTCCGGCAAAACTGCCTTCCAGCGGAAAACACCGTTTGCCATTGGCGGCCGGAAGTCCGGCCGACGACTGCAGCTCGATAGCCTGGCCGCCGTCGACCAGGATCAGAATCCCCGCACCATGCGCATTCAATGAGTTACAGGTCAATCGCGTCACGGTTGCGAACGTGGACTCCAGATCGGTCACGCCCGCCAGCGCACTGCCGATCTCGATCAAGGCATGGCTTTGCGCCAACTGATGTTGCGCATCAGTCTGGCTGTGCGTGGTGTGCAGCAGATGCGCCACGCGTACGGCCAGCAGCAGCGCAAGACTCGACACGGCCAGCAGCGTCGGTGTTCGCAACGGAGGATGGATGGCGGCGTGCACAAGTATCAACGCCATGAGCAGACCAGCGGCCGGTACCATCATCTGTCGGTTGTGCCAGCCCCGTCGCAGCACCAGCGATGCGTCTGGCTGGAGTGCAGCACTGGACAGCAACAACCAGGCGGCGACTGCGCCCAGAGACAAGGCAACCGAGCCGTTACAACAGGCAATGCCCTTGAAAGAAAAGGGCAAGGCAGCAATGCCCAGGCTCAATGCCGCGATGGCAAGGGAACGGTTTGCGCCACCGCGGCCATCCATACCGCGCAACAAGCCAAAGGCCAATGCGCTGAGCAGGGCGACCGAGGAAACCAGGGCAGGCAGAGGCAAGGTCAATGGACTGGAGCCGACAGACGTCGGCGACTGGAAGTGGAGCGCAAGGCTGACTGCGGCACCCACAACCAGCGCGGTTTCCAGCCACGATTCTACGGGAGGCACACGCTCCCGGTCGTGCAGCCTGGCACCAATGCCCACGGCGAACGTGGAATAAGAAAGCGCGAGCAGCCAGCTGGCCGGTTCTGAGATGCCGGCGCTGACCAGCGCGTAGCCCACCACAGCCAGCAGGCCACACAGCGTTAACCAGCGCCAGGCCCAGGAATCACGCGGTGAGTTCCAGGTGCGCCGGACGCTGGCGACGGTTGCGATCAGCGCCGCAACGAGCAACGTCAGGTTGCCCACGCGCAAGCCCAGCTCGGCATTTCGTCCGGCTCCGACTATCGCAATGGCGGCCACGACAAAGCCGACCGCCAACGGCAACCCCATCTGCAGTTCGTGTCTCCCGGCCGCGGCGCCAGGTGCCTTCATACCATTCGCCCGCTCGATGGGCTCGTGATTGTTTGGGGAGGTTGCCGCGAAACTTAAAGAGACCTTAACGGAGCTTCAAGCTTTTCCGCACCGCGGGCTTACTGCACAAACCGCAGTAGTGTGGACCACAACTTCTGGACGTGCTCTTCCGTCGTGCCCCGATTCCCAATGGCCACTCTCAATACGAATCGCCCATGCACGCGCGTGTGGGAGAGGAAGAATTGGCCACTCGCATTGATGCGATCGAGAAGCTCCTGATTGTGCCGGTCCAGCAGCGCTTCAGAAGCAGCAGCGGGTGACAGGTGGCGGAACAGAACTACCGATAACGGCGCGGGCGCCGGTCGCTCGAACTGGGGGTGATCATCAATCCAACTGGCCAACAGCCGCGCAATGCGGATGTGTTCGCGCACCATGGCGCGCACGCCTTCCGCACCATAGCTGCGCAGCACAAACCACAATTTGAGTGCACGGAAGCGGCGGCCTAGCGAGATGCCGTAGTCCATGAGGTTGCGCGCCGAGCTGGATTCGGGAGTGGTCAGGTATTCGGGCGTCAGGCTGAATGCAGCGCGCAGCAATTCGGGCCGGCGCGTGTAGAGCACGGAGCAATCCATGGGTACCAGCAGCCACTTGTGCGGATTCACTACCAGAGAATCGGCCCGTTCGGCACCCGCCAGGATCCAGCGCATCTCGGGCAGAACGGCCGCACTTCCTCCGTAAGCGGCGTCCACGTGAAGCCAGATGCCGTGTTCGGCGCAGATCGCGCCCAGTTCGGAGACCGGGTCGATGGCTGTAGTGGATGTTGTACCGACCGTCCCGACCACGGCCATTGGGCGGATGCCTTGCGCCCGGTCTTCACGGATGGCGTTGCGCAGTGCGCTCGAGTCCATCTCGAAGTTGGAGTTGGAGGCGATCCTGCGCACACCGCGCAGGCCCAGCCCCAGCGTGATGGCAGCTTTGTCCACGCTGGAGTGAGCTTCTTCCGAGCAATAGACACGCAATTGCGGCTTGTCGCTCAGCCCATCCTGTCGCAATCGCAGGTCGGCACACTGCTCGCGAGCCGCAGCCAATGCATATAAGGTGCTGGACGAGGCCGTGTCGTTGATGATTCCGACAAAGCCGGCAGGCAGGCCGAGCAGTTGTCGCAACCAGTCAGTGGTAACTTCCTCGAGCTCGGTCGCGGCCGGGCCGGTGCGCCACACCATGGCATTCACGTTCAGCGCGGCCGTCAGCAACTCGGCAAGGACGCCCGGTGGTGAGCCAGTATTGGCGAAATAGGCAAGAAAGCCTGGATGATTCCAGTGCGTGGTGTTGGGCAGGATAAGGCGGTGAAAGTCTTGAATACAGCGGTCCAACGGTTCTGGTTGCTCGGGTGGCGCCGTCGGGAGAGCCGCGCGAACATCACCGGGGTGTGTAGCCGGAAGTACCGCATACACGGCCGGATTGGCCAGATAGGACGCAACCCAGTCAATCAGCTCGTGACCGAGGCTTCGGAATTGTTCAGTCTCGGTATCCTGACCCACGCCATCGTTGATTGGCGCATGCAGATCCAACCCGGATTCGTTTGCGGCCGCCATATCCCTGGTTCGCTTCACTGATTTGTCTGGACAGAGGTGGGGTTCGGCCTAACCTACGGTCCGGAACAGATGGTTGTCCATCAGCAGGGAATTACCTGATTTGGCTGCTTGCCCGGGTCTTGCATAACGTGCCAGCCCCTGCTCCGATGGAGCAGGTTTTTTTCACGACTGTTTGAGGACTCAGGGATAGACGTTGTGAGACGAGTCAGTGTGCTTCTGCTTATGGTTGGCGCCTGCGCGCCACCTCGGCCGGAATTGCCCCAGCTCCGGCGGCCGAGTTTTGCGGAAGTGGCGGATTCTCTGATCCAGATCTCTGATCTGAACTCTGCGCTCTGGGGCATCGAGATCTTTGATCCTGCGCGCAACCAGAGCGTGTACAGCCACAATGCCGGACGGCATTTCATCCCGGCCTCGAATACCAAGATTGTTGTCACCACCGTGGCTATGGGCTCGCTGGGTCCCGACTACCGATATCGCACCGATATCCTGACTTCCTCGCCTCGAGAAGATGGTGGACCGGAACGGGTGATCGTGGTAGGGAAAGGCGACCCGACCTGGTCGGCCCGATACCATCCGACTCATTTCACGGTCCTCGAGCAGCTGGCAGACAGCCTGGTGCACAAAGGCATTCGCAGTGTCACCAAAGAACTGATCATCGACGCATCGTTTTTCGGTAGCGAGCGAGTGAACTCGACCTGGGAGGTCGGAGACCTGCCCTACAGCAGCGCGCCGCCCAGCGGGGCCTTCATCATGGGCGAGGGCACACTCGATCTCGAAGTATTGCCGGGTACCCGTGCCGGTGATGCAGCCATCGTGAGAGCCATCGGCCCGCAGGGCATCTTCCCCATTCGCGCGGTCGTGACAACTGATACGGCGCGCGGCTCGGCCAGTTTGACTCTGGATTACCACGCCTGGCCGGACACAATCGCATTGAGCGGACGGATCGGACTCGGACAGCCGGATACCATGACCATCGCTGCGCCCAACGCAACTCGCCTGGCAGCTGCCGCATTTGCGGACGCGCTCGCGCGCAAGGGTATCCAGGTAGCTGCCCTGCGCATCGTCTACGACTCGACCGAGGCCGCAACGCTGCGCGCTGCCATCACGGATACAGTCACGAGCTGGGCGTCTGAACCCATGTCCACGATCGTGGCCGGCATCCTTCAGCCCAGCCAAAACTGGATCGCAGAGCAAGTGCTCAGAACCATGGGCGGAATTCAACGCGGGCGAGGCACTTGGAGCGCCGGGTTGGACGTCGAGCGGCGTTTTCTGATCGATGTGGTCGGTCTCGATTCCATGTCTTTTCTGCTGCGTGACGCATCGGGCCTATCCGCGCAAAACCTCTTGAGTCCACAAGCCCTCGTGCGTCTGCTCGAGTACAATCGACTGGCGGCCTGGGGCTCGCTGTACCGCTCTGCTCTGCCTACTCCCGGTTTGCGCGGCAGTACGCTCTCCAATCGGCTGGAAGGACTGGAAGGGAAGGTGTTTGCTAAAACGGGAACCATCTCCAACGTCGCATCGCTCTGCGGCTACATCGTTACTCGCAGCGGGCGCGAGCTGACGTTCAGCATCATGGTCAATGCATCGGGCCGCGCCTCCAGTCAGGCGCGCCGAGCTATCGACCGTCTGGTTGCGGCGCTGGCCGATGCGCGTGACTGGGAATAAACCGAAACCGCCTGCGGCGCCGCCTATGTCGCTCATGCCCCGCACTCCGGATCGGTGGGTGCTGGCTGCCCTGGCACTGCGGCTCTACCAGCATTTTCAGACCGGATGGCACGCACTGCCAATCGCCAATCGCAGAAGATGGCTGACCGTGGTTTGTGCCGGTGCAGCGGGCATGTTCGGTTTCATGGTCGCACTTGTGTCCTTCGGCAAAATCGTTGAAGCCCGCAGTTTGTTACGCTGGGAGAGCGGGTTCGTGCGCATGATAGAAATGCGTGGACCTTTTGGTTTCAGCTCTGCCATCTGGTTTCAAACCTTCGGCACGGATATCACGCTCGCCATTCTGGTTTTGTTTTCGATTGGCATCTGCGCCTGGAAGGCACGCCCCCTCTCCGCATTCAGCATCTTGCTTGCCTACATCGGTGTGGATCTCGTTGTGCGATTCGGCTGGGCCATGTGGGATCGCTCACGGCCCGATCTCATTGCCCAGGGAGTGGCCGCCCCCGCCTTCCATTCCTTTCCCTCCGGTCACACGGGAAAGACCGTGGCCATCTATGGCTTTCTGGCTTCACTCTGGTGGCGCGCGAGCAACAAAACCACTGAGCGCGTGTTCATCCTCGCCATCACCGCTGGTATCACAGTGATCGTTCCGCTGGCTCGCATGCGTATGGGTGTGCATTGGCCCAGCGATCTTCTTGGCGGCTATGTGACGGGCTTGTTCTGGCTGATGATCCTGCTCTGGGCGGCTCGTCAGGAAACGGCCGCATCCCGACGATAGTCGAGCAGCCTCAACGCCAGTCCTGATGGAATGCAGGGTCACGTCCGGGGATCAACCGCGCCGGCGCGCGGCTTCGGGTGGACGAAGGTAGCCCGCCTCAACCAGCGCTTCCCGCGTGGCGCGATATCCTTCGTCAAGAAAAGAATCGGTGCGCCCAAAGTCGAACGTGGAATACGCATCGAGCCGCGGGCGCACATAAATCAGGCGCGGACCATTCCAGTTCTGCAGCTTTGCCTGCTTGCGCGCAAAACCCACGATCTCGGTCACTCGATGGTGGATGGCGACCAGTCCCTTGGCCACCGTGTCTTCTGAATCGCGAATCTCGCCCGCTCCCACATCAATCGCGATGATCAGCGTGGCACCACGGGCAGCCGCAAGTTCCAGCGGCATGCCATCGTTGACACCACCGTCTACCAGGAACTCTCCATTCACTGCGGCGGGCGGATAAAACATGGGTAACGCACAGGTGGCGTAAACCGCATCAATCAGAGGGACATCCTGACGACCCGCTGCCCCAAACCAAACCGTTTTTCCGGTCTCGAGGTCCACGGCATTCATGGAGACCGGTATCTGCAGTTCGTCGAACCGTTGTACCGGCAAAACCGACCCGATGTAATTGCGCAGTGGCTCGGCCTGGAACACGCTCTGCTGCCGAATCCCGTTCAGCAGCAACGCCCACCGATTCAATGACACGATGTCCTGCTTTTTCAGGACGTGCGCCAGCTCGTACAAACGCGGCCAGTCCAGTCCGCCCGCAAGGCACGCAGCCACCAGCCCGCCGATGCTCGTCCCCACCAGCTCCGCCACCGGCAGGCCGGTCTCCTTGATCGCTCGCCAGGCTCCGGCGTGCGCCATGCCCTTCACCCCGCCGCCACCCAGAACCACTACAACCTTTCCGCGCATTCAGAAATCTACGCCTGCGACCCGTTCTTGGGGACGGCGTACGGGATGGCGGCCGACGCCGGCGGGACGGCGGACCACCACCACGTTCTCCCGTTTGCCCCGAATTGATTGCCAATAGGCCCAAAACCACGGCCGCCCGTCGGTTTCGCGATACGCCCATGGCGCACCCGCATGGCCGGATTGGCCATTTCGGGAGAACGGGGTGGTGGTCCCCCCTGCCCGTCGCCCTTTCGCTCACTGGCTCGCCTGCCAAGTAGGGGGTAAATTACTTGAGACTCAGAATCATTCTTGATAGGACCCATGGCCGACACGCTACTGAAAATCGAGAATCTGCACGCCGTTGTGGCTGAAGACGGGACCGAGATCCTGCGGGGCGTGAGTCTGGAGGTCGAGGCGGGCGAAATCCATGCGATCATGGGGCCGAACGGATCGGGCAAGAGCACGCTATCGAAGGTTTTGGCTGGACATCCGGCCTATGAAGTGACGGACGGGGCCGTTTGGTTCAAAGGCGCCAATCTGTTGGAGCTGGCGGTGGACGCGCGCGCGCGCGCGGGTGTGTTCCTGGCGTTTCAGTACCCGGTGGATATCCCGGGCGTGTCGATCGCGAACTTCCTGCGCTCGGCGTTGCAAGCGCGAAGTCCGGGTGAAGAGCTGGACATATTCGATTACCAGGAAAAGCTGCTGGACCGGATGCATCTTCTGGAGATGGATCCGTCGTTTGCGGAGCGTAGTGTGAACGAGGGCTTCAGTGGTGGCGAGAAGAAGCGCAACGAGATTTTGCAATTGGCGTTGATGGAGCCGGAACTGGCCGTGATGGACGAAACGGACTCGGGCCTGGACATCGACGCGCTCAAAGTGGTGGCGAGCGGTGTAAACAAGCTGCACGCCGAACGTGAGAAGATGGGTATTTTGCTGATCACACATTACCAGCGCATCCTCAACTACATCCAGCCTGATGTCGTACACGTGATGGTTGGAGGCCGCATGGTGCGTTCTGGAGGCCCCGAATTGGCGCATGAGCTGGAGGCACGCGGATATGAGGCATTCAAGGAGCCGGCGGCGGTCTAGGTCGCCGTGCAGATGAAAGGTCGATGAGTCATGCCGCACAATGAGACAGTCGCAGGCCTGGGCCTCGAGGAATACAAGTACGATTTCAAGGAAGAGAGCAAGCCGGTCTTCAAGGCGCAGAAGGGGCTGAGCGAGGAGGTCGTTCGGCAGATTTCGGCGCACAAGGGAGAACCGGAGTGGATGCTCGCGTTTCGACTGAAGTCGCTCCAGGTCTATCGTTCGAAGCCCATGCCGACCTGGGGTGGCGATCTGGGGCAGCTGGATAAGACCCTGGACGACATCTACTACTACTTGAAGCCACAGGAGCAGATGGAGCGCTCCTGGGACGATGTGCCGGAGGACATCAAGCGCACCTTCGAGCGCCTGGGAATTCCGGAGGCTGAGCGCAAGGTGCTGGCCGGGGTAGGCGCGCAGTACGAGTCGGAGATGGTATACCACTCATTGAAGAAAGAGTGGGAGGACAAGGGCATCCTCTTCGAATCGATCGAGGATGGATTGCGCAAACATCCGGATCTCTTCCGCGAGCATTTCTCCACGGTGATCCCGCCGGCCGATAACAAGTTTGCGGCGTTGAACTCGGCGGTCTGGTCGGGCGGTTCGTTTGTCTACATTCCCAAAGGAGTGAAGGTCGAAATCCCGCTGCAGGCGTATTTCCGGATCAACGCAGAGAAGCTGGGTCAATTTGAGCGCACGTTGATCATATGCGATGAGGGCGCCCAGGCCATGTACATCGAAGGATGCACGGCTCCGGTATATACCAGTGAGTCGTTCCACTCGGGTGTGATCGAAATCATTGTGAAAGCGGGTGCGCGTTTCCGCTATGTCACGATTCAGAACTGGTCGCACAATATGTACAACCTGGTGACGCAGCGGGCCATGGTGCACGACCATGCGACCATGGAGTGGGTGGACGGTAACCTGGGCTCCAAGCTGACCATGAAGTACCCATCGTGTTACCTGGTTGGCCCGGGTGCGCACGGTGAGATTCTGTCCATCGCGTACGCGGGCACAGGGCAGCATCAGGACACGGGTGGCAAGGTGATCCATGCGGCGCCCAACACCACGTCGCAGATCCTATCGAAGTCCATCTCACGTGGGACCGGCCGTGCTTCATACCGGGGTCTGTGCAAGATTCACGATGGCGCGACCAACGCAAAGTCGAACGTGGAATGCGATGCCTTGTTGCTGCACGACACTTCGCGCACGGACACGTTCCCCTACATCGAGATCGAGGAGAACACGGCCACGGTCGGTCACGAGGCCACGGTATCCAAGATTGGTGACGAGCAGCTGTTCTATCTGATGAGCCGCGGCCTCTCCGAGGAGGAAGCGGCGGCCATGATCGTACGCGGCTTCATCGAGCCCATCTCGAAGCAGTTGCCGCTCGAGTACGCGGTTGAACTGAATCGTCTGATCGAACTCGAGATGGAGGGTTCGGTTGGCTGACCTGCTGGTGGTCGGTTCGGGTGTCACCGATCATCTGAACCTGGACACGGTGCGCGAAGCAGCGCGTAACCTACCGACCTGGCTGGCGATGCGCCGGTTGGAGGCCTGGCACGGTTATGAGGTCATGCCGTTGCCGACCCGGCAGACGGAAGAATGGCGTTACACCGATGTTTCACTGCTGAAGCTGGACAAGGTCAAGCCCGCCATAACAGAGCGTTTGGCGGGTGTGCCTGATGGCGCGCGCGCCCTGTTGCAGGACCGCGCCGCGGGCGGCACCGCCATTCAGGTCGATGGCTGTGTGGCCGAGCTTACGCTGGACGCAGATCTGCAGGCCAAGGGCGTCCTGCTGCTCGATCTGGCAGTGGCGGCCGAGCGGCATCCAAAACTGGTGGAACAGTACCTGGGCACAATCCTGCCCCAGGACTACAACAAGTTCGCCGCATTGAACTCGGCACTTTGGGACGGCGGCATCTTTCTCTACATCCCGCGCGGTGTGCGCATTGAAAAGCCCATCCGCGTGGTGCGCTGGATGACGGAGGCGGGCAGCGCGATTTTCCCGCGCACGCTGATTGTGGCAGAAGAAGGCAGTCACGCCGGTTTTGTCGAAGAGTTCGGCTCCCCTGATTTCGATCGGCCAACGCTTTCCTGTGCGGCCGTCGAGATTTCGGCGGCGCAGGCGGCCAATCTGCAATACGTGGCGCTGCAACGCTGGGGTCATAACGTTCGGCACATCGCTACCCAGCGCACGGTCGCAGGTCGCGACGCCAACCTGGACAGCCTGATGGTCAACATGGGCGGGTCCGTTGCCCGCCTCGATCTGGCTGCGTCGCTCGAGGGCCCAGGCGCTCGCAGCGACATGTTGGGCCTGTACTTTGCCCGCGGCAATCAACACTTCGACCACAGTACGCGGCAGGACCATAAAGTACCGCACGCTTCCAGTGACCTGCTGTACAAGGGCGCATTGTACGACAAGGCTCGTTCGATTTTCCGAGGGCTGATCAAGGTCTGGCCCAATGCGCAGCGTACGGATGCGTATCAGACTAATCGCAACCTGTTGTTGTCCAACCGTGCCGAGGCCACGTCTCTGCCCAATCTCGAGATCGAGGCCGACGACGTGCGCTGTTCGCACGCCGCCACGGTGGGTCACCTGGATCAGGAAGAGCTATTCTACATCATGAGTCGCGGCGTACCACGTCCGATTGCGGAGCGGCTAGTCGTATTTGGCTTCCTGGGCGAAGTCTTCGAACGGCTGCCTTTGCCCGGTGTGATTGACGAGCTGCGCGCCGCCATCGAGGCAAAGATCGGCAGATAACGTGCTGGTGGATGGGTTCGTCAAAGTGGCTCGCGTCGAAGACATTCCACTGGACGCACCACTCGGGGTCGAGACGCTGGATGGTGAGAAGATTTGCCTGGTCAGCGTGGAAGGCGAGATCTACGCTTTCCAGGACCGTTGCTCTCACCGCGACTTCCCGCTCTCCAACGGCCAACTGGATGGTGACCAGATCGAGTGTGCCTGGCACGGCGCCCGATTCGATGTGAAAACGGGAAGGCCGCTCTGCCTGCCTGCCATCAAGTCGGTTCGGATGTACGCGGTTCGGCTGGATGACGGTGATGTGTATGTCGCAATGGACTGAGGCGTATCGGGCGTGACGGGCGTATCGGGCGTGACGGGGTTGGATCTTTGCACGTTCTCATGCACGCGTTGGTTCCCGAAACTTACAGCCGGGATGGTTAGCGAAAACGAGAGCGTGAACCTGAAACCACCCCGATACGCCCGTCACGCCCGATACGCCCGGCACGCCCGTGACACCCGGCACGCCCGTGACACCCGCTAGACAGGAGCCAAACAGGTTGACGTTCCAAGCAACTGCCGCGCTCGATACTGCCGCCCTGAAAAAGCAGTTCCCGATCCTGAGTCAACAGGTCAACGGGCACCCGCTGCTCTATCTGGATAGCGCCGCGACTTCGCAGAAGCCGGAATCCGTGATTCATGCGGTCAGTGAGTTCTACCGTCACGACAATGCCAATGTGCACCGCGGCTTGTACGATCTTTCCCGGCGATCCACGGAGCGCTACGAGTCGGCACGGGAAACGGTCGCGCGTTTCGTGGGTGCACGCGATGCGCGCGAGATCATCTGGGTGCGCGGCACGACGGAGGCAATCAATCTGGTAGCTGCCACCTGGGGCTTACAGAACGTAGGCGCGGGTGATGAAATCATTTTGACTATGCTCGAGCACCACTCGAACCTGGTGCCCTGGCAGCTGCTGGCTCAGCGAGTCGGAGCGCGACTGCGTTTCCTGGACATCGATCACGAAGGCCGTATCGCGCTGAACCAGCTCGAGTCACTACTTGGGCCCCGCACGAAGCTGGTGGCATTGAACCACATCTCCAACGCACTGGGCACCATCAATCCGGTTGCGGAAGTGAGCGCCCGGGCTCACAGAGTAGGTGCCCGGGTGCTGGTCGATGGCGCGCAGGCCGCGCCGCACATGCGCATTGACGTGCCATCACTGGGTTGTGACTTCTACGCCATTTCTGGCCACAAGATGTGCGGACCCATGGGCATCGGCGCCCTATGGGGCCGGCGTGAATTGCTGGAGGAAATGCCACCCTATCACGGTGGCGGTGAGATGATCGACCGCGTGGAGCTGGATGTTTCAACCTACGCCAAGGTGCCGCACAAGTTCGAAGCCGGCACGCCCGACGCAGGTGGCGCCGTCGGCATGGCGGCAGCCGTGGACTTCCTGGAGGGTATAGGTCACGACGCGCTCTGGGCCCATGAACAGGAGCTGGTCCGTTACGGATTGGAGCGGCTGCCGGCCGTACCCGGGCTGCGGATGTTCGGCCCGCTGGACCCGCAACAACGCATTGCGGTGTTCTCCTTCGAGCTGGAAGGCCTGCATCCACACGACATTGCAACTGTGCTGGATGCGCAGGGCATTGCCGTGCGTGCGGGTCATCATTGCGCGCAACCGCTCATGCGCCGCCTGGGCGTACCGGCGACCACCCGGGCATCCTGCTACATGTACAATTCGGTCGACGATCTCGACCGTCTGGCCGACGGTCTGGAAACAGCGCGCGCCGTATTTGGAGCGTGAACGCATGACGCGTCCGGACTCTGCCACGCCGCCACTCGGCTCGCTCTTCCAACAGCTGATCCTGGAGCACTACAAAACGCCGCGTAATAAGGGCGAGCTGCCGGACGCCGATGCTGTGATCCTCATGAACAATCCGTCCTGCGGAGATGAGGTGCAGCTGCAACTCAGATTTGACGATGACCGGATCAGGGAAGCCCGCTTCCTGGGACATGGTTGCTCCATCTCGCAGGCTTCCATTTCAATGATGACTGGCTTGCTGAAGGGGAAAACACGTGCCCAGGCGATGCAGTTGGCGCAGCGATTCACGGACCTGATGCACGGCGATGTAGATGCGGCGAGCGACAAGTCGCTCGGCGATCTGCGCGCACTCGCCGGCGTTAGCAAGTTCCCCGTACGCATCAAATGCGCTCTGCTGGGCTGGAACGCGCTCCAGGAAATGCTGGCCGACAACGGGAAGGTGGAAGCACGGGACGCGGACGACCGGCGCGGCAGGAATGATGGCTGATCGGCGCGTGGCCATTGTGGCGGGTTGCCGGACACCGTTCGCCAAGTCGGGATCTGCATTCAAGAATCTGACAGCAATCGATCTCGGCATTGTCGCCGTGCGCGAGCTCATCAGCCGGGCCAACCTCGACGTAACGCAGGTCAACGAGCTCATCTACGGCACTGTAGTCCATTCGGTCACGGCCCCCAACATTGCGCGTGAGGTTGGACTGGGCGCCGGCCTATCACCTCAAGTCCCAGCCTACACCGTGTCCCGGGCCTGCGCATCCGCAAACCAGGCAATTACCAATGCGGCCGATTCAATAGCACGCGGCTACTCGGACATCGTAATTGCTGGCGGCGCCGAAGTGCTGTCCGACATCCCCATCCTGTTGGGCAGGAAAATGCGCAATGCGCTGGTGGCGGCATCCCGGTCCAAGTCGCTGGGCGGCAAAGCGCGCGCGCTGGCTGCCCTTCGTCCGCGCGACCTGGCACCCATCACTCCGGCCATCGCCGAGCCTACAACGGGCGAGTCAATGGGTCAAAGCGCCGAGCGCATGGCCAAGGAAAACGGCATCCCGCGCGAAGCGCAGGATAAGTGGTCGTTGCGATCCCACCAGCTGGCTGCCCAGGGCACAAAAGACGGACGGCTAACCGCCGAGACCGTGCCCACCTATGTGCATCCCGACTACACCGAAATGCTGGATCGGGACAATGGCATTCGTCCGGATTCTTCCCTGGAAAAGCTGGCACAGCTGCCGCCCGTCTTCGATCGGAAATATGGCTCGGTGACGGCTGGGAATTCCTCGCCTCTCACGGACGGCGCCTCAGCCGTCCTACTCATGAGTGAGGAGAAGGCCAAGGGTCTCGGCTACCAACCGCTTGGCTACGTGCGCAGCTACGCGTACTCCGCGCTGGCGCCCTCCGCACAGTTGCTCCAGGGCCCCGCGTACGCAGCACCCCTGGCACTACAACGGGCCGGCATCAACATGCGTGATGTCGAATTGATGGAAATGCACGAAGCGTTTGCTGCGCAGGTGCTCTCCAACCTGCAGGCTCTGGACTCCACCGAGTTTGCGCGCCGGGAGCTCAACCGCTCCACCAAAATCGGGATTCCGGAGGAAGCGCGCATCAACGTAATGGGCGGCAGTATTGCCATCGGCCATCCGTTCGGTGCCACCGGTGCTCGGCTCACCATCACACTGCTGAACGAGTTGAAGCGCCGAAACGCAAACCTCGGTTTGATCACGGTCTGCGCGGCCGGTGCTCTCGGCTTCGCCATGGTCGTCTCACGCGAGTAATCGCACGACCCGCTCGGTCCTTTGATCCACTACTGCTTCTCAACTACGCTACCTGGGCGACTGCAGCCTGGATTGCTTCGAAGCTTGGCATCACGCCCGGATGCTCACCAACCCAGGCATAGGTAATCATTCCGGTCCGATCGATCACGAACACGGCGCGCTCGGACACACCTTGCAATCCGCCCAGATCGTCGCGCATTACACCGTAGGCGGCCGTGGCCTCCTTGTTGAAATCCGAGGCGATGGGGAACGTGGCATTACACGCCTCGGCAAACTTCACATTGACGTAGGGCGAGTCGACACTGATACCGAGTACCTCAGCTCCCAGCTCGCGGTAACGGGAGTAGTCCTCCGCCATGGTGCACATCTCCTGGGTGCACACGCCCGAGAAGGCGAGAGGGAAAAACAGCAGTACCGTGGTCCTGTCACGGTAGTCCCGTAGTCGAACCGGCTCGCGCGGCCGGATGAACACGGTAGCGTCAGGAGCCGTGTCACCAACTTTCAGTGTCATTCGATTGGTCCTGTTGGTTCGTGGTTTCTCAATGCGGTTCGACTACGACCTTGGCCGTAGGGCCGGGGCGCGCGGCAAGTTGCTGTCACAAGAAGTTTCAATGCCGCGTTTAGGCGTGTCTTCTTTCAATGCGTCCCATCTTCCTCTCTTCCGGGTTTTTCTGCAGTTCGTTACCCGCGTGTTGCTTCCTGGTGTAATGGGATTGACGAGTGGTTGCAACAGTTGATGTCAGTTCAAGCGCGGGATGCGCGTTGTATAATTAGCGCAAGCAGTTGTCCTTCAAGCAAATGATCGTCGCCTTCCGGAGTCGGCACAGGCCGTGCAGGTACCGAGCGGCCGGAAGATAACCAATCACCCGTTAGACTGGAGGATTCTTATTCGCGCCTTGAGTGTTAGCCTTCTGGCCGTAGCCGCTATCGCGGCCAGCCTTCTCCTCTCGCGTGAAAAGAGCGAGGGGACGTTGTCTGACGGCGCTTCGTCCGCCGATCGGGGTCTTCCTGCCGAGCAATCACTCGACGACATTCGTGCAGCCGGACTCTGACCAGATGGTAAACGGAAAACGCAAGCGCGCTCGACCCAATCCTGAGTCGAGCGCGCTTCGCTTTTCCTGGCCTACCGTTCAGCCGAAGTGGGTCCGGTTCTTCTCGATATAGTTAGTCCATTCGGGCGGCACATCCGTATCCGGAAAAATGGCGGTCACGGGACACTCCGGTTCGCATGCACCACAATCAATGCACTCGTCCGGATGGATGTAGTACTGATCGGCGCCTTCATATATACAATCCACCGGGCAAACCTCGACGCAACTTGCGTCCTTGGTCCCGATGCAGGGCTCAGCGATTACGTACGGCATTTCCTGCTTCCTCTGCTGGTCTCGTCGGCCTGGGTTTACCCGCGCAAATTCTGCACTCCACGGGAAGGGGTGGCAAGGGCAGGTCAGGTCTCGAGAAAGCGCCGCTCGAACATATCTCGCCACCAGCGCAGGCGGCGTCCCAAAATGCTGTCTATGTGCTCGGCAACGGGCAGGTAAGCGCTGCAGATGAGCGCGTGCCGGGGAGCCCATAGCTCGCGCGGGCGCAAATGCAGATGACGGGCATGATCGAACTGCTCTGCCAGAGCAATGTGTTGCACGTCGGTGGGCGCGGTGAGCAGTGCTTCCAGCAGCTCGTCGCCATGATCCGCTGGCTGCGGAACAGCCGCAACCAGGTCGGCAATCTGGTCGCCGTATCGTTCCCGGATCCGCCCGGGCGCCACGGTCCAGCCTGGCTCCTCACTATCGACGAGTGCACCCGCGGCCAGGGTAGCAGATCGGTGGACACGCACGTCTTCGAGCAGGATCAGTACGGTTCGGCCCGGGTGCAGCATTTCGGATGCGCGTCCTGCGTGTTGCTTGCGCGCGGCTACGGCATCATTGAACGCGGACTCGATCAGCGCTGCGGCGGTCGCATCGAATCGGTATCGCCCAAGGGTAGTCGCCAGCCGGTTGGCCATGGCACCGACCGTGTCACCTGCACTCATCGAGGTTCAGGCAGGCGGGTGCCAGGCAAGTTCGGGCGCACCCGCGCGCCGATTCGCGGCACGTGCCATCACAAAGAGCAGGTCAGATAGCCGGTTCAGGTAGATGACGGTGGCCGCATTGACGGCTTCGGTCTGACTCAGCGCAACGACTCGTCGCTCGGCACGCCGGCAGACCGTGCGCGCCACATGCAACGCGGCGCCCACATGTGAGCCGCCGGGCAATATGAAATTGCGCAGGTCGGGTAGACCGGCTTCCAATTGGTCGATCCATTGCTCGAGCTCCGCAACACGACTGTTTGGTAAATCGGGTACGGTTGGCTTCCGGCCGCGTGCGGGCTCAGGCGAGGCGAGCTGCGCGCCCAGGGTGAACAGGTCGGCCTGAATCGATTGCAACCACGCGTTCCTGCCCGGTTCCTCACCTTGCGCCAGCACCCAGCCAATGAACGAATTCAGCTCATCGACTGCACCGTACGCTTCCACGCGAATGTTGGCTTTGGAAACGCGGCCGCCACCGAACAAGCCAGTTTCGCCCGTGTCACCGGTCTTGGTGTAGATGCGCGGCATATTCACTCCGTGACTGCTGCTTCCATGATGATCAAGCGACCGCCATCAGCGTCCAGCGAAGCGCGCACGCCAACGGGCAGGGTCCAATTGTGATCCACGTGTCCGATAGGCAAGTCCAGAACCGCGGGTACGTCAACCCAATCGGCCACTTCCTGCATGAGTGCGTACACTTCATCTTGCGATTCATAGGACGACGCGTTGAATCGACCGAGTGCCAGACCGAGAACGCCAGTCAAAACACCGGCCTCTTTCAATTGCACCAGCAGCCGGTCGAGACGATAAGGCGCCTCACCCGTGTCTTCCAGGAACAGGATGTGGTCGCGCGCCTGCACGGCCGCGAACGTGCCGCAGAGCGCGGCCAGCAGCGCCAGGTTGCCGCCGACCAAAGGCGCCTCCACCTGGCCGGCGCGCAATGTTCGAGGTTGCGGATCCACGGCACGCACGGGCAGCTCTCCTGCGGGATGGCGCTGAAAGAGCACGCGTCGAAAAGCTGCCTCGGTTTCGGGCGGAAACGCGGCGCCCGGGTGTGGTCCATGAAACGATACCAATCCATGCTTGGCAAAAAGTGCATGCACGGCGGTGTTATCACTGAAACCAATGAATGGCTTGGGTCGAGTGCGAGCGCGGGTCAGATCGAGTTGACGCAGGATACGTGTCGTGCCATAACCGCCGCGTAGCGCCCAAACGGCAGCGATCGAATCGTCATTCAGCGCGTCTTGCAGGTCGGCCAGGCGTTGTCTATCGGGTCCAGCCAGGTAACCTGTGCGCTGGTGTGCGCCGGCGTACACAACGGGCTCGAGGTCCAGCGTTCGGCAGCGCTCGATGGACAGCTGGACACGCTCGGAAGACACCGGGCCACCCGGCGCGACCAGTGCGACGCGTGCGCCTTTTTCAATTGCGCGTGGCCTGATAGGGGTCTGCGCGGTCATTTTGGGCATCGAAGTCCTGATAATCGCCGGCCCGTTCCAATGGCGCGAGGTGTACGTTCAGCCGAGACGGCTGGTCGCGGATTCTGCTCGATCCTATCTTGCCTTTGCACTCTACCCGGAGCACACCATGACCAGGGACGACGCTCAGGCTGCCGAAGCCAATCGACTGTACTGGAACCAAGCGGCGTCCGTCGGCGAGATCGCCAATCAGCTCGGCATCTCGCGGCGCGCATTGTACGAGGTCCTGCAACCCAGGCCCGCCGGCATTGCATGCCCGAAGTGCGGCACTGATGGCGTATTCGTCAACCGCTCCGCGCAGGCTGCGGGTATGGCGCGTTGTCCGAGTTGCGGCACCGAGATGCACGTAGCATCACCCGAGGATGCAGAAGCCGCCCCTGCTGCCCCGCCCATGGAGCGGGCCAACGGCGGCCATCCGTTCCGGCTGCGATTTGGCATTGGCAGTGCTGCGCTCATGGGTGTTGTGGTTGGCGCCATTGCAACGCTTTTGCTGACCCAGCGCGAGTGATTACACGCGCGGATGTCAACCCCGTTCGGTCAATGCCTACCCAACCTGCGCACCGAAGTACCCGGTCCTGAATCTCGCGCGCTGGCCGCCAGGCTGGCTCACGTCGAATCCCGCAACATCACCCGTCTGGAACCGGTGCCGCCAATTTTTTGGGATGTGGCGCAGGGCGCCAACGTGCGCGACGTAGATGGCAATGTCTTCATTGATCTGACCGCCGGATTCGGTGTTGCCAGTGCCGGCCACGCCAATCCGGCCGTGGTTGCGGCCATTGCGCGTCAGGCCGGTCGGCTGGCACATGGCCTTGGTGATGTGCAGCCACATGCCGTCAAAGTGGAATTGCTGGAACGACTGGCACGGATTGCACCCGGGTCGCTCAACGTCACCATCCTGGGCAGCGCGGGCGCAGAAGCCGCGGAGGCCGCGCTAAAAACTGCTTGGCTGCGCACCGGCCGGCCCACTGTAATAGCGTTTGAAGGCAGCTATCACGGCCTCACCATAGGCGCATTGGCTGTAACTCAGTTGGGCGAGTTTCGTGCCCCATTCCAGCGTGTGTTGAGTCCAGCAGTACGGTTTGTCCCGTTTCCAACGCGCGCAGCGGAGCTTTCGGCTACACTCGCTCGGCTCGATGCCGCGCTGGACGATTCGGTTGGCGCCATTCTGGTCGAGCCCATCCAGGGTCGAGGTGGGGTGCGCGTGCCGCCACCGCAGTTTCTTTCCGCACTCCGCGAGCGCTGCGATGGCCGGCTGCGCGTACTCATTTTTGATGAGATCTATACCGGCATGGGACGGACTGGACACTGGTTCGCCTGCCAACATGCGCACGTGACACCCGACCTCTTGTTGGTAGGTAAGGGTCTGACCGGGTCTACTGCCCTGAGCGCGTGCATCGGCACCGGCGAGGTGATGGCTGCCTGGCCACCATCCCGTGGTGAAGCCATTCATACAAGCACGTTTTTAGGGAATCCGATTGCCTGCGCGGCTGCCCTCGCCCAAATCGATCAGATTGTGGACCTGGATCTGATCACACGCGCGCGGCTGCTGGGCGAGCAAATCCAGGCACGTGCCAATTTGTGGGTAAAGCGCTGGCCGTGCGCCCGGGAAGTCCGAGGGATGGGAGCTTTGCAAGGTGTTGTCTTGAGCCCGGGTGACCCTCTTCTCGGCCTACGGATTTGCGAGCTCGCGCTCACCCGCGGCGTCATTGTGCTGGCCGAGGGTGCCCAGGCTGACGTTCTTGCGCTCACACCGCCGTTAATCATTACCGATGCGCAACTCGAGCATGCACTTACCGTCATCGAGTGCACCCTCGAAGATTGCCTTTTGTAAGCCTCCTGCTCACCTTAGAGCCTTCCGGTGCCGATCCAATCGCTTCTGATTACCGGTGTTACCGGTTTCGTTGGCTCTCACGTTGCGGAAGCCGTTGCGGGCCGAGTGTCTTCCATTCGTGCACTCGCTCGCTCGAGCAGCCAACGAGATCGGCTGGAGCAGCTAGGGTTCCAGTACATCGCCGGCTCTCTGGAAGATGCTGAGAGCGTTCGTGGCGCAGTCGAGGGCGTTGAGGTCGTCGTACATATGGCGGCTGCTACGCGCGCGGGCTCCGAAGCCGAATTCCTGCGCGTAAACGCGCAGGGGACTCGCACCCTTGCCGATGCCATCCGCCAGTCCCGACACCCGCCTCACCGGCTGGTTTATCTGAGTTCGCTGGCAGCTGCCGGCCCGGCCCGAAACGGACGGCCGGTTACCGCGGACGATGAACCCGCGCCTTTGACAGCCTACGGCAGAACAAAGCTGGCTGGAGAACGTATCTGTTCCGAGCTGAGCGACTTTTGTCAGGTCATCGTGCTTCGCCCGCCCGCGGTTTACGGGCCCAGAGAGCGAGACCTGCTCGAGTTCTTTCGGCTGGCCCGCTGGGGCGTGCTGCCCGTGCCCACCGGACCTGCCCGGCCGCTGCAAATGGTACACGCCCGCGATCTGGCGCGGGCCGTCGTCATGGCTGCAACTGCAGATCGGGCTCGCGGCGTATATCATATTGCCGAGCCGAGCGCCCATACCTGGGAAGAGATCTGCCGAATGCTAGCTGGCGCGGTCGCCCGTCGGGCGCGGTTGGTCAAAGTGCCTGCCGCTTTGATCACTGCTGCGGCCGTATTAAGTGAGGGCTGGGGCAAATTGATCCGCCAACCCTCCATTTTCAGTCGCGACAAGGCGCGGGAGTTGCTAGCGCCTGGCTGGCTTTGCGAGACGGAGGCAGCACAGCGAGACATCGGATTCCGTACCGAGATCCCGCTCGAGCAGGGCTTGAGCGAGACGGCCAAATGGTATCGCGCGCACGGCTGGCTCTAGCCGGGCGCCTTACTGGGGAGACGGAATGAGTCTTTTCGAGAAGTGCTACCGATATACAAAAGCCCGCGAGGTGATGGCCGCGGGCTACTACCCGTATTTCCAGCCGATCGAAGCTTCCTACGACACAGAGGTTCTCATCCGCGGCGAGCGGAAGATCATGGTCGGCTCCAACAATTACCTCGGCTTGACGCACCACCCGAAGGTGTTGGCCGCCGCCGAGTCGGCCCTTTCCAGATACGGAAGCGGCTGCACGGGCAGTCGGTTTTTGAACGGCACGCTGGATCTACACGAATTGTTGGAAGAGCGACTCGCCAAATTCCTGCGTCAGGAGGCGGCACTCACTTTCTCAACCGGTTACCAGAGCAACCTGGGCGTGCTGGCCACGTTGGTTGGACGGGACGAGCATCTGTTTTCGGACAAGCTCAACCATGCGAGCATTGTGGACGGCTCGCGCCTTTCATTCGGAATTGTCCATCGATATCCGCACAATGACCTGCGTGCGCTCGAGCGCGAGCTGGCCCGCACGCCTGCGGATGCGGGCAAGCTAATCGTGACGGACGGCATTTTCTCGATGGAAGGCACGATTTGCGACTTGCCCAAGATCGTTGCACTGGCTGAGTTCTACGGCGCCGAGGTACTAATCGACGATGCGCATTCGTTTGGAGTGCTGGGCGAGTTCGGTGGTGGCACGGCTCAGCATTTTGGACTGGAAAACCGCGTGTCCCTCATCATGGCCACATTCTCCAAGTCGCTGGCCAGCATTGGGGGCGTGATAGCAGGGCCCGAAGATGTCATCCATTATCTGAAGCACCACGCTCGCTCGCTGATCTTCAGCGCCAGCATGCCACCGGCGTCCATTGCGGGAGTGCTGGCGGCACTGGAAGTGATTGAAGAAGAACCCGAGCGTCGCGATCAGCTTTGGCACAACACGCGGCGCATGCAGGAGGGGCTGCGCAGTCTCGGTTATGACATTGGCCGAAGCGAAACCCCGATCATCCCCGTTCTGATCGGTGAACTCGACAAGATGCTGGTTTTCTGGAAAGAATTGTTTGACGCCGGCGTATTCACCAATCCAGTGACGCCTCCAGCCGTGCCCGAGAACTCCTGCCGCTTGCGCATCTCGTGCATGGCCACGCACACCGATGAGCAAATCGACTTGGTGCTGGACGCCTTTGCGGTAGTCGGAAAACGCATGGCCGCATTTGATCAGGCCTGACGGTCTGGAAACCCGCCCAGTTGCCGGCCGGGCGGATCTCGACCGCTTCATAAAACTGCCCTGGCGGATCTATCACAACGATTCCGCGTGGGTGCCGCCGTTGCTCCAGGAAGTGCGGCAGGCGCTCGATCGCTCCCGGCATCCCTTCCACGACCACGCGCAAGTCGAGTATTTCCTGGCCATCAAGAATGCGGAGATCGTAGGCCGCATAGCCGCGATCGTAAATCGGGCGCACAACGAATTCCATGACGACCAGATCGGCTTTTTTGGACTCTTTGAATGCATCAATGATGCGGGCGTTGCGCAGCAATTGCTCACGCTGGCCGAAGATTGGTTGCGTGCCCGCGGCTGCTCATGCGCGCGCGGGCCGATGAACTTCTCGACCAACGAAGAAATCTGCTCGCCGGGCGTTCTGGTGGACGGATTCGCGGTGCCGCCCAGAATCCTGATGGGCCACTCACCCCCGTACTACCCGCGTTTGCTGGAGTCGGCAGGCTACGTGAAAGCGAAAGATCTGCTGGCCTATTGGGTCGATGCCGACCAGACGCCCGAGCGAATGATGCGGGGGCTGGGGCGTTTGCGACGTCAGGGGGAGATCACACTGCGACAGCTCAATCTGAGAGACTTTGCGGGCGAGGTGAGCCGCGTGAAGGAGATCTATAACGAGGCCTGGGAGCGCAACTGGGGCTTCGTGCCAATGACAGACCAGGAAGTGGATCATATGGCCAAATCCCTGCGTCCCGTGATCGATCCCAAACTTTGCTTCTTTGCCGAACACGATGGATCACCGGTAGGCTTTGCCCTGGCGGTGCCGGACTACAATCAGGCGCTCAAGTACGTAAACGGTAGACTGTTTCCCGTAGGCGTCTTCAAGTTTCTATGGCACCGCAGAGGCATAAAGTCAGTGCGCACGCTGACGCTGGGTGTCAAGCAGGCGTACCGGCAGCGGGGCTTGGACGTGATGCTGATCGTGGCCTTGATGGAGTCTGCGCAGAAGGACAATCGTGCGCGTGGCGAATGCTCCTGGATCCTGGAAGACAATTTCCCCATGCGGCGTGGCCTGGAGCGCATGGGCGGCCGCGTGTACAAGACGTACCGTGTCTTCGAGAAACAGCTAGTGGTCTGATGCAGCAGCTCTCGAATGCCAGCCAACTGGCGGCCCGCGACACCCATTCACCATTGAATTCAATAGCGGACCGCCCGGCCAGAGAGCAGCGCACACCCGCCAATCGGCTATTTGCCATTTACCTGTTGTTGTCCGCGCCCGCTCTGCTTTTTCCCTACGGCCCGGCGACGGGCGCCCTCCTGTTCTTTCTGCACCTGTTACTCGCTGCCATGGTTTGGGGGGTTAAACCGTTCGGCGCGCTGGCGCTGCGCTGGTCAGAACGTTACCCAACCCTGTTCCGCGTTATTGCCGACTGGTATCTGGTCCTGCTGATTCCAGTGCTCTACTCCGAGCTGGCCGTCCTGAACGCCGCGATTTGGAACGGCCATTATTTCGATAGCATCATCCAGCAATGGGAGGGAGTGTTGTTTGGGGGTCAGCCCAGTCAAGAGCTGGCTGTTCGTTTTCCCAGCCCGCTTCTCTCGGAGCTCCTGCATGGTGCCTATCTCTCGTACTACCTGATCATCTTCACGCCGCCCATCATTCTGTATCTCCACGCGCGGCGGTCCGAACAACGAACGCTCGTGTTCACGATCATGCTGGCTTTCTTCTTACACTATGTGTTCTTCATCTATTTCCCGGTGCAGGGTCCACGCTACCTTTTTCCCGCCCCGGGTGGCCCACTTGCAGACGGCTCCGTGTATGCGCTCACACATGATGTGTTGGAGGCGGGGTCGAGCCGCGGTGCCGCGTTCCCATCGTCCCACGTTGGTGTGGCCGTCGCACAAACGATCGCCACGTCTCAGTTTCTGCCGTGGCTCGCCACTCCCCTTGGTGTGCTCACCACCGGTCTTGGTCTGGGCGCCATTTACGGCGGCTTTCACTACGCAACTGACGTGATTGCCGGTCTGCTGCTGGGCACGGCGGCCGCCCTGGTAGCGCGACCCGTTCGTAACTGGCTGTCAGCGCGCGCAACTTGATGCCCGGACGCATTGCCACCATGGCACTGGTTGTCGGTGCTGCCAGTTTGTGGTTGTTACTCGCTTCACTGCCCTGGCCGGCCCGCACGCTAACTGCATTCCTGCTCGTTCCCATGCCCGCATTGGCGTATGTGCAGATGAAAATGCTGGCCCGACTGGAGGCGGATCAGCTGCCTCGTCTGTCCATATACATCAGCTCGGGCATCATGCTTTGGGGCCTCGCCATTGCCGCCATCATCGCCGCATCGGCAAGTGATTTCACTCCATCGCTAATAGGAATCCGCGGACTCGAAGCGCGCCTGCTGATTTCATGGACCATTTTTGGTCTGGCAACGGCTGCACTGCTCTATGCCCTTGGGCGCTACTTCGGCGTGCAGGAATCGCCTTATTTGATCCAGCTCTTGCCACGCTCCGTGGGCGAACGTGTGGCCTTCATCGGTCTTTCGATTACGGCTGGAATCTGCGAAGAACTGGTCTTCCGCGGCTTCCTGATTTCCGCGCTCACCGTACCAACAGGTAGCTTGGCAGCGGCGGCTGCGATCAGCACACTCGTATTTGGCGTTCTGCATTCCTATCAGCGCGTCATCGGGGTCCTGCGCGCCGGTATTCTGGGACTCGCGCTGACCATACCGTTCCTCATGACCGGCAGTCTGCTGCCATCGATCCTTGCGCACATTGCAATCGACCTGACGGGTGGCCTCTTCCTTGGCCGTTACACCCAGGCGGCGCATCGATTGCACTCATGAGGGCTGGAGCGCAGGAAGCGGGTTGCAGTGGAACGAGCCGGAACGCTGATCGAGCTGGATGAAGCGGCTCAACTCCGAATTGCACCGGATGAGCCAGATCCACGGGGCTGGAGCGTTGTGTCACGTGAGGGCTGCTCGGTTGGTGTGGTGCGTACTCTTCTGGTCGATACAGAACGACTCAAGGTCCGTTACTTCGTAAGCGACCTTTCGGAAAACGAGGGTCAGGTGTTGCTTCCTGTTCCTCTGGCCCGGCTGGATCCGCGCCAGCGACGGGTCATTTACGATGTTTCTCCTGCAGCCGTGTTTTCGTCCCTTCCGCGCTACAGCGGTTCGTCACCCACAGAGCACGATGAGGATCACATCCTGAGCCTGTTGGCGGGCACAGCAAGCGTGCCACCCGACCGTGGGGCAACTACCGAACGGCGGCAACGGGATCGGCGGCGCGGTTCCGCCAGATAGCGGGCGAAACGCAACAATTCCCCTCAGATCAACCCGGGGTTTCTGAAGCGCAACTGCGGACCCCCGAAGCACTGCCGGGAAGGTTCGGTTAATGCCGCTAATTCAAGTCGGGACAATACGATTGGTGGGTAGCTGCAGAGCCCCCTCGGGCGTCCGCGGCCGGCGCATTGATGCGTTGTCTATTCAGCGGAACATCGTTTGCAACCTGGGTACACGCAGATGCACCCTGGTCAGGTAACGGACGAAGGCGTTCGCACCGCAACGAAGGAGTTGTAGAGTGATTCTGCACTGCACGTTCGAAGAGCTTTCGGCACTTGCTGCCGGGACGGAACGCGTGCTTTCGGATGCAGACCACTCGTCGGTTGTAGTGGCGGCGCCGCCTCAGGTGGTTGCCGACCTCGAGTCACTGGCCCGCCGGCTCACCGGAGATTTCACCGTGATTTCGCTCGCCGAGCAGCGCAGCATTGCACGGGCCGCCGCGTACATTCTGGCCGACCTGAAGCACCGCATGGACGCGACCATCATTGCGGAGCACCCGGCCAGTGAAGCCACGGTGCAGGCATACTTTGAGTACGCTCACGTGCTGGCGTTTGAAGACCGGGTGCGCCGGATCGGGGATGAAATGGCCGCTATCATTGAACTCATGACGGGTAGCGCACCAACGGAGGAAAGCGCGCGCTCGGTCACATTCGCGGACTAAGTGACCGCCGCAGCTCCAAACGTTCTGCTGAAAGCCGGCCTCACGAGAGGGCCGGCTTTTTTTGGGTCCCGACTGGACGTGCCATGGGGCCAGTAAACCAATGCTCCGGGAGACTCTCATGAAACGCGCAGGCAAATTCCATATCGGTCTGGCTGTGGCCCTGATGGCCCTGGCCGGCTGCGCTTCCACACGGTCCGTCAGCGTTGGCTCGGACGTCACGTACCGGCTCGAAGTCGTGAATCAAATGCCGCAGGCCATGACCGTTTTCTGGAGCGATGGCGGCGAACCGCGTATGCTGGGATCGGTAGGCTCGGGCCGAACCGAGAGTTTCGTCATCGCGGGCGCAGGCTCAACCAACGTCTCCATTACTGCACGGGATGCCGGAGGGACCCGCCGTGGCGGGCCCTACAGTGTCACGCTGGAAGCCGGTGTTGTTAAACGAGTCGTAGTGCGGTAAGTCGCGGGCGGGCCTTGCCGTTCAAGGCCCGCCAGCCCCCACGTCCACCTCCGCCGTTTCCGGGCAGCGCCGCCAATCCTC
>JBOHRF010000029.1:0-31295 GCA_050732575.1 Longimicrobiales bacterium
AGGCCCGCACCCAGCCCCACCAACAGCGCCGCCAGGACGATCCATTTTTTCCGATAAACCGCGGCCAAAAGGCGAACCGCGTCTGTCTGCCCGCCAGCCATGGGTTCACCGGGAGCTGGTCGGGCGGGATCCGGCGACCCTCCATCATACGGTAACGGGGCTTGATTGTGATCCGTCAAGGCAGGTGGTTTTGCCATGCAAGCTCGGAGCTGTGTCGTGATGAAACAAAAGATTCTTTGAGCAGCCTCGCCCATCCGCAATCGCGGGACCATGAGACGGGGCCGCCCGCGTTGGACTGCCCGCTTTGCTGCCAATCGATCAAAGGTGGTCCACCGAGCGCCGTCAAACGCACCTGGATGCTCCGATTGTTGCGCCAGTGCAACGAGAACGGGACCGATTCTGCCCCCATGTTAGAGAGCAGGAGGCCGCGCGAGGAACTCGTGTTGAACCCGCGCAACATGCATAGCGCCTGGGCATACTGAGCCGGCCCGGTAGAACACATCGTTGCACTCGTTGCATCGAGTTGTTGCGGCTGCGTGATCGGCGGTTTGGACGTGCACGAGACTGTGTGATTGTGAATTGAGGCATAAAGACCGCAAAAACCCACTGATTATGGTCCAGTCGTTGTTTCGAGACCGCAGTTCCTGGAATTCAAGGGCGGTTGTTGCTTGACAAGGGCATGGAATCTGCGCAACACTTGTTGCCCCGAACGCCGAGTGTCCCGTCGGCGGGTAGTAGATGGTTTCTCAGAAGCCACGGCTTCTCCAGGTCGAGATCAGGCGGTTGCTGAGGGATGTGGGCGGCGGTCCGAATTCATCAGAGCGGGCTGGTTGTGATACGCGCGCAAAAGCCGCGCTGGCGCAACGTCTTCCAAGCGGCCAAAAAAAGAAACTGCGGTGACGCAAACAACTGAATTGATGGTGGTTTTGACGACGCCAAACGTTCCGGACATCCGACGCACGCTGGCCAGTGTGCGGCCCGAACTCCTGCAGGACTCGCTGACCTTTCGGGCGGCGCTGCTTCTGATGGTCGGTCCTGCGGCATCGTTCAACGTCGACCGGATGGCGGGTCGGTCGCAAATCCCCCGGTCCGTGGTGGCCGCGTGCGCGCGCCGACTGTTCGACAACGGGGTGTGGAAGCCGGACGGGCCATTGTACGCCTGGCGCTCGCCGGACGACGACCAATTCTGGTTTGACGTGAGTGTTGCGGAAGGCCAGCTGTGCCGCCGCACGGACCCGCTGGGACGCATCGAATGGGCGGCCCCAGGATCATGGCGCAAGCCCTATGAGTTCGACGCGGAGGACCCGTCGACACTCTCGGTTTCGTACCGCGGCGAGCGGGAGTCTACTGCGACCCCTGAGGCGAAGAGGGAAGCGCGGGAGGCGGAGGTAGACGAGATCGAAGTACCGGCGCAACCGCAGGCGGAGACGGTGCGGCGGGTTCGCCCGCGCAGGGCGCCGGTTCCGCTAGGAGGTTCGCCACCCAGCCCGCCTCACTGGCTGGGCGTTGCCCCTCGGGAGGAACTGTTCCCGGGCACACCTTGGCTGGGCTGATTTGAGAGCGAAGTTGCGGTGATTACCATGCCTTTTTTGGACTAGAAAAGATCATGTCGAATGAGTTCGTAGAGCGCCGGAACGGCGCGTCTTCCACGGCCAGCGATTTGGCCACGGCACCCATGGCCGTGGATCGCGCGTTCAACTCAACCATCCGCGTACTCATCATCGAGGACGAGCATACGCTGCGCGAAAGCTGTCAGTCTGTGCTGGCCCACGAGGGGTACGAAGTTACCACGTGCGGCCGGAGTGAAGACGCGCGGGAAATGATGCAGCGGCGGACGTTTGATATCGTCCTGGTCGACCTATACATGCCCAAGGTCAGCGGTCTCGAGCTGGTCGAGCTTTGCATGCAGGCCAATGCCGACACATTGGTGGTCGTGATGACCGGGAATCCGAGCGTGGAGTCGAGCATTGCCGCGCTGCGAGCCGGCGCCTGGGACTATCTGCCCAAGCCGTTCACCGCCAGCCACCTGCAGATACTTTGCGGGCGCGCCGCGCATACCGTTCGGGTGGCGCGAGAATCGAAGGTTTCGTCCAGTGAGAACGGGACGAAGAACGGCCATGCCGAAAAAATTGGATTGATTGGGCGCTCGCCGGCGCTGCTTCGCGCGGTCGAACTCGCTCGTCGAGTGGCGGCTACGGATGCATCTGTGTTCCTGAGCGGCGAAAGCGGCAGCGGCAAGGAGATGTTTGCGCAATTCATTCACCAGCACAGTCGCCGCAGCAGTCGGGGCTGGGTGGCCATCAACTGCGCAGCTTTGCCCGAAACGCTCCTTGAATCCGAGATGTTTGGCCATGTCAAGGGTGCCTTTACCGGAGCTGTGCGAGACAAGCCCGGCCTGTTGGAGACCGCACACGGCGGCACCTTCTTCCTGGATGAGCTCACCGAGATGTCGCAGCCGATCCAGGCCAAACTTCTGCGCGTGATTCAGGATGGTGTGGTTCGCCGCGTGGGCAGCGAGTCTGTGGATGCCGTGGTCAATGTGCGCTTCATCGCGGCTACCAACCGGGATCCGCGGGAAGCCATGGAAAGCGGGATCATGCGCAAGGATTTGTACTATCGTCTGAGCGTGGTTCCGATCCGCATTCCTTCCCTGCGCGAACGTATCGAAGACATTCCTATGCTGGCGGATCATTTTCTCGGTCTGTACTGGAAGCGCCATCGCGATCGTGGATCGCCGCCGCCCAGTTTCAGCAAGAACGCCATGCGCGAACTGCAGCAACGGGAGTGGCGCGGGAACGTGCGCGAACTGCAGAATGTCATAGAACACGCTGTGGTATTGCTCGAACCAGGCGCGGAAATCCAGCCTGGTGACATTCCGGAAGGCCAGAGCGCTCCCAACCACGCGACGTCCGCGCCCTGGAAAGAAGAGTGGAAACCGGAAGTCACATTTGGTGATGACGGGTATCACGCGGAGCGTGAGCGCGTGCTCGCGCAGTTCGAACTGGGTTATCTGAGCTGGTTGGTTGAACGTGCAGGCGCCAACATGTCCAAGGCCGCCAAGATGGCCAAAGTCGATCGCACGACCCTCTACCGGCTCATGGAGCGCCATCGCCTCCACCGGGATACTGTCATTACCACGCAACGGGATGAGTAGCAGCGGGGAATCACAATCGTCGTCGGAGCTGCTGGCGCGGGGCAGATATGATAGCCGCCAGGACCTTTTCGACGACTTGGCCTCGCCTGTCCTGCGCGCTGCGGCGCGCAGGCTAGCCGCTGCGCTACACACAGCGGGTGAAACCGACGTTACGCTGGAACTGCGGGCTGTAGCGCGTTGCCTGGAATCGAATGGACCGGAGGGACTGGACGCGCTCCAGCATTTCGCGGCTTCCGCGTGCCTGGAGTGTCTGGACCGAATCCGGGGTGAAGTAATCCGGATTTGGGCCAGTGATCAGGTGAGCGCGGCGCCAGCTGATGTGGTGGCTCACCTCGAGGCCATGGACCGAACGCGGGCCTGGCTGGATGCGCGCGCGGGCTCCCTGGAAGAGCCGGTTGCATCGCGCGGGATGAACCTCGCCGTTGAGATCGCACACGACCTCCGATCCCCTCTCACATCGATCCTTTTCCTGTCAGAGACTCTGCGCCGCGGGCAGAGCGGCGACGTCACCGAGTTGCAGCATCGGCAACTGGGTCTCATTTACGCGGCTGCGCTGAGTATGGTATCACTGGCCAGTAATCTGATCGAGCTGGCTCAGGGAGAAGAACGACTCCTGGAGCAACATCCGGCGCCGTTCTCCGTGGCCGAGAGCCTTGAATCCATCTGCGATATCGTTCGTCCGATCGCCGAGGAAAAGAAGCTCGCCTTACGCGTGTTGCCACCCTCCGTGGACCATCGCATTGGCTTCTCCGCTGCTTTGAGCCGGGTCTTACTCAATCTCTTGACCAATGCGTTGCAGAACACGGAGGACGGCTTCGTGGAAATCGCCGTCCGACCGAAGAGCATCTCGCAGCTGGAATTCTCGGTTCGTGACACCGGGACCGGCCTGAGCGAGGAAGCGTGTCAAGCGTTGTTCACGCCATTCCGCAGGGTGCGCAAAGGGAGTCGATTTGGTTTCTCGGGATCGGGTCTTGGCCTGACCATCTGTCGCCGGCTGCTCAAGGCCATGAATTCAGAACTGCATTACGAAACGGCAGCCGGCTGGGGCACGCGGTTTTATTTCGAGCTCGAGTTGCCGTCCGCCAGTCTCTAAGCGACCGTCCGTTACGGTCGCGAGAACGCACCTCACGTCCCCGATTTTTTCACTTCCTGTGGTAGCGGCTCAACACGAGTCGGTGATCTGCCACGGCGACGGAATCCCGGCAAGCCCGCGCGGTCCAGCTCATCTTAAATATTCATAATGACTTAGGCGTAAATGACCGAAGTCCAGCCGGCGCGCACATGCATTGCTTCGAGCGAGGCGCGGCATCGAGGTATACCCGTGCCCGATATCCGTTTGATCTTCTTGCGGAGCAGAGATGAGTTCCGTTTTCGACCAAACCGTCAGTACGCAGGCAAACGGCGCCACGGGAGCGTATCTCCCGAATGGAAAGACAGCGCACCATGTGGTGGTGTTGGATGTGGGTCGCCAGCCTCGATCCGGGAGTCGTTTTCTGAACGTGGTGATTGCACTGGTCGGACTCGCCTTGCTTTCACCGTTCTTGCTCATCATTGCCGCGCTGGTCAAGCTGACCTCGCGGGGTCCGGCTTTTTATACCCAGACACGCGTGGGCATTGATCGGCGCAGCCCGTGGAAGAGTGGGGGTGATCGGCGCCGCAAAGTCGATTACGGTGGACGACTGTTCCGCATTTACAAGTTTCGGACGATGGTCGCAAATCCGAGCGCAAACTTGCAAGTGTGGGCGGACCAAAACGACAAACGGGTGACCCGACTGGGCCGGATTCTTCGACGCTACCGATTGGATGAAATCCCGCAGCTGTTCAATGTGCTGAAGGGAGACATGAACGTTGTGGGGCCGCGACCGGAGCAACCGAATATCTTCGTGGATCTGCGCACCCAAATTCAGGGGTACAGCGGTCGGCAACAGGTGTTACCCGGCATCACCGGTCTCGCGCAGATCAACTTGAAGTACGATAGCTGCCTCGATGATGTGAAGCGCAAGCTGCAATACGATCTCGAATACATTGATCGGCAGACGCCGATTACTGACTTGCGTATCATGCTGCAGACGATCCCTGTTGTCCTCTTGAAGCGCGGCGGCTGGTGAAGCTTTTGGTTGCCAGCCGGGAACAAATTGCGTTCCCAACCTCAATTCCGAGTCCTTCGCTTCCCGCCTTCGTGACCGCCGTGGCGTTCACGGCATTGAACGCGGCGCCGTTGGCTGCGATGGTCCGTGATTGGTGGACAAATCCAGAGGCGGCACACGGTCTTTTGCTGGCGCCGCTGGCCCTCATCCTGGCCTGGCGCACGGGAATTGGTCCGCGCGCGCGTGCGCAGCCCTGGCTCGGACTGACCGTCCTTACAACGGCCGTCGGTATTCGATACATGGCGGACCTGGCGGCCGAGTTCTACAGCTTGCGCGTGTCGATTCTGCTGATGGTTGCTGGTTTGGTAATCTTCTCTTTCGGTCTACGGCAACTCATCCGCTGGTGGCTGCCAGCAGCGTTGCTCCTGCTGACCATTCCGCTACCCCAATTCGTGCTGGCAGAGCTTGCATTCCCATTGCAACTCAAAGCTTCCGCATTGGGAAGTGCCCTGTTGGCATGGCGTGATGTTCCAGTTTCGCTGGCCGGCAATGTACTCCAGCTGCCGGGCCAAAGGCTGTTCGTTACCGAGGCTTGCAGCGGACTCCGCTCATTGTCTGCCCTGCTTGCACTTGGACTGCTAATGGGCGCGTTTTGGCTGAGAAGCCCGTTCTCACGCCTGCTGATCCTGCTTCTCGCAATCCCCGTCGCAGTCGTATTGAACGGCATCCGCGTATTCCTCACGGGTTACCTGGTCTATTACGTCAATCCAACTCTTGGATCCGGCCTGATGCATTGGACCGAAGGTTGGGTGTTATTCCTGGTGGCTTTTGGTGTGGTGGGCGGGCTGACTGCAATGCTTAGCAAAGTTGAACAAGGGCACCTGGCAAGGGCCAGATGAAGTGGCTGCGTTGGGCACCGGCAGGTGTGCTGGCGTTAGGCCGTCTGCTGTCGCTAGGTCTGCGGCCGCAGCTCGAAATGCCTCTGCGCATGGCATTGAGCGAAGCAGTGCCCCGCCAGATTGCCGCGTACCGAGGCACCGACCACGAAATGACCGCCGTCGACCGCCAAACCGCTGGGGTGACGAACTACCTGGTGCGTACTTACCAAACGCCGCAAGCCGAATCGGCTACTCCCGCATTCTCTGTTTATGCGGGCTACTACGACCGACAAACACGCGACCAGACCATCCATTCCCCCAAGAATTGTTTGCCAGGATCAGGCTGGGAAGCGCTCGCATCGAGCACAGCAAGGGTGACAACCAGTTTAGGCGTTGTGACAGTAAATCGTTATCTTGTTCAGCGCGGTGAACAGAGGGCGCTCGTTCTCTACTGGTATCAGGGCCGTGGACGCATCGAGTTCAACGAATACAAAGTAAAAGCTCATCTGCTACAGGATGCTGCGTTCCGACGCCGCAGCGAAGAAGCCCTCTTGCGCATCGTAGTTCCCTTTAAGGATTCGGAATTATCCGCGCTCGGGTTGGCAACGGCCATCGCCGCCGAGCTAGTGCCCGCCATCGACCGCGTGCTCCCGGAATAACACGTACTCAGTCGGCGAATTCTCATTCTATTCGAACGACGCTGCCGCGTTGGCGGTCAGATGTTTCCAGGCCCCGGCCTGGGACCATTGGACACGCCCTGTGATTCTTGTTCTTCAGCGTTGTTGCAGACGTGCAGCAAGTGCTCCCCATCCGAGTCGGTTGCCGTTCCCTGACCGAATGCACAACCGATTTGCCTGCAACAACTTAACGACTAGGCCTGGGTTCAGTCTGGATTGTACGCGCCTTGCTTGAACCGTACCCCAGGCGGGTTTCAACTGCGCAGTTCTGCAACGACTCCCCGCTTCTGGCCCGACAAGGAAAGCTCAATGGGTTCTGGAATGTTTCCGCAGGACAGGAAATTTGCCCTGGCAATTCTCGATGATGCGGCGCTGCATACCATCGAGGAAGCAAGACTCATTTACCGGTTATTGATCGAACTCGGACTAACCGCAACGAAGACGGTATGGGCCAGTGCGTGCAAGAACGGCGGCGGCCTGCCGGACACACGGTGCACACTGGAGGACCCCGAATATCGCGATTTCATTCTGGAGTTGCGTGATCAGGGGATTGAAATTGGATGGGCTGGTGCAGCGCGGGAATCAAGTGCGCGCCAACAGACCATCGAAGCTCTCGACTACTTCCGCGAGGTAGTGGGCTACGATCCGCGCGTGCAGGTAAATGGTGCCCTGAACCGCGAGAATCTGTATTGGGGCACGCATCGAATCGATCAGCCACTTCTCAAGGCGGTCGTTCAGCGCGCGGAGCCCGTATCCGTCGGTTACTACAATGGCCACGTGGAGGACTCGCCATTCTGGTGGGGTGATGTCTGCTCCGATCATATCGACTATGTGCTCAATCTCACCTTCGACGATGTCAACCTGGCCCGGATCAACCCCTCGATGCCGTATCAGGATCCCACGCGGCCGTGGGTGCGGCAATGGTTCTCGGGATCAGAGGCGCAAACCTGTATCGAGTTCAATCAACTCCTGCGCCCGGACCGGCAGGAGAAGCTGGAGCGCGAAGCAGGTTACTCCGTAGTGGCCACGTCCTTTGCGCGAGGCTTCGTGCGCGGCAACGTGCTAGATCGGCTGGCCCGCAAGCGGCTTGAATCCATGGCGGCTCGGGGCGGCTGGTTCGTGACCGTGTCCACGCTGTTGGATCACCTGCGTGCTCGACGTTCTGACGTATGCATTGGCGCTGACGAATGGAATCGCATGCAATGGAAATGGGCCCGTGATGTAGTGCGTAAGCGGGTCCGTAGCTCGGGCCCCAAGGACGTGAATTGGCGAGACGCGGCCATCGGCTAGAACTCTAGAGTCAGTCGGTCCCGCTCAACTCACGGTGCCATCGTTGGGCTGAGAATCTGACTCCGAGCGACTGCCCATGCGGTTGACCACAGTGCGCAATTTGCCTGCAGTGCTTCGCTCGATTCTGGGGACCAGCACAAGATCAATTCGCATGGATGAGCCCAGCCGACGTCGGAGCTCATCGCGCAGCGCGGCCTCTTCTCCCGGAGGAATCGAGTCACCGACCAACTGCACCTCGATGTGATCCAGCCGTTGCTGCACGATCTGCGCTTCATGAATGGACGAGACCGCCTTGAAGATGGGGTCCAGCCGACCGACTCGTCTGCCTTCGGGTGTAATGATCACATCGTCCTTGCGTCCCTCGATTTGCTCCAGCCTGGGGAAAGACCGTCCGCATGAACAATCACCCGCCTTCCATGAGGCGATATCTCCAGTTGCGTAACGAATCAAGGGCATGACCGGATTCAGGAACCCGGTGGCTATGATTTCACCAGACTCGCCCGCACGGACCGGCTCACCATTCTGCAACAGCTCCAGGAATCCGAACTCCGGATTCACGTGATAAGAGCCCGCTTCACATTGGGTCACGAGCGCAGCCATCTCAGCGGCGCCATAATAATCGAACACAGGACACGCAAACGCCTCCTGGATGAGCGTGCGCACCGCCGGGTACAACGTCTCCGAAGAGGTCACGATGGCGCGCGGCCGAATGGAAGTGATGCGCTGATCGCGCAGGTAGCGAGCAATCGGCTCGATGCTGGACGGATAGCTGTCAATCAGGGCGGGCGCGAAATCAGTCAGTCCACGCACATAGTCGGGAAGCGTGTCCGGGCTGAGGTGGTAGGATGAGAACAACATGGCGTTCGAGGCTGCATTCTTCCGCCAGTAGGGTGGCCGCTGCTGTGCGGGCGCTACTATGGTCCGCCCGGCAAACGTAGCAGTTCGGGCGCCGGGCTCGATGCCGGCCCAGGCGCGCAGACGACTGAAAAAGGCAAAGTTGTGCTGCAGGGTCCGGCGATCACAGTAGATGGTGAGCGGCTTGCCGGTGGTGCCACCCGTGTGGACCTCGCTCAAGCGCTGTGAATGGTAGTTCCGGGAAACGATCTGGTGAAACGGGGCGCGCAGGTCGTCCTTGCGCAGGATGGCCACGGCCCGCAGCTCCTCGAAGTCCCGCAGCTCTTGTGCGGGCAGACCGCGTTCCTGGTAGAGCGGGACAGTTTCCCGGGCATGTCGGAGCGTGCCGCTCAACAACGTGAGTTGGAGTGCCTGGATCTGCTCAGGCCCGAGCCACTGCGAGCGCAGCAGGGCCGTCAATCGGTGATCATGCAGGCCACCGTAGCGAAGGCGACGCAGACGCAGGCCCTGGCCTGAGACCAGCATGTTCTGCAGCCAGACCGGACAGCGGTAGTAAATGTCGAAGGCGAGACTCATACGCCTCGTGTTTCAGGAAGCCGGCGGCGCCTGGCGGGTGTCAATTGGAGTGAAGTTGCGGAGCTATGGTGCGGGAGCGCCACTGGGCGATACCGGTGGTGGTCCGGCAACGTGGTATACCGCACCAAAAGGCCAGCGCTGGACGACCTCATAATGCGCATCCAACCAGGCACGTTGTTTCGGACTCCACTCGGCATTGTCAAAAACGATGAAATCAATCTCGAGCTGGCGGACGCTGCCCAGCAACTCCTCTTCGCTGCGGGCAAACTTGTAGTGTGCGTAAGCCCTTCGTTTCAGATCCGTGGCCACGAATCCGGATGCCATGATCCGGTCCGTGGGCAGGGTCTCACGTTCCACCCATTGCACGATCAGCGGTAACCGATTCTCTGAATTGCTCGCATGCCCACCGGCGATGTAGGCCAAAGAGAAGGCCACAAATGTTGCCGTAGCCAGGGCACCATGACCGGCGACGCGTCCACGTCGTACCCAGTACGGATCGGCGATTCTTAGAATGGCGCAAGCGGCAAAAAACGCAACTGCTGGCGTGATCAAGTAGAAGTAACGCGTGGGCTGGTACATCTGCAGCAGAAAGAAACTGAAGCCGACCACAAACCAAAGACCGAAGAGAGGCATGCGTCGGGGGCGTTCGAAGCACTGGTGCCCAAAGCCCAGCGCCCCGAGAACCCACAAGAACGGCGATTCCCTAAAGAGCTCCATCATGGTCGTGGCAGCGGTACTCGGGTCAAGACCGAAACGGCCAACGCGCAGCAGGGGTCGTGAAATGCTTTCAAAGTGGACGCCATCGAGCTCGAATCTAAACGCATTCACGAATCGTTGTGGATCCACCCGATACAGGAGGTAGTACATCAGGCCCGCGCACAGCGTGGCCATTCCGCCAACCAACAGCACGCGAAGTGCGGTTCTTCCAATATGGGGTGTTTGAGTTCGGCTATCGGTCAAGAGAAACAACGCGAACACAGGCAGCATGAACACGGAATTCAGTTTGGTGAGCAGGGCGAGCGCCAAGGCCAGGCCAGCAAGCACCAGGTTGACCGTCGTTCGTTTGCTCAGGAAATAGGCGGCAAGCAGGATCACGGCAAGCTCTACCGACTCGATGAGCGCGGTACGTGACACGAGCACCGTCCACTCGTCCACGGCAAACACGATGGCGGTGGTCATAGCTAGCGCGTTGTTGTTCGTGAGGCGTTGTACAGTCAAATACAACAAAGCAATGGAAGCCAATCCGGCAACGGCACTCACCAACCGCGCAGAGGTTATCGATGAGCCGAATACGCTGAAGGCGGGCAACGACAATAGGTGAAAAATCGGCGACAAGAAGAGGTGTGTGCTGCCATCCATGAACCAATCGCCGAAGGCCACAAAATTCTTTGTTGCGTTGGTCCACAGGCCTTCATCAGCCTGCACGGCAGGCCAGGAAGCCAGCCGGACAAGCCGAACAAACGCCACGCCAACCGCAAACAAAATCGATATTCGCAGTGTGAATCCCAGCGCTGAATTGGGCGCTGATTGATCACTGTGCGGCGCAGACCCCCCGGCGTGCAGGGCATTAGATGAGTCGTGAGCTTGACTTTCTGCGCTGTGCATCACATCCCCAGTTCAGCGTTAGACAGCGGACACGCAAGTGTCAATTGAGTTGTAACCGGTGTCGATCCTGCAATCAGCATGCATGACGAATGCGGCAGGACACAAGAGTAACGGTGGCCGGCCTTGTGGTCGAGGTGCGGCAGGTGTAGCGGCGCATGGACAGCCACGGGAAACGACCCGATCAGGCCAGGCGTGCACTATTCTTGCACGGCGCACGCGCCAGCCCAAAAGGAATTTCCCCGTGTGAGGGTGCACATGAAACTGTCAGTCGTGGTGCCGGTGTTCAATGAAGTCCACACGATTGAGGCGATCCTGGATCGCATCGCGGCCGTGCCTCTTGCCACGGAGATCATCGCGGTCGATGACTTTTCAACGGACGGAACGCGCGAGCGGCTAGCCGTTCTGGAGCGGCGCGACGGCGTGCGCGTGCTCTACCATGACCGCAATCGCGGGAAAGGTGCTGCGCTGCGCACCGGCTTCGCAGCGGCGACGGGCGACCTGGTTATCATTCAGGATGCGGACCTGGAATACGATCCGGCCGAATACCCAAAACTCATCGACCCCATCGTACGTGGCCTGGCGGACGTCGTGTACGGTTCGCGTTTTGTGGGCGGTGAATCGCACCGGGTACTCTACTTCTGGCACTCCGTGGGCAATCGGGTGCTGACATTGCTGAGCAACATGCTCACGGATCTCAATCTCACCGACATGGAGACATGCTATAAGGTGTTTCGACGGGAAGTTCTGCAAAGCCTTCGTCTTTTTGAGAATCGTTTTGGGTTCGAGCCGGAAATCACCGCCGCGGTGGCGGCGATGGGCTGCCGTGTATACGAGGTGGGGATTTCGTACGCGGGTAGAACGTACAAAGAAGGCAAGAAAATTGGCTGGAAGGACGGAGTGCGCGCCATCTGGTGCACGCTGAAATACAACACGTGGCGCAAGACACGTGTGCGGCTGGCCTCGGCAGAGGTCACCGTAGAGCAGAGCACAGTCCATGCGCAACCGCGGGTCACCCTTGAACTGACTGCTGCGGACGCCTCCTCCGCGTGAGGAAACGCTGGCTCTTCAGGCGAGGAGAAACGGAAACGAGTAATCCCCGGGGTCCGCCCAGCCATTGTTCAGGATTCGGTCTCGGGAACCTGGACCGCTGCCAGTTTCTTGCGCATGGGCTTGCGGCCGGCCGTGCCGCCGTACGGGAAGAGCGCTTTGAGCTTCAAGAAATGCTTCTCGAAGAAGTGCCAACTGACCAACGCGATGGCCACGGAAACGCCGATACCGACTATATACAAAGCGACCTGCGCCGGCAGTTGAGATCCGGCCAGGGCAGGCAGTCCAGTCGGCCGCTGGGCGAGCCAGCTTCGGATCAGATCTCGAATGGGTACGTGGATGAGATAGAGGCCATAGCTGTACTTGCCGAGTGCGACCAGCGGCCTCGATGAGAGCGTCCGAAGCAACCCCGGCCGAGTGGCGCAGAGCGCCCACAGGATCAACGCACCGGAGGCCAACTCTGTGCCTACATAGCCCACGATCTGGGTCGGGTAGTTGAGGGGTGGTAGCCAGCTGTTCCCGGGAAAGCTCAGGAGATTCCAGCTGATCGCGACGGCCAGGAGAATGCCAGAGGCTTTCAGTAGCCGGCTTGCCAGTTGGGCTGCGCCTTCCAGTCCACTGGGGCCGCGCACGACGAGCGCGAGCGCTCCGCCCAGAGCAAGTGCGTCCATGCGGGCCGGCAATAGCGCGTAAGAGGCGATGCTTACGCCCGGCGCCGACTGCATGAGCAGACGGAACAGGACGGCGATCACCATGGCGCCTGCGGCAACGCGCAGCAGGCGCGTTCGATCCAGAAAGAACACGACGACTGGCCAGAGCAAATAGAACTGCTCCTCCACCGCCAGCGACCACAAATGTACGGAATGCTCCGGCATGCCCTCCCAACCCACCGTGGCGAAATAGAAGTTGCTCGTGTACGTCCAGAGCCAGGGCGCGCCATCCAACCGTTCCATCGAGCCAGGTGCCACACGCGGCAGCACTACCAAAATGAGGATGAGGAAGGCGTAATAGAGCGGGAAAATGCGAAGTGCCCGGCGCAGGTAGAAATTGCGGAAGTAATTCGCGCCGCCCTTGGCATCGTACAGGATGCCGGTGATGAGGAAGCCGGAAAGCACAAAGAACAAATCAACGCCGGCCCAGCCCAGAGACAGGGTCTGAACGAAAGCATATTCGAAGGCGTTGTTCGGCCGCATCATGGAGAAGTGCAGCAACATGACGAGCAGTACGGCGATGCCGCGTACGCCATCCAGGGCCGGCACATGATGCGAGGAACTTACGCGCGTCGTCACGTTTTTCGCGTTGAGTTCAGGAAGTAGTTTGAGGAAGTAGCGTGCTTTTGGGTGACCAACGCAATCCAGCATCCTGCGTCGAGGCACGCCCACTCAGCGGAATGTGTCGAGCCATCTGGTTGCCCGGGCGACGATGAGGAGTAAGCGCTTCAGCCAGCAACGGCATAGATGGCCGGTGCGGGAGCAGCAGGCGCGATTTCGGTTCCCGACAGGCCGATGACCCGTGCCCGCCCCTTGATGTTGCGCATGACACCTCGTGTATCAACGATCAGAGGCGCGTGCTCGGCAACGTCGGCATAGTCTACCGACGAGTGATCCGTCACAATGACGGCCGCATCCAGTGCGCCAAGCAGGCCCGGTGTTATGGGTACGCTGCGCATGGGCAACCCCGTGATACTAGTGTGACCATCATCTTCGATGACAGGGCAGAGCGGATCGTGGTAGAGAACCTGGGCTCCCTCTTCCTGGAGCAGGCGAATGATCTCGAGCGCGGGACTCTCGCGGATGTCATCAATATTCTTCTTGTAAGCAATGCCCAATACGAGAATCCAGCTTCCGCGCACGGCACGTGCCGAATCATTCAATGCTGCCGTGATCTTGCGCACTACATAGGCAGGCATATCCGAGTTTATTTCGCTGGCCAGCTCGATCAGGCGCGTCTTGAAGGATAAGGTCCGCATCTTCCAGGAGAGGTAGTGCGGATCCAGAGGAATGCAGTGGCCGCCCAGACCGGGGCCGGGCACAAACTTCATGAACCCAAACGGTTTGGTGGCGGCCGCCTCGATGACGCCCCACACATCCAATCCCAACCGATCGCAGGTGGCGGCCATTTCGTTGGCCAGGGCAATGTTTACCATGCGGAACGTATTCTCGTAGACCTTCACCAGCTCGGCAGCTTCCGCACTTTCCACAGGCACCATGGTCTCGAAGATGGAACCATAGAACTGCAGGCCTATCTGCAATGAAAGTGGACTCAGGCCGCCGATGACTTTGGGTGTGTTGCGAGTGTGCCAGACCGGGTTACCCGGATCTACCCGCTCCGGGCTGAAGCACACGAAGAAATCCTCGTCCAGCCGATATTGCGATTGCTGCAAAATGGGAAGAAACACTTCGCGCGTGGTTCCAGGATAGGTGGTGCTCTCCAAGATGATCAACTGGCCGGGCCGCAGATGGTCGCGGATGGCACCGGCCACGGCAATGACGAAGGAAAGGTCGGGGTCTTTGATCTTGTTCAGAGGCGTGGGCACGCACACGCTGATGGTATCGCACTGCGCCAGAATCGACATGTCCGTTGTGGCCGTCAAGCGACCAGCACGGACGTGCTCCTGAACGAGAGTGTGCGAAACATCTCGAATGTGACTTTGGCCGGCATTGACGCCATTCACGACGCTCTCGGAAATGTCCACACCGATCACATCGTAGCCACGGCCGGCGATCTCCACGGCCAGCGGCAGGCCCACATAGCCTAGTCCGACTACGGCCGATCGGGTTTTACGCTGGCCGAGCCTTTCGCCCAGTTGAAATGCGCTTGCGTTCACAAGATTCGTCGCTTCAAAGCCTGAGGTCGTTGAGAATGGCAGCGAAACCGGGGCAAGCCACGTGCCCCCACGATCGAGGTTGCGGTCGGAAGAAAACCCGCCATGACGCAGGATGAAGGCAGCCAGAGTCGGTGGCCACAGGTCGAGTACAGGAACACGTGTTGCGCGAACGCGACAAACCCACCTGGCGGTGCGGTTGCATTTACACGCGGCCCGGAAGGCATTCTGTGTGCGGCCTTTGCCAGGCACGCGCGTTGCCCAGAAAGGGCGCGCAAGCCAACGACTCGGACCCCATTCAGAAACTGAGGATGACGACGCAGCTTTTCACGGTAGATGTGGAAGAGTCATTTCATGCTTCGGCCATCGAGCCGTTCGTGCCGCGCTCACGATGGCCCGAGCTGCCGTGTCGAGTGGATCGAGGCGTTGATCATGTGCTGGAGTTGCTGGGTCGTTTTGGAGCGACGGGCACGTTTTTCACGCTGGGCGTGGTTGCGGAGCGGTCGCCCGATGTGGTTCGTCGCATCGCGCAAGCGGGGCATGAAGTAGCCTCTCATGGTTGGTCGCATCAACGTGTGAGTCAGCTGACACCCTCTGCATTCCGAGCCGAGATCGCGCGCTCACGAGACCTGCTGGCGAGTCTGAGCGGCAGGCCCGTGCTTGGTTTTCGCGCTCCGAATTTTTCGATCAACCAGGCGAGCGAGTGGGCATTCGACATTTTGCTGGAGGAGGGCTACCAATACGATTCCAGCGTGTTTCCCGCGCGTAAAACCGGTCGCGGATTCACCGGGGGTGTGCAATCGATAAAACGGCCGGCGGGTGAGATCCTCGAGTTGCCCATGACCCCTGCTTCTTTTGGGTCGGTCAGGATTCCCGCAGGCGGCGGCGCCTGGTTTCGGCTGTTGCCCTATAGCCTCAGTCGACGAGCGCTGCAGCAAGCTGCCGGGCGAGGAGAGCCAGGCATGTTTTACATCCACCCGTGGGAGTTGGATGAAACGCAACCCAGGTTGCCCCTGAATGCGCCCACGCGGCTGCGCCACTACGGGGGGCTCGAGCGCGTCCGACCGCGGCTCCGCCGCCTCCTCTCCGAGTTCTCGTTTGTCTCCATCGAGCAGTGGCTATCGACCCGCACCGTGACGGCTGCAGCCTGATGCTGAAGGTGGAGTTGTGCCGGGATTCGTCAGAATGGGATGCCTATGTAACGGCGCAGCCGCGCGCCACGGCTGCCCACCTCTCCGCCTGGCGTACCATCATCCGGCAAGTATACGGACACGATTGCCCCTACCTGGTGGCACGCTCGTTCGCCGGCGTTGCGGGCGTTCTGCCACTGGTGGATGTGCGCAGCCTTGCGTTCGGACGATTCCTGGTTTCCATGCCCTATTTGAATTCCGGGGGTCCATTGGGAAGCGACGATGCGCTTGCGGCGCTGGCGCGCGCGGCGATTTCCCTGGCGCGGGACCGCAACGTCAGCCAGGTCGAGTTCCGCTGCCTGCAAACGTTGGACATTGACCAGTCGTATGACCTGGACAAGGTGGCCTGCACGCTTGCGCTCCAGGCGACTGCAGAGATGCAATGGAGCGGACTGGGCAGCAAGCTACGTAGTCAGATTCGGCGCCCGCAGAAAGAGGGAGTATCAGTTCGCTTCGGCGCAGACCAGATCGAGCCATTCTTTCATGTATTCGCGCGCAATATGCGCGACCTGGGCTCGCCGAGCCACAAACAGGAGTTCTTTCAGTCAATTCAGCGCGAGCTGGGCGACAAAGCCTGGTTGGGTTGCGCCTACCTGCACGACGAACCCGTGGCGGCAGGTTGTGCTCTGGCCTGGCGCGACGAAGTCGAGATGACCTGGGCATCCTCATTGCGCGAACACAATTCACTTGCGCCCAACATGCTTCTCTACTGGACGTTCATCGAGCGCGCCTGCAAACTCGGCTTTCGGCGCTTTAACTTCGGCCGGTGCACACCCGGAAGCGGATCGCACAAGTTCAAGAAGCAATGGGGCACCAGCGACGAGCCGCTTTACTGGTATCGTTGGCCCGAAGGTGGGGGAGCCACCCCCAGTCAGGACCGCGGCTCCTTTGCCCTTGCCGCCCGCCTCTGGCGACGCATGCCCCTCTTGCTAGCAAACGCAATTGGACCGCGGCTGCGCGGCGGTATTCCGTCCTGACCGTCAGAATCCCGCCGAGCGATCACCAGGAAGTGCCCACGGCTGCGCTCAAGAGAACCTCAATTCCATTTCGCCTCGCCTCCACGTGTTGCAACGCTGCTACAGCTGCGGGTAACGCAGTGGCGTCAGGCCGTGAGTCGGTCGGGCCGAAAGCCTCACCTGGATGGGCCCCGAACCCTGAAAAAGGCACGTGCCCCTGATGGAAAACCGGCGCCGCGAAGAAGCGGGGATTGGACCGGGCAGTGAACAGTGGTGGTTGCGCCTGTCGGTCCTGCACTTGCGAAACGGGACTGGCAAAACGCCAGGTGGCAACGCGGTGGAGAACGCGACAGAGAACACCGGTCGATCCGGACGAGTCGGTCGGGCCACAACCAATGCGCTGGGAAACGGGTGGTAGGTAACGCGCCATGAGGTCTGCACTCTGGTATTGGGCAATCGCCAGCGGGTTCGTGCTTTACACGTATCTCGGATATCCCCTATTGCTGGCCGCGCTGGCCAAGTTTCGTCGCCGGCGGCCGACGTCCAGCCCGACCAGACAGCCGTGGCCTCGCATTACGATCATGGTGCCGGCCTACAACGAAGAGCGTGAAATCGCAGCTACGCTGGAAGCGCTGCTGAAGGCGGATTATCCAAGTGATCGCCGGGAAATAGTGGTCGTGTCGGACGCGTCCACGGATGGCACGGACGAAATCGTACGCGGCTTCGCCAATCGCGGCGTCAAACTCATTCGCATGCCGCAGCGCATCGGCAAGACGGCCGCGGAGAACGCGGCGGCGGCGCACGTGACGGGCACGATTGTAGTCAATACGGACGCAGCGATTCGTATTGGTGAGGATTCGTTGAAGCCGTTGATCGCCGCCTTTGCCGACCCGAAAGTCGGACTGGCTTCAGGACGGGATGTAAGCACTTCGCAATCGGACAACGGCCGCAACATTGGCGAATCGCGCTATGTGAGTTATGAGATGTTGGTGCGAACTTTGGAGACGGAGGCCGGTGGTATCATTGGCGCGTCTGGCTGTTTATACGCGATTCGGGCAGAGCTGCATCGGACGCTGCTGCCGGATGGTTTGAGCCGCGACTTTGCCGCAGCTCTCATAGCTCGCCAACACGGCTATCGGGCGATCTCGGTCAAGCAGGCGGTTTGTTATGTGCCACGCACCTCATCGTTACGCACGGAATACCGGCGCAAGGTGCGTACAATGACGAGGGGCATGGAGACTCTCTATGCCATGCGCGGTCTGCTGAATCCGATCCGGCATGGTCAGTTCGCGTGGATGTTATTCAGCCATAAAGTCTGCCGCTGGCTGGTCCCGTGGCTGGTCGCTGGCGCCGCCGCGGCTCTGCTGGTTGTGGCCCTGATACATCCAACTGCTCGCTGGCTGAGCGCGCTCGTTTTGAGTGTGGTTTTCCTGGGGCTATTGGGTGTGGCCGCTTCCGAAGTACGAAGCCTGCCGCGCGTGCTCAGCGTGCTCGCGTACCTGATGATGGGCAATGCGGCCGCGCTTCACGCATCGGTGAGGGCTCTGCAGGGTAGTCGGAATGCAGTGTGGGAACCCACGCGCAGAAGCGCCCGCGCTGCGTGAAGGATGACAATCTGGGAGTGCATATGAATCGAGAACACGTAGTCCATTCGGCTAGTAAGGCGTTGTTGAGAGCGAGCAACGCACTCGAGGACCTGCAGGGTTATTTGCATCAGATCGCCGGTGGTCTTCCGCCCGGGCTGGTCGATACGTCGCGTAAAATCGGTACGGCGCGCGACCTCGTGCGGGAAATCGACATGGAGCTGAACGGCTCACTGCACGGACCCGCGCACGATATCGAGAATCAGGGGGGCCGGCGCGCCAATGCACTAGATGCGGCCGGGATGTGATGCATCGTCCGCAGTTTTCGACATGCCCAAAAAAGGGGAGAATTCTTCATTCTTGGCGGCCACGCCGATGATCCAGCGGAGTCCTGCACGCACTGCAGCCGCGGCGGGCGGAGCCAGCCTGGGCATACCCATGATGTCTCCCTCCGGAGGCATCGGTCTTTTGTCCGTCTGCCTGTTCGTGGTCCTGGTAGTAAACATCACCGCGATCCAGATGTACATGGGTCCGGTGCGACTCCTCAGGCCAGGTCTGCTGTTCGTGGTTATTGCGCTCCTATCATTGGCCGTACAACCGGGTGTTGCGGCCTGGAAGAATTTGCGCCAGTCGTGGGTCTCCAAGGCGATCTTCGTCGTCTTCCTGATCGCCTGTACCGGCGTGGCTCTCGGGATATCGCCCGGCTGGACCGGGCGCTACATCATGAACGTCTACAGCCGTAATCTGCTCATTTTCTTCCTTTTTATCCTGGCCATTCGGAACGTGAGAAACCTGGCCTTCCTCATGTGGGCCTTCGTGGTGAGCGCCGGCATCGTCGTGGTCCTTTCCCAAACCGTGCTCACGATGGAGGTCACGCGCGATGGATTGGCGAGGCTGAATGGTGGGCAGACCCACTACGACGCGAATGATCTGGGCATGATCATGGTGATGGCGCTGCCCCTCGCCATGCTTTTCTTTTTCACCGCGAAAGGTATCACCAAGATCCTGAGCGGCCTGACTCTGCTGGGCATTCCAGTCACCATAGCTTTGACCGGCTCGCGAGGCGCCTTCCTAGGCCTGGTCGCGGTGGCCATCCCGATCCTGTTCGCACTCAACCGCATTGCGGTCTTCAAGCGCATTCTCGTCCTTGCGGTTGCCGTAGCCGGGTTGTGGTTCAGCGCGCCCCCTGGCTACTGGGAGCAGATGGCCACGCTCACGAACGTCAAGGAGGATGAGAACTTCACAGCAGAATACGGGCGCAAGCAGCTCGCGCTTCGTGGGTTCGGTTACATGATTCGGCATCCTATCGCGGGCGTGGGCGTGGGGAATTTTGGACGTGCCGAGATTACCTTATCGGCTCTGGCCAAGAAACGACTGGAAGAAAACCTTGGGGTGCCCCTCAACCCGGCCCACAATACGTACGTTCAAGTCGGATCAGAGATGGGGATTTTCGCCTTTATCATCTGGCTCGCCCTCATAGGATCAGGAATCGTCGGTCTCTGGCGTTTGCGCCGCCGACTGCCTTCGTCGTGGGATTGGGAGAGTGCCGAGCGACGTTTCCTGCGTCAATGCTGTTTGTTTCTGCCCATCTCATTTTTGGGCTTCGCCGTGACTTCGGCCTTCCTGTCTCACGCATACACCTTGATTGCCTACATCATTTTTGCCTTTCTGGCAGGGATTCATCTTCTGGTTCGTCAGGAACTGAATAACGACCTTCGTAAGCCGGTGGGAACGCAGACCGTCACGCCGCCGCTGACTCGCCCCGGGAGGCGTGCACAACTACCGATTCGCGTGCGTAACGTTGCACACCCGGCACAGGGTCAAGTGAGCCGAAGGCTTCGGTACCGCTAGGCTATATCATCACCATGCCGCGCCCTTCCACAACGGCCAGCGTGACGTCTGGCGATCGCACCGGTCCAAAGTTCCGTCGTTGGGCCATCAACGCGGTCATATCCGTAGGTATCGCGGCCCTGACCGTCGTGCTTCTGGACCTGTTGCTCATCGCGCTCGGTCTATTCCCTCCCACCTACCGATATGGGGAGCCGCGGGTCGGCTGGATACCCGCTCTGCCCTCGGGTAAAATCCGTGAGTGGCCTTGCCTGGAACTGAGCACGCATCAGCAACTTGCGTACGTGCGCAACGAACAGGGTGTGCGGACCAGTTACTCGGCAGCAACGCTGCGTGAAGACAACGACCTCTTCAAGATCATGGTGGGCGGGGATTCTCACACTGAACTGTGTGCACCGAATGGCGAAACCCACTTCGGCGTTTTGGAGCGCGAGCTGAACGCGAGTGGCCTGAGAAGCGCCTCACTCGGCTACGGTGCCGGAATGTATTCGCCGTTGCAGGCCTACCTGGCGGTCAAGAACCTGGTTACTGAATACTCGGCCGATGCACTGGTGCTCAATCTGTACACAGGCAACGATTTCTATGACATGCTGCGGATCGATGATCGTCCGCATTTCGTGACCGACGGTAACGGCTACCGAATTGCAGATCCGGTATGGTACGCGTTCGATGCACCGGGCACGAAACGGCGCAGTCGAATTTTGTCTGCGCTGCACTCAATGGCCCAGAAGACGGGCTTGCGAGATACAGTCCTGCGTATCCGCTACCTGCGCGCGGTTGCCGCTCAAGAGGGCCTGGGCGTAGGTGCGGTCATCGACTACATGAACGATTTGCGGAAGGCGGCCTCCGGGAAGGTGGCATACCAGCACGCGTTCTCCGCGCAGATGCTCAATCAGCAGCTGTTCTTTCATCATTTTTCGGGCAGTAAGCAGGAGAGCATTCGCCGGGTGAAGACACTCCTGGAAATGGCACGGCGTGAGAATCCCGGTGTTCTGCTCATTCTCAGTCCCATCCCCTCATACGAGCTGGCGCTCAATAAGGCCATCGAGCCGGCACTGGCCGAAGTCCTGCAACAACTGCCCATCACGTACGCGAGCGGCGTGGCGCAAGAGCGCGAACTATATGAGGCGCTGCGCACGCTAGCGGTGGAAACAGGTTGGGTGTTTGTCGACACGCTGCCCGGCCTGCGTCAGTACCAGGGCAGCGACCCCTTGTTCAACAATGCCGACTATCATATCCGACCGAATGCCAGCCAGATCATTGGTCGCGCGCAGGCTGCCGTCATCATGAAATCCCTGCACTCGCGCTCAGGGAAGCCGGTGCAGTGATGCGCTGTTCAACGCCCGCGCAATCTGAAGAACGGGCCCAAGTTACTCACATGAAAGCGTGAACAATGGCAAAGATCCGGTTGATGCACCTTACGTACGATCTTAGTGTCAGTGGTCTTGAACGTGTCGTGGTCACCATCTGCAGAACTATCGACCGCGAGCGTTTCGAGCCCTTCGTCCTGACCATGCGCGGTCGTGGTCCTCTGGCCAACGAGCTGGAGGCGATGGGTGTGACCGTGCTGGACATCGGTCAACTGGAAGATGCGGCGGATTACCTCGCGTTCTGGAGAGTGGCGCGTGAGCTTCGTAGACACAGGATCGACGTGCTGCATACACACAATTCACTAGCGCTCTTCGATGGCTTCGTGGCGGCCCGTCTGAGTGGCATCCGCTCGCATGTGCACACGGACCACGGCAGGAATTTTCCTGACAAACGTCGTTACATGATGGCTGAGCGTTTTACGTCCTACTTTGTGAGTCAGCTGGTTGCCGTGTCCGATCACAGCCGAGCCAATCTCATCCATTACGAGAAAATTGCTCCCGGACGCATCCTCACGATTCCTAATGGGGTGATTGCCAATCCGGCCACCTTGACAACTCGAGCCAGCGACACGCGGACTCAGCTCGGAATCGGAGACGGGCCGGTAGTTGGGTTCATAGCGCGCCTGTATGAACAAAAGGGGGCAATCTATTTGCTGCAGGCCCTGGTCAAGCTGCGTAACATGATGCCGGGCGTAATCGTGCTGATGGCGGGGAGTGGGATTCTGGAGGCCAGCCTCAAGCAGGCCAGCGTGGACCTGGGTGTGCAGGACAACGTTCGATTCCTGGGCACGCGCAGCGATGTGCCGGAACTGCTGCAGGTCTTCGACGTATTTGCCATCCCCTCGATTTGGGAAGGTCTCCCCATGTCACTCCTGGAGGCATTGGGATGGGGTTGTCCAGTGGTCGCGACCGACGTGGGTGGCATGAGCGCAGTTCTGAAGCATCGGCAGAACGGCTCTCTGGTGCCACCCCGTGACCCGGACGCTCTGGCGAACGAACTTGCTGCCGTGCTCTCCAGCCCGGAACTTCGGCAGCGCTATCGCGAGCACGGGCTGCGCACTTTTGCGCAAGACTACAGCGCCGAGATCATGACCCGCCGCTACGAAGACCTGTATTTGGAAGCTCACGGACGCCATGGTAGACGGGCGCGCAGCGCCGCAACCCGCGCAACCGACGCCAGACGCGAGATGGTACAACTTGGGTGACATTGGGGTCGGACCCCGGAATCAGTCACACGCGGGCGGTGGGACCGAAGCTGCGCTTTCCAGCCAGCCGCATCCGGGGTCGGATCTCAACTATCTTGGGAAGCAAAAAATGACGAAAGTGCGAGCCGCCGTGTTGCTGGTTCTGACCTCCGCGATCGCGACCTCGGTGGCTGGCGCGGCCGGTGGTGAAGCCTTGCTCCGCTATCGCGAACGAAACCGATCTACCGTCCCCTCCATCATGGCGCCGCTTTTCTACCGGCATGAACGGTTGCGTTCTGCACTCGTACGCGACAGTCGGTATTACCGTTGGGTGACGGTCGATGAGCACGGCTTTCGAGGCCCATCGACAGCGGTGAAAAAAACCAAGCCTGCTAACACGTTCCGAATCATGGTGGTGGGCGGCTCAACCGTCTTCGATTCCTACGTGAGCCGTGACGACCGCGCCTGGCCGGCTCGGCTCGAGCACGCACTGCGCTGCGCCAGCAGCGGGCAGACCGTCGAGGTCATCAATGCAGGCGTTCCCGGCTACGTCATGGTGGACAATCTGATCAGGCTTCAGACGCAATTGTATGAGTTTGCGCCGGACTTGCTGATCCTCTATCAGGCTCACAACGATCTCCTGGCGTCCTTGCATCGAATTCCCGAAATCAATGCCGCTGCGCGTATGCCCCACAAAGTGGCAGCTATCAGCCCATGGAAAGAATGGCTCGAGCACAACTCAATGTTGTACGCGAAAGTGGCCGCCAAAATGAAGGGCACGCGGCGACAAACGACCAGCGCAGACACTCGCACCACGCAGCCGGCCCAGATATACCTGGCCAGCATTGACGCTGGCGCTGCCCGCCACGAAAAGGATCTGCGTTCGTTCCTGGTGCTTGCTCAGTCCTTCGGCATCAAGGTAGTGGTGCCCGAGATCGTGCACATTGGCAACAACGATCCAACATCGTTGGATGACAAATCGCGCAGCACGTGGTTGAATGCGTACGGTATTCCCCCGGAGCACACGCTGGCAGGTTATTATCGATATGAACACGTGACCATGAAAATCACACACGACCTGGGCGTCAAATACCTTCCTCTGCGGGACGCCGGGCTGGGCGCACAAGAGTTATACGCGGATGGCGATCCCATTCATTTCAACGATGAGGGCGCGGATCGCATGGGCGCCTGGATGGCGCGGAGCCTGATGGGCGCGGGCGTGATCCCGACCGAAGTAACCGGCAGCGCGGCTACTCCGGTGCGGAACGATCGTTGTCAACCTCCGCAATCCACTGTCGATCCGTAGGGCAATTGACCGACACATCGCGGTGAACAGCTTTGGGTTGCAATCCGGCGGTGAGGTCGGAGCTTGGCGACGAGGCGCGCACGAGGGGTGTTGGGCGGCTGCAACAGTGTGCCTTCACCGCGACACCGCAAGCGCGTGCTAACGAGCGCGCAACTTCCTACGAATGCCTGGCAGCGGCTTCGAAATGCCCGTGGATTCTGGCACTGAGCAAGGCGCCCAAGTAGCACGTCTCTTGCGGGTTTTCCGGAACGGAACGGTTCGACCATCCCATTGCAATGTTCAGGATCATCCGCACATGAGAAACAAGCAGAAGCTGATCTTGCTCGAGTTCAACGAGCTCACGCCTGCCCTCCTGCAGCAGTTTATCAAACAAGGGGAGCTGCCCAACTTCGCGCGCTTCTATCGCGAATCTCTCGTATACACAACGGATGCAGAAGAGAGCGGTGAAACGCTGAATCCCTGGATTCAGTGGGTGACGGTGCACAGCGGTCTTTCGTACACCGAGCACGGCATCTTCGAGCTGAACGAGGGGCACAAGCTGAAGGAACCATGCTTGTGGGATCTGTTGTCCGCCCAGGGTCATCGGGTCTGGGTGTGCGGCAGCATGAACGTGCGCTATGACGTTCCGCTCAACGGGTATGTGCTGCCTGACCCGTGGACCGTGAACGTAGATCCCTACCCGGCGAACGCGGGCCTGGACTCGTATTTCCGCTTCGTCCAGACGCAGGTCCAGGAGCACACCAATGACCAGATGGCGCTGACCGCAAGTGACTATGCCCGCTTCCTGAAATTCATGGTGTCACACGGGCTTTCGGCGCACACTACGGCGGCCATTGTGCGACAGCTCACGAAAGAGCGGGTGGGGGACGGGAAATGGAAGCGCGCCGTTATTCTGGACAAACTGCAATTCGATGTATTCCGCTCCATATTCCAATCGCAGAAACCACAGTTCTCGACCTTCTTTCTGAATAGCACGGCGCACATGCAGCACGCCTACTGGCGCTACATGGATCCCGAACCTTTCAAGGTGAAGCCTACGGAGGACGAGCGTTTGGATTACGGTGACGCCGTTCTGTACGGGTATCAAGAGATGGACGGCCTGCTGGGTCGGTTCCTGAAGCTCGCTGGTGACGATGTCACGTTGGTATTTGCCACCGCGCTCGGTCAGCAGCCTTGCCTGCTGTATGAAGACACGGGTGGCAAGCGCTTCTATCGGCCGCGCGATTTCGAGCGCTTTCTTGAGTTTGCCGGTGTTACGGTGGCCCACAAGTGTTCTCCTGTGATGTCTGAGCAATTCCACGTGCACCTGAATAGCGAGGCCGATGCGGGCCTGACCGAGCAGCGCCTGCGCGCGCTCCAGGTTGATGGTCGACCGCTGATGCGCACGCTGCGAGAAGGCGCTCATACCGTGTCCGCCGGAGCTGCGCTATTCGATGCGATACCCGAAACGGCCGTGCTCAGCAACGAGCAGGGACGTTCGGTCAGCTTCTTCGAGCAGTTCTACGGGTCCGAGACGGTGAAAAGCGGCATGCATCACCCGGATGGCGCCTTGTGGATCCGGACACCGGAGCGGGAGCATCGCGTGTTCGAGGACCGTGTCTCGCTACGCTCCGTGGCCCCAACGGTGCTGAAGATGTTTGGTGTCGAGCCGCCCGCGTTCATGAAGGCCGATGCGCTCGAGTGGAGCTCAGAAAAGGTGGTCGCCTAACGCTGCCTCACTGGAGTCGCGCGCCGGCGTAGGCCCGATTCGGCCAGCCGGTGCGCGCCCGTGCCGGCTGTGACCATGAATTTGAGTTCCCCGGGACCTGCCACCTTTGTAGCGTAAACGCAACAGTGACCGACCTGGAAGGGGGGGCAATCAACCCCTCATAAAACGCTGCAAGGTATTTACTTTCAGAATGTTACGTACGGTGGGCGGGCGAGCGGGTCAGCCCGTCCGAGTCTTGCACGACCGCCTGCGCGACTGATCACCGAATCAAACCAGGTCCACTTCACGGAGCTCGTTTTGGAGATACTCGGCATTTCTGCGTTTTACCACGACAGCGCCGCGTGTTTGTTACGCGATGGCGAAATTGTGGCGGCAGCGCAGGAGGAGCGTTTTACGCGCAAGAAGGGGGACTCCAACTTCCCCAAACAGGCGGTCGAATTCTGCTTGAAACAGGGCGGCATCACGGTCGCGGACCTGGATTATGTTGGGTTCTACGACAAGCCCCTGCTCAAATTCGAACGCATCCTGGAAACGTATCTGGGTGTCGCGCCCAAGGGCGTAGGGCAATTCCTCAAGGCCGGCCCTCTGTGGATGAAGGAGAAGCTCTTCACAGACCGGGAGCTTCGGGACGCGCTTGGTTACATGGGTCCGCTGATGTATGCGGAGCATCATGAATCGCATGCAGCCAGCGCATTCTTCCCGTCGCCGTTCAAGGAAGCCGCAATCCTGACGATGGATGGCGTGGGCGAATGGGCGACTTCGACGATCGGCGCGGGTCGCGGCAACGAAATGGAAATCATCAAGGAGCTGCGCTGGCCCGATTCGCTGGGATTGCTTTACTCGGCCTTCACGTATTTCACGGGCTTCAAAGTAAACTCCGGCGAATACAAGGTGATGGGTTTGGCGCCCTACGGCCAGCCGAAGTACGTCGACCTGATCTACCAAGAGCTGATGGAGTTGCGGGAAGACGGTTCGTTCACCCTCAATCAGGCTTATTTCAACTATCTGGCTGGCCTAACCATGACGAACGGTGGATTTGCCCAGTTGTTTGGCGGTCCTCCACGCGTTCCGGAATCCAAGCTGACGCAGCGCGAGATGGATCTGGCGCGTTCGGTCCAGGTGGTCTGTGAAGAGGTCATGCTGCGCATGGCGCGCACGGCGCACAAAGAGACTGGCCTGGATGCGTTGTGCCTGGCTGGCGGCGTGGCTTTGAATTGCGTCGGCAATGGCAGGCTATTGCGGGAAGGCCCGTTCAAGGAAATCTGGATTCAGCCGGCCGCAGGTGACGCGGGCGGCGCGCTGGGCGTTGCACAGCTGATATGGCACCGGGAAGGAAAGGGCGCGCGCACGGTCACGGCCGGGAAGGACGCCATGAAAGGCGCCTATCTGGGACCGGCTTTCAGCGACCCGGAGATCGAGTCATTTCTCAAACAACGCGGCATTCCCTTCGAGCGACTCGAGCGGCCTGCCTTGCACAGCAAAGTAGCCGACCTGCTAGCGCAGGAAAAAATCGTTGGCTGGTTTGACGGTCGCATGGAGTTCGGACCGCGTGCCCTGGGTTCACGCAGTATCCTGGGTGACCCGCGCAGTCCGCGCATGCAGGCGCAGATGAACATCAAGATCAAATTCCGCGAGGGCTTTCGTCCCTTTGCGCCCAGCGTCCTGCGGGAACGGGTAGCGGACTATTTCGAGATGAACTGCGACTCGCCGTACATGCTGCTAGTGGCACCGGTCAAGGACGAGCGGCAAATCCCCATGTCCGATAAGCAGCATCTGCTGTGGGGCATCGACAAGCTCAACGTACCGCGCTCGGACCTTCCGGCCATCACGCACATTGATTACTCGGCGCGGGTTCAAACCGTGACACCGGATACCAACCCGAACTACTACGCGTTGATCAAGGAATTCGAGAACAAGACCGGTTGTGCGGTTCTGGTGAACACCTCGTTCAACGTGCGCGGTGAGCCGATCGTCTGTACACCGGAAGATGCTTACCGCTGCTTCATGCGCACACACATTGACTACCTGGTATTGGGCACCTACCTGCTGGACAAGCAGGTGCAACCCGTATCTGAGGAGGATCAGAGTTGGCTGCAGGAATTCCAGCTCGATTGACGCCCGCCGAAGGGCGCAAATTCGGGCTCACAGTGGGCGGTGCGTTTCTCGCCCTCAGCCTCATCATGTGGTGGCGCGGCCACCAGACGTTGCTCACCATCACGCTCACACTGGGTGTGCTCCTGGTATTGGCCGGGTTATTGATCCCCGGACAGCTGGGACCCGTCTATCGCGGTTGGATGAAATTCGGCCTGGTGCTTTCCAAGGTCACGACGCCGATTTTCATGGGCGTGGTCTTTTTCATTGTTATCACTCCGATCGGCTTGATTCGGCGGCTGGCAACGGGTAATACGCTCATCCCGAAGCGGACCACGGATTCGTATTGGCATGCACGGCCAGAGGGACAGCGGCGCGGCAATCTCAAACGGCAGTTCTAACGGAGGGATCAAATCATGGCCAGTTTGGCACGCGAGATCTGGGCGTTCATGCGTGAGCGCAAGAAATGGTGGCTATTGCCCATTCTCGTCATTATGGGTTTGGTGAGCGCGCTGTTGGTGCTCGCACAGGGGTCCGCGCTCGCGCCCTTCGTGTACACGATCTTCTAACAAACCGCAACGCCGAGCACCCGAAGTTTGTCCTCGGGTGCTCACGTTTGCCTCTCGCTTTTCGCGCCCGCATGCGTTCGGCGCCGGATGGGGGGTTTTCTGCGGCCAACAGATTTGCACGGACTCCGGTTCAGTGAGGGCGACGTGTTGCCCAGGCCGCTCGTACAGGTTTGGCTGGTCGACCTGGACGAGGCGGCGTTTCCTGCGCACTGGCTAACACAACTACTGGCGCCCGATGAGCAGCTCAGGGCGGCCCGTTTTCGCTTTGAACGGGATCGTCAGCGATACGTGGTCGGGCGCGGAATGTTGCGCGTGTTGCTGGGAGTGTATCTGGGTGAGAGTCCCGACCAGCTGAAGCTTGTGCAGGGTGCCTCGGGCAAACCTTTCCTGCAATCAAAATCGAACCGGCAACCGCTGCATTTCAATCTTGCCCATGCAGGTGGTCGGGCGGCATTCGCGTTCACGTACACGGCCGAGCTGGGTATCGATTTGGAGAACGTGCGGCCAGTGGAGGAAATGCAAAACATTGCAGACCGCTACTTCTCCTCGCCGGAAGCCGAGACCCTGCGCTCGTTCCCGGAGCCGCAACGCGCGGGCGCATTTTTCCGGGTCTGGACTCGCAAGGAGGCGGTGGTCAAGGCAATTGGTGAAGGCCTGGGCCGGCCATTCGATCACTTTGCCGTTCCGTGCGCGACCGACTCGCCCCTGGAAGTCCGGTGGCTGGTCGACGACCCCATTAGCGCCGGGGACTGGTCTCTCTGTCACTTCGATCCCGGTCCAGGTTTTGTGGGCGCTGTGGCCGTGCAATGCGCAAATGCCCGCCTCGAGGTACTTAGACTGGGCGCCACGGAGCTGAATTGGGACCTCATGCGCGCGTCACAGCCCGCGGGTGCCAGATACGCGTCGCAGCACTAGTTGGAGCTGCTGTCGCGCGCGAGAAACGGGTAAACCGAGCTGTGCGTTGCGGTGATGCAACAACCCCCGTACGTATCGTTCCATCAATCTGATGCAAAATCTCGCTTCTTGTTGCAGGGCAGCCGCTTATATGGGTTTCCATGGCAAAGCGCGCTTCTTGCTCCAGGGAAGCGCCGGAATCTCGGACGGCGATACCAATCGCCCAGGTGTGATCTCGACCCGTTTCTTACCATTTCGAAGGCGATGCCGCCGGCTTGAGCGAGCGGTGGTGCCTGACCCATGGACGGGCTGGCAATGTGGAATCAACGGCTCGACGTCACCGTTGTATTGGGACTGGCAGGACTCGACGAGAAGCTCCGGGGATTCAGGCAGGACGAGTGGTGTCGAAGCAACCGAATGACCAGGACCTGAGGGTCAGGTGAGCGATCTTACCAAACAAGCCGGGGCAGTGAGCGCACAGGAACCCATCGTCGGACCCTGGCCAGCCGTCCCAGAAGCGGCGCACGTGAGTGTCGCGAAACAGGCGGCGTGCCGGCCTGATGTTGCCGCCGTCCGGTGCGGCGAACATGTGCTCACCTACCGCGAGCTGAACGAACGAGCCAACCGAATCGCGCATCGTCTGATTTCGCTGGGCGTGCAGCCCGGGCAACTGGTGAGTGTATGTGCGGAGCGAGGCACGGAGCTGACGCCCGCAATCCTGGGGGTACTGAAGGCCGGAGCAGGCTATGTACCCGTCGATCCGAGTTATCCGGCCGAGCGAATTGCTTTCGTACTGCGCGATGCGGTCACCGAGGTGGTGGTCAGTCAACGGCACCTGGTGGACCGGCTCAATTTGCACGACCGCGCAGTGTTGTTCTTAGAAGATGATCTTTCGGCATATCCGACCATCGATCCGCCGATCGAGTGGAACCCCGATCATCCGGCCTATGTGATCTACACGTCCGGTTCGACGGGCGAGCCGAAGGGCGTGATCATCACGCAGGCCAACCTTGCTCACTATTTGCGCGCTTTGCCAGCGCGCATCGGCGTGCGCGACGATGACGTCTATTTGCACACAGCGTCGATCGCATTTTCGTCATCAGTGCGCCAACTCTTTATGCCGCTCAGTTTGGGCGCGCAATGCGTGATTGCACCTCGCCCGTTGACCGAGAACCCGGTTGAGCTATTTGGCGAGATCAAGCGAGCCGGCGTGACCGTAATCGATCTCGTGCCGTCGTATTGGCGCGCCTGCAACCAAGCGCTGCGCAGTCTGCAACACGCCGAGCGGACCGAGCTGCTGGACAACCGGCTGCGCCTCATTGTATCCGCCAGTGAACCGCTGCCTACCGATGTCGTACAGGAGTGGCGAGAGTCGCTCGGTATGCGCACTGATGCCATCAACATGTTCGGTCAGACCGAGACCACGGGCATTGTGGCGACTTTCCCGATTCCCGAAGATCTCACGACGTTGGGTCGGATCATGCCGGTGGGGCGGCCGCTGGCGAACACCGAACTGTATTTGCTCAACGGCAGCAGCGAAGTACCGGACGGGTCCGTGGGCGAGGTCTACGTGGGCGGTGCAGGCGTGGGTGCAGGCTACCTG
>JBOHRF010000030.1:0-30352 GCA_050732575.1 Longimicrobiales bacterium
CTATAGTCGCGGCGCTGGCGGAATTGAGAGGCAATCGCACGATTCTATTGGTATCCCATCAGCCGGCCTTCCGGCAGATTGCGGATTACGTCATGGAATTGGAGCCGAACATGACGAGCGCCCTGGCAACTTCGTCTGCAGAATAGGACGCGTCAGGGATCGCACGGCGCTGCGCGTTGTAAAATAGAGGCTGCAGACGCCGGAACTGGGAGCTTGCAGTGCACAACCGTCATAGCGAAAGGAACGTCGACGTATGAAACGATTGCATGTTTTGATTCCTCTGATGGCCGCAGTTGCGGCTTGCAGTTCTGCCACCGAGGCTCCACTCAGCATGGACCCGGATGATGCCGTGGTAGCCAGTGAAGTGGGGCAGACGTTCGAGTTGCGCGTGGGTCAGACCGCGCGCGTCGGCTCGGGAGGACTACTGATCGGATTTCGGGGCGTAGAGGGAGACAGCCGCTGTCCGGTCGATGTGACCTGTGTGTGGGCCGGTGATGCCAAGCTGCGCGTGCCGGTCACGATTGGGCGCATGGCCTGGACCTCACTGGAATTGCATACCAACCTCGACCCGCGCAGCGCGCGCTTTCGCGATCATACGATCACGGTAGTGGGCCTGCGGCCGGATCCGCGCTCCAACCGGCCCATCCCCAACGACACCTACATCGTCACGTTGCGGGTGGAGCAATAGACAGATAACAGATAACAGATAACAGATTAACGGACGAGCACGAGAACGAGCACGACTACGTTCACGATGACGCTGGTTTCCGAATCGTCGTTGGTGAACGTTCTCGTGCTCGTCCTCGTGCCCGTCCGTTTGTCCGTTAATCCGTTCCGACTATCATTGAGACTGCTGGCTCATCCCGTGAGTGACCAGGCGCAGCGATCCATCGCGGACCAGGCCTACACCCGGTGCGTAGTATTTGAATTCGCGCACGCCCGGTTCCAAGGGTGTGGTCTCCAGCACTTTCAGGAGCCCGCGGAAATTGCCGGCCGTGGTAGTGAGCGTATCGGTGAGGCTGACGATCTCGGCGCGATCCATGGCCTGACCGGGTGCCAGTTCCTGGTAGTAACGTGATCTGAGTAGCGGCACGCCGGGCATCATCATGCCAAAGCGCGCGCCGTTGACACCGTCCAGCCACGCGCCTTCATGCCCAACCACCTGACCGTTCCGGTAGACATCCACATCCTCGCCGAAGTAGAACACGCTGTTGGTGCGTTTGCTGATAGCAAAGTAGTTGCGTGAGATCTCGATCAACTGGTCGGCCACGGTTTCGCGCTCCTCGATCACGCGTGTATCGATGCTGCCTACGCGCTTGATTTCGCCCAGTACGGTGATGATCAGTCGTTCATTGCCGTTTTCCAGGACGAGTCGGTGACCGGGCTCCAGGATGAAGTATGCGTTGCGACCGACCGTGGAAAGTTCATCGGGCTCGATGGCGAATTGCGTGGTCCAATCATCGACGCGTGGCTTCTGCCGAATGGCAGCAAAGAAGAGCAGGAGGCCGACCACCAGCATGATGAGGAGCGATGTCATCTTCTTCATTGTTCACGCTTGCTGCGCAAGCGGGCGCGCCTGCGGCGGGCGCTAACGGGCGCACTTCGCTGCGCTGGTGGGCGCGCTTCGCTTCGCGCGCGGGGTTTGGGGCCTTGCATTGTTAGAATCTTACGGTTTTTCTTGGCCTCGCGGTTGCCGACTTCACAATTGGCGGTGACCGGGGCGTGCGCCAGGGTCAGGCCGGCTCTTCGCCGGAGCCAGGATCCGTGGGCAGCGTCAGGATGAAGGTGCTGCCGTGCTGCAAGTTGCTTTGCACGGTCACATCGCCGCCCAGGTGGCGAGCCAGGCGCTGGGCCACGGCCAGACCAATGCCAGTGCCGCCTTTCTCGCGGGTGAGCGCGTCTTCGACCTGGACGAAGGGTTCGAAGATTCTCTGCTGGTTTTCGGGGGCAATGCCGATGCCGGTATCAGTGACACGGAAAACGGCCGTGCCGTCCTGGATCTCGGCCTCCAGCCCGATCAATCCGCGGTCCGTGAATTTGACGGCGTTTGAGATGAGGTCGATGAGGATATGGCGGACCTTACGCGGGTCGGTGCGCAGGAAAGACGGCTGCTCGGGCGTGACCACGCGGAATTCCAGACCGTGCTGCCGAGCCATCGCATTGCCGAGCTTGCCTATTTCCTGGGTCAACACGTTGAGCTCGACGTCCTCGATCCGGAAGCGTTCTTCACCGACCTCGAGTCTGGAGAAGGCAAGAATCTCCTCTATGATGCGAAGCAGCTCACAGGCGCTGACTTTGATGCGGCCAATCTGCTCCTTCTGCTTGGGCGTGACCGGATCCGGGATGCCTGCCTCGAGCAAATCGGCGTAACCCGTGATGGCGGAAAGGGGCGTGCGCAGCTCGTGACTCATCACCGCCAGGAAGCTGCTCTTGGCCTTGCTGGCTGCATGCACGCCGGCGTGCAGACGCGCATTGTCGATGGCCAGGGAGGCGCGGTTGGCGATTTCTCGCCCGAGCGCCAGGTCCTGCCCATCGTAGCTGCGACTCGAGGACGCAAAGGTGATAGCACCCAGTACCAGGCCGCGCGCGCGCAACGGTACCGCCATGTACGATCGAACGCCGGCATCGCGAATGATCTTCATGTGCTGGGCATCAACGGTTCGCTCGCGCAGCAGCTCATCGGTGAGCTCAGGTACCAGCTCGGATTCACCGGTTTCCACTACGTTCGAAGCAACCGTCCTGGCCGAGTGAACCGGATAGCGGCGCTCCAGCTCCTGCAACAGGGGTTCTTTGTCGGGATCGCGGTGCGCAACTGCCACGCGTCGCAGAATACCGTCCTCAACAACGGAAACCAGGCACCAATCGGCCAGTGTCGGCACGGCCAGATGCGCGACGTTGTTGAGCGTGGTGTGATAGTCAATCGATGATGCCAGGATCCGGCTCGCAGCCAGCATGAGCTGCACGCCATCTTCGGCGCGCTGCAGTTCCGCCGATTCGATGGAGAGAGAGACCAGGTCAGCAATGGAGCCAGCGAACGTACGATCTTCTGCCGACCAGCGACGCGCCGGTCCAACGTGTTCGAAGCAAACCACACCGTGCAGCTGGCCGGCGGCACGAATGGGAGCGTCCAACATGGAAGTGATGCCCAGGGGCATCAGATAGCTGTCTTTGAAGGCACGAGTCCTGGGATCGTTGGCCGCATCACTGGCATCTATCGAGCGCTCCAGCTCCATGGCTTCGAAGTAAGCGGGATTGTCGGAGCGGGCCAACTCCATGCCGGCGGAATGCACGCGTTTGGTGCGCTCGTACATTTCGATGGCGCGGATCTTCGAATGGGACGAATCAAGCACCCAAACGCCAACCCGCTCGGTACCCAGCATCTCAGCAGCAGCCTCGGTGACCTCGGGCAGTACGACCAGCAGATCCGAGGCGTGTCGAATGCGGCGGCGCGCCAGTCGTAACAAGACGTTCGTGTGAATGTCCAGGCGCCGGTTGCGCTGACGCAGCGCCTCTTCGGCGCGCACACGAGCGGTAACATCGCGGAAGCTCCAGACCCGGCCCACGACCTGGTCTCCCAGACGCTGCGGCCGGGAGTAGCGCTCAAAGGTGCGCCCGTCCTTGAATTCGATGACGTCATCGCTCTCCGCGCCCGGCTCTTCATAGAGGCGCTGAACCCGGTCCAGGAATGAATCAGGGGCGGTCAATTGGTTCAACACGTAGCCCAGCAACACCTGGTCGTCACCGCGGGCAGCGACAAAATCTGGGATCTTCCACAATTCCAGGAAACGCCGGTTGAAGCCGGTAATACCGCCCTCTGCGTCAACCGCGAGAATACCGTCTGCCGTGGAATCCAGCGTAGCGCGCAAAAGGGAGAGCGATGTTTCGAGTGAGTGCTCGGCGCGTTTTCGGTGGGTAATGTCTTCCACTACGCCTACCACGCCGAGTGCCGTTCCCCGGTCATCGTGGACCGTGGACTTGTGTGACCAGAGCCAGCGCACTTCGCCGTCCGGCCGCAGAATCCGGAACTCGAGGTTGTCCACTTCCACCAACGGATAGCCGTGGACTAGCACGCGATCGTGGTCGTCCGGATGAACGGCGTGGTGCCAGGCCTTGGGATCCTCATACAACCGGGCGACCGGCAGGCCCACAATCCGTTCGTAAGCCGGGTTGACGTAGCAAACGGTATTCGTGGCCGAATCGAACATCCATATGATCTCGCGGATGTTCTCGGCAATCTGCTCGAGGAAATACGCCTTGGAACCGGCAGGAAAACTCACGCTCGCGTCTCGCCCGCTCATCTCACCCCGCCCTGCGACCCCCGGGGGTCCGGCTGCTAACGCGTGCTCCACCCGAACGCGGCAGTTGCAAGGGGTACGCCGTCCCGGACCAGGCAAAACGGGGTGTGGGCGAGCCTTGAACCGGCCGGTCTTGCGGCTGGCGACCATCAGCGGGACAGGTGCCACGGCACCGGCCCGGGGGCGGCGAACTGGCGGGAACTCCAGTCGGACCACAGCTTCACACACTTGATCCTGACGAGCGCAAGCCCAAATCAGATGGACCTTGGATGACTCGAGCCTTAAGTCCACCAACGTCGATCAGTGTCCGTTTCAGGTGTAATGGGCTCGAGGCTGGCTGAATTCCGACAGTTTTTTCTTGGTTAAAGGAACTCTTGGCCCTGCGACGGGGATTTGGTAAGCAGGCAGAGTTCAGCGGACGAGGATGCGCACCGCGTCCGTGATCGGTGCTGCCTCGGTCCTCACTAAACCCTTCATTTTCGAGCAGTAAACTCATGCGGGCATTTGCCACTACGGCATTGGTCGCCGGTATGCTCCTGTTCGCCGGTGCTTTCGCGCGTGCGTGCGCGCAGGGACCGGCGGTTCGGCTACGTCCGGGCGATGCCGTACGCATCGAGGTGCGCAACGAACAGGGCCTTTCCGGTGAATTCATCCTGGGCGCAGATGGCTTTCTGTTGCTGCCCATCATTGGCACCCTGAAAGTGGCCGACCGACCGTTTGCGGAAGTCGAGCTGGATCTGCGCAAAGCGTTCGCGAATGAGCTGGTGGATCCGGTCCTCCGCATCACGCCCCTGGTACGCATTTCCGTGTTGGGTGAGGTGCGCGCGCCGGGGTTATTCCATATCGACCCGACTTTCACGGTGAGAGATGTGCTGGCGCGGGCCGGTGGCCTCATGACAACGGCAAATCCGCATCGGATTGTGATCCGACGACCCAGTGGGGTGGTGGTGGCAGAGTTCAAGCTGGATTCGCCGCCGCTCGACACCAAACTGGGATCAGGCGACGAGATCCTGGTCGGACGCCGGAGCTGGGCGAGCGAGCATATGGGCATCCTGCTGAGCGCGGCTGGTTCGGTCGCCGTGGCCCTGATCACCAGTGCCATCATCCGCTGATATGCGAGCCTTCGAGCGCCCAAACGACAACCCGCTGGCCGGCTGGACTGCGCTGGTGCGCCGCCGCTGGCGCGCAAGCACCGTGGTTTTTGCGCTGGTCTTCGGCCTGGCCGCTGCGTTGGTCCTGACCGCCCGACCCATCTACCGCGCAGAAGCCAAACTGCGGATCGGCGAACCACCACCCAGTCCCGGGGTCAGCTCGGGCGCCGCCTCGATTTTCGGCTTCATGCGCATGGGCGGCGATCCGTTTGCCAACGATCTCGAGCTGCTGAGCAGCCGCACGGTGGCGGAAGCGCTGGTGCGCGATGCGGCATTGAGCGCCACCGTGATCGCGCCGCGCGGCTGGCATCGTGATTCGTTGTTCGCCGCATTCGTCACGCGCGACAGCACGATTACGGCGACGTACTCGGCGCAATGGCTGGCCGCGGATCGAATCGAAGTGCGCAGATTGTCGCCCCGCTCGGTGTCGGGCACCGAACCGGAAGCGGCCGAGAAGAACCCGGTGGTAGGCACCTACCAGGCGGGTGCGGCGGCCAGCTTCGGCGGACTGGATGTCGTGTTCCGCGCGCGCAAACGCAATGGTCCCGAACGCATCAAGATCACAACGCTCCCGTTCGGCGAGGCCGTACGGCGAGTCGGCTCACGCGTGGTTCCTACGCGCACGCGCCGCGATGCCAACGTGGTGCGAGTCGTGTTCACGGACCCGGATCCGGGCATTGCCCGCACCGTAACCGAGTCCGCAGTGGCACGTTTTGTCGAGTTGCGCACGCACATCCAGCAACGGGAAAGCAGTCAGAACATCGATTCGCTGCGGGCTGTTGCGCGGGAGACGCAGGCGGAGCTGACGCAGTCGGAGGCTCAGTTGGAGGCCTTACAGCGGCAGCATCGGCTGGTTGACCCGAGCATTCAAAGCGAAGCATTCATCACGCGCTACACCGAGCTGGGGGCCGGGCTCGAGGTTACGCGTAGTCACCTGCGCGCCATTGAGTCCGTGCTGGCGCGCGCAGATTCGACGTCCACACCGGGAGAGCGCTGGAGCAAGCTGCTTTCCTATCCTGCGTTTCGTGAGAACGAAGCCGTTGGCCAGATGCTGGCGCAGCTCAACGCACTGGAGCAACAGCGGCGCCAGTTGGCGTCGCGCCGCACCGAACAGAATCTCGAGTTCAAGCTCGTGCTCGATCAGATCAATTACATGGATCGCGCGCTCTCGTCCCTGGCCGCCGACTTGCGCACTACACTGAGCGATGAGATCACGCAACACGAGGCACTGCTGGTCCAGATGGATTCTTCGCTCGCCTCCATGCCGCGCCAGGGTATCGAGCTGGTACGACGCCAGCGCGCTACGCGCGTCCTGAGTGAAGTGCTGGTGATGACGGAGGCGCGCTTGCGCCAGGAAGAACTGCGGCAAGCCCTCTCTTTTGCCAACGTGCAGGTGATCGATCCGCCCGCGCTGCGCTACAAGCCGATATGGCCGCGCAAGAAGCTGGGCCTGGCCGTCGGCTGGATGCTGGCCAGCCTGTGCGCTTTGCTGACGCTGGTAGTCACCGATCGCGCCGACCGCCGCGTGCGCCGCGCCACGCAGGTAACGCGCATCACGCAGGCGCCCGTGCTCGGTGTAGCCGTGCGCACGCGTGACGGTTTGCGCTTCTCAACTCAAGAGTTGGGTGCAGTCGTGCAGCATGCGTCGGTCAATGGTCGCGGACCGCTGCGCATTGTAATTGCACCGGTAGGCAACATGCGCAGCAATGATCTGGTGGGTGTACTGCGCCAGGCGTTGTTGGCGCCCGTGCCGAGCCTGGATGAAATACCCACCTCCCGATCCCACGCCCTTGCGGTAAGCAACAGCTCAGCCGAGGTGTTGCAATCCAACAATTTGGTCGACTTTGCCAGTGCATCTGCGGCCGCGGCTTCCGAAGTACCAATCGCGTTGGTGCTGGAAGCGGGACGCACAACGGCAGACGATCTGGAGCGAGCCACAGAGCTGGTGCGTCAGGCGGGTGGTCGCATTGGTGGTACCATTGTGGTGTGCGACAATGCCAGGCGTGCGGAAGAAGTATGGGAGTAGCTCTCAGACGAAAGCCCAATCGGGCGCGGCCGCGCCGGCGCGCGTTCGTGATGGTGTCACCGGCCGCGAGCGCGAGACATCGCGTTTTCGACATGGTCGGTGCGTTGTTGTTGCTCGTGCTCGCTTTGCCCCCATTGCTGCTGGGCATGTTTGCCACCGCGCTCACCGGGCGTCCCATCTTCTTCGGGCACCGCCGTCTGGGTCTGGGCGGCCGATCCTTCCTCTGCTGGAAGCTGCGCACAATGTCCGTTGATGCCGAAGAGCGACTGGATCGGGAGCCCGAGTTATTCGACCGGTACGTGCGCAATGGTTACAAGCTGCCGGCCGCTACCGATCCGCGTATCACCTTCCTGGGTCGTGTGCTGCGGCATACCTACATCGATGAGATCCCGCAGCTGTTCAATGTGCTGCGCGGTGAAATGTCGTTGATTGGACCGCGGCCCATCGTGGAAGCCGAGCTGCGCAACTACGGCCCGCGCGGCGATGATCTGCTGCGCGCGAAGCCCGGCCTGATCGGTGCCTGGACCAGCCTGGGCCGCAGGCGTCCACCCTACCCAATACGCGCACGACTCGAGTTGGAATACGTACGCAATCGCTCGCTTCTGGGTGACCTGCGCATCCTCCTGCGCAGTGTTCCGGTTGTCCTGCGCGGACAATCGGACGAGATGTGAACCCAGCTCTACAACCCGGCGAGGCCGTGGTACCGCAGGGGATGGGCGGCGCCGAAGCGTTGCGCCGTCTGCTGCTCAACGGCGCTGCTCTGATGGGCGCTTATGTGCTGCCCCGTGCACTCACGTTTTGCGCCGGGCTGGTAGCCGCGCGCCTGTTGGGTCCGGCACAGTTTGGCGCGTACGGCGCGGCCGCCTCGTTTGCCATGATCCTGAGCATCCTGGGCACGCTGGGAATGCAGCCACTGCTGGTGCGCGAACTAGCGCGAACCCCGGCGCGCGCGGCCACCATTCTAAACGCGGCGCATCGGATCAAGCTGGTTTCTTCCTGCTTCATGATCGGCATCAGCTGGTTGGTTGCGCGTTATGTGCTGGATTACCCGGACGCAATCGTGCATGCAGCCGTTCTGCTGGCCATGGGCCATGCGTGCGCTTCGTTCGTGGACAATCTGGGCGCCTGGTTTCAAGCTGATGAGCGCATGCACATCTGGCTGGAGGCCAGTGTGTGGTTTGGCGCAACCTGCGGACTGCTGGGCATTGTCCTGGTCGTATGGACGCGCAGTGTGCCGCACTTCGCCGCAGCTTATGCGGTTGGGCAGGCCGCCGCATTGCTCTGGCTATTGCATCGGCTGCCGGCCGGGGCACGTGGCTGGACCGCACCGGACTGGCCGGAAGTGCGCGCGCTCCTGCGCGCCGCGGCGCCGTTTGCGGTTGCGTTCCTGGCGCTCACCATCTTCTACAAATTCGATGTGCTGCTGGTGCAGCGACTGGGCAGTGCAGGCGCCGTAGGTGTGTATGCGGCAGGTTACAAACTGGTAGACGCAGTGCATGCACTGGCCGTCGTTGCTGCCGCCGCAATTTATCCGCGCCTGGCGCGCACGACCTCGGCCGAGGTGCGCGCATTTGCCAGCCGCCGCACGCTCGAGTTGTTCTTGCTGATGGGCGTAGCGGGCAGTGCCGTGCTCTGGCTGGTTCGCACGCCACTCACGCTCTTTCTATTCGGTGCTGCCTACACCGAGACCACTACCGTGCTTGCTTTCCTGGCTCCTGCGCTGGCTGCGCTGGTCATCAACATCCTGGCGAGCTACCTGCTGAGCGCCGCCGATCGTATGGCACCCCTTGCCATCGCGTACGTGGCGGGCTGCACCCTGAAGCTCCTGTTGGGCTGGTGGTGGATACCGCGCTATGGCGTGACTGGAATGGCCCTGGCCAAACTCACGGCCGAGGTCATCCTCGCGTTCGCCTTAGTGGCTGTGTTGTCGCGCGCGAGCGCAACTTTACCACGGCGTCGTCCGGTCATACTGGCGTTCCTGGGCTTCATGCTAGCCTTGACTGTGGCGGCGTTGCCCGTGCCGCCCGTATTCGCAGCAATCCTGTACAGCGGGCTGATCGTTTTGCTGTACGCTGCCGGCCAGGCGTTGACGCGCGCCGAGTGGCAGTTGCTGTCCTCTGCATTACGCACGTCCAAAGCGAACGCGGCCTGGTCGAGGGGGGAGTTGCGCGCATGATTCCGCGTCAGCTCCTGGCACTGCGCGCACCCATGTCGCTGGCGCAATCTGTGGCGTTGTTGAGCGCAACTGCTTTGGGTTGCGGGGCTGTGCTCGGGTTCGTGGGGGTAATGACCACCAACGTAACGGTGGCTATTGCAGGCGCCGTGTTGGCCACGGCCAGCCTGGTTGTGCTGACCGGAGCACGCTGGCTGGATCCGCTGCATCTGCTCATCTACTCGTTGCCGCTGCCCGCGCTGTATAGCACTGAAAGCGCACGCGTGGCGCCCGCACTAGTGGCGAGCGGTATCGTGCTGATGGCATGGCTGCTGGGCCGGGGCGCGGATCCGCGGCCGCTGCCCTGGCGCTCGATTCCATGGCGAGCCACGCTCTTGCTGTTGGCAGTATTGATGTGCGCCACTGCGCTGGCGCAACATCCGTTGTTGGCCATGCGTGAGCTGATCAACTGGTCCGTGTTGTTGGCACTGCTGTTTGTGGCCATCACGGAGCTGGGCCTGGCGCCCTCACGCGTGCGTACCATCGCGCTCACCATTGCCGGTCTGGCCGCTGTGTGCGGCGGCCTGGCTTTGCTGGAAACGATGGGCGTAATTCCCTCCCGCTTCCTACGGCCGACCAGCACACTCAACCGGGCTGCACTCGGCTTTGGCTGGCCCAACGAGCTGGGCATGTTCATGGCTCTGTGTCTGCCCTTCTCGGTCTACGCCTGCGACGTTGCGTCCACGCGCGGCACGCGCACGCTGGCCCGCGCCGGTCTGGGCGCAGCCGTGATCGGATTGGTAGCCACGTTTTCACGCGGTAGCTGGCTGGCCGTGCTGGTGTCAACGTTGTTGCTGCTCGTAGTGGGCGAGCGCCGTTTTGCTGTGCGTATCTGGGTAACCGCGCTTATTGCGGGTATCGTGCTCGACATCCTTTCGGGCGGCGCTATCCGCGATCGCATTGCCAGCACCATTGGCGATTGGGTGGTCGAGCAGCGAGCCGCACTGACGCTGGCAGGTGTGCTCATGTTTCGTGCACACCTCCTGATCGGTGTAGGACCGGGCGGATTTGCCGAGAGCCTGCAGGAATATGGCCCTGGGGTCAGCTGGCTCTGGGATTATTTGCCCACCGCCCAGAACACGTTCGTGCAGATGGCGGCCGAAGTTGGGGCGATCGGCCTCATTGCTTTGCTGGTCTTTCAGGGCAGCACATTGCGCATGCTGCTGCGGGGCGTGAAAGCGAAACGGCTGGCCGGCGCGGCCGGCGCATCCGACATCCCGCTGCAGCGCGCGTTGCTCTGGGCATTTGGGGTAGCCTGCGCACTGGGCTTCGTGGAATGGACGTTCGCCCACGGCATAGGCCAGATGATCATGCTGATTGCCGCCATGGGCTTTGCCCTGGACAGCGCGGCCGGCGAGCGGGCCGAGAGAGTGCTGGTGCGGGCATGAAACTCGGACTCAATGGCCGTTTTCTGGCGGCCCGGCTGACGGGTGTGCAGCGTGTTGCGCACGGACTGTGTGGCGCCTTGTTCGAGCGCACCGACGCGGCCTTGTTCGTGCCCGCCAATGCGCGCGTCGGTGAACTGCCTGGCCATGTACGCGTGCTGCGCGGTGTGTTGCGCGGCCACGCGTGGGAACAGCTCGAGCTGCCGCGCATGGCCCGAGCCGCCCAAATCGATTTGCTCATCAATCCGGCCAACAGTGGACCCTGGACCGGGAGCCCGCACGCGCTGTTCGTGCATGACGTGCTGCCGCTCACACATCCGCAATGGTTTTCCCGATCGTACGCGCTGTTTCAGCGGCATGCGCTGCGCTGGGCACTGGCACGCGCCAGCCACGTGTTCACCTCAACGCATTGCACCGCGGAGCAGATCCTGCGCATCAGCGGCGCGCCGCCGCGCGTGCACGTGGTGACTCAGGGACTCCAGCCATTCCATGCGCCAGCCAGTGCGGCCGACGTGACCAGGGTGCGCGCGCAGCTCGACCTGGAAGGGCCTTTCTTCCTGTTCGTCGGGCTGGGTGATGGGCGTAAGAACATGGAGCTGCTGGTGCGGGCGCTCCGAGAAGTGCAGGCCACCCGGCGCTTCACGCTCGTGGCGGTGGGCAAACGGGCGCGCCGCATTCACAGCCGATCGGCCGAGTTGGGCGCGCTGCCCTGGCTGCGTGTGGTAGAACATGCAACCGATGCAGAGCTGCGCGCGCTGTACAGCGGAGCCCTGGCCTTGTGCTTCCCATCATGGGCGGAAGGGTTTGGGCGACCACCACTGGAAGCACTGGCCTGCGGTGCGCCGGCTGTGGTAGGTGATTATGCGGCCGCGCACGAGCTGCTCGGTGATGCCGTCCCGATCCTTCCGTTCCAGGCAGCACCGTGGATCGAGCAGCTGCGCCGACTGCTGGATGACCCCATGGAGCGCACGCGTCTCGTGCAACGTGGTACTGCGCAGCTGGAACGGTTCGACTGGGGCCTGGCGGCCGAGCAGATGCTCAGCGCGCTGAAGGTGAATGTCAACTCACCGTGGCGGGTGACGGCCTGATGCGCGTGGCACTGGTGCACGACTGGTTGACCGGCATGCGCGGCGGCGAACGGGTTCTGCAGGAGATCATTGGTGTGCTGCCAACTGCGGAGATCTTTACGCTGGTACACGCACGCGGCACCGTGTCAGCCCAGATCGAGAGTCTGCGCATTCACACTTCCTGGCTGAATCACGTGCCCGGACTGAAACGCAACTATCGGTATGCGCTGCCCCTGTTCCCAGGCGCCATCGAGCGCTTCGACTTGCGCGGCTTTGACCTGGTGATATCGAGCAGCCATTGCGTGGCCAAAGGTGTGCATGTGCCGGCCGGTGTACCGCATATCTGTTATTGCCATACGCCCATGCGCTACCTGTACGATCAGCACGATGCCTATGCGCGCCGTGCATCCTGGCCCGTGCGCGCAGGTCTGGCTCTCACGCGTGGCCGGCTGCAACACTGGGACCGATTGTCGGCCACGCGCGTAACGCACTTCCTGGCCAATTCGCAACACGTACAACGTCGCATCGCCCGCATCTACGGACAGTCGTCCACTGTGCTGTATCCGCCCGTTGACATTGATCGCTTCCAAGCCGGCAACCAGCGCGACGACTACTACGTGACAGTGAGCGCGCTGGTGCCCTACAAACGTGTTGACCTAGTCATACAGGCATTCAATTCGCTGGGCCGCCGGTTGATCGTGATTGGCTCGGGCCCGGAGCGCGGTCGGCTGCAACGACGGGCCAGGTCCAACATCTCGTTTACCGGCTGGATCCCGGATGCCCAGGTGGCCGCGCAGCTAGCTCATGCGCGCGGCTTTGTATTCGCAGGAGAAGAGGACTTTGGCATTGCCCTGGTCGAGGCACAGGCAGCGGGCGCGCCCGTGATCGCGTATGCAAGTGGCGGTGCACAGGAAATCGTTCTCGATGGTGAGACGGGCGTATTATTCCATGAGCAGACTGTGGACGCGCTCCAGCAAGCCGTGCAAACTGCGGAGGCTGGATCATTCGCGCCGGCCACGCTGCGCGCGCAGGCAGCGCAGTTTCAGCCAGCGCGTTTTCGCGAGAGCCTGCGGCTCGAGCTTGAGCAGGTGTTGCGAATGAAGGGGAAACCGCAGGCAGCTCGAGAGCGCACGGGAGTATTCGCCGCGTCGGACTTGGGTGTCACGTAGGAGCGACCGGCCCTGTCCCGCCGCCGTATTCATGTCGGTGCGTTCGAATCCAGCAATTGCTCGAGCGCGAGGACGGCGAGTCGGGGATCGCTGCCCGTGTGCACCAGCCAGGCTCCATTCTGGCTGATCAGCGTGTGCAACACGGGTTCGATCGAGGCGCGAAAAGCAGAAAAGCCGGATTCCATGTTTCGGAGCGACCTGGCGATGGCATCATCGACACTCAGTCGGCGGGTGGTTGGCGCACCCGTGCTACGCTCCAGGAAACAGGTCAAAGCTTGTTCGAGTGGAGGGGGGCTGGGGTCCGATTGCATGACGCGGACCACGAGCTTCCACTTGCCGGCGTCGCGCGGCACGGGGGACTGGTGGGCGAGTTCGTCGAACCAAAGCGCGGCATCGGGCGAAAGATGAAGCCGCGTGGGTCTGGTCCAAATACGCAGGTTCGGTTTGCTTTGCAAGTAAACAGTGTCATCGCTCCGTATGTTCCAGCCCCTGCGCAGCGCGGCGTAGGCGAGCGTGCTTTTTCCGGCACCGCTGGGACCGGTGAGCAGCACGCCGCGCCCGTGTGCTTGCAGCGCCGCCGCGTGGAATGGCTGACGATCGAGACGCGTAACCAGAAAGAGCATGAGCGTGGCCAGGATCGTGTCCTGGAACCGGTCGCGGTCGTCCAGGGCGGCCCCGGTCAGCGTGCAGCTTGCGCGGCCCGCCTGCGCATCCGCCCGTCCGTGAAAACCGGGTCCCTCGATGTCCAGCACGTGCGGAGCGGATGTGTGAAAGGATACTGCGCTGGCCGATCCTGTATCATGGTCGGCCAGCCAAAGCCGAATAGCGGGCACATGGGGCGGAGGTACTTCACTCGGCTGGGCGGGTCCAACGGCGCTCAGGCTGTCGGCCAGGGCACGTATGACGGTCTGGTCATTGGTCTCGAAATCGACCGGTACACCCAGCACATACAGCCGAGCACGCAACCCGGGTGCAGTCATGCTGTAATAACGCTTGACATTGCGGGACAACGGTGGGTCGACCCTCCCCCAGTTGCGAAGGGTCCTGTTCGAGCGTTGGTTATGGGGGTTACCATCCGCGCATTCCCGCGTTCTCATTCCCGCAAGATGGAGAGCACATGACCGAATCTCGGCGCCGCACGCGTCTGTTGCTCGCGCACTCTTTCTACTTGCGGCATGACGAGAAGCAACTGCGTAAGATGAAGCCGTACTCGCCCCTGGCCACACTCATCGCGGCGGCTGTGCTACGTGAGCGCGGGTTCGAGGTCCACCTGTTCGATGCCATGCTGGCCGATGGCATGGACGAGTACGTGCGTACGCTGGACCAGACCGAGCCGGACGTGGTGGCTGTGGTTGAGGACAATTTCAACTACGTCACCAAGATGTGCACTGCGCGCATGCGCGAGGATGCACTCACCATGGTGCGGGCGGCAAGGGAACGCGGCTGTCGCGTAGCGGTGAACGGATCGGATGCCAGCGATCACCCCGCGCGTTATTTGGCGGCCGGTGCGGACGCAGTCATCCTGGGTGAGGTCGAACCCACCTTACGCGAACTGGCCGCGGCCTGGAGCACCGACCGCACGGCCCCGCTGGCCGAAATCGCAGGGCTGGCCCTGGCCGGAGGACCGCTCAACATCGGCGAGGGTGCGCGGCTGCACGTGCATCGGACGGCAGCGCGTGCTTTCTTGACCGAGCTGGACACCCTGCCCCTGCCCGCCTGGGATCTGGTTCAGGTTGATCGGTATGTGTCGGCCTGGACGCAGGCGCACGGCCGACTTTCCTGGAACATGGTCACCTCGCGCGGCTGCCCGTACGGCTGCAACTGGTGCGCAAAACCACTGTGGGGCCGCCGCTACGCGCAGCGCAGCCCGCACGTCGCAGCCGAAGAGTTGGCGCAGCTGCGCGCTCGGGTCAATCCCGGTCACGTCTGGTTTGCCGATGATATTTTTGGCCTGACGCCCGCCTGGATCGAAGCCTTTGCCGACCATGTAGCGGCCCGTGACGCGCGCATCCCGTTCATGATGCAATCGCGCGTGAACCTGATGAAGCCACGCACGGTAGCTGCACTGGCCGCGTCCGGCGCAGAGGAAGTGTGGATGGGAGTCGAGTCGGGCGCGCAGGCCGTGCTGGATGCCATGGACAAGGGCACGACACTCGAGCAGGTGCGATCGGCTACGCGTACTTTGAAAGAACATGGCATCCGCTGCGGCTGGTTCGTCATGCTGGGGTATCCGGGTGAAGACTGGACAGACATCCTGCGCACCCGTGATTTGATTCGCGCCGAAGCGCCCTATGACATTGGTGTGTCGGTGGCCTATCCGTTGCCGGGCACCATCTTCCATGAGCGCGTACGTGCGCAACTGGGCGCGCAGCGCAACTGGCGCGAGACCGATGACCTGGCCATGCTCTTCCAGGGCACCTACCACAGTGGTTTCTACCGCCGCGTGCGCGACCTGCTGCATGCCGAGGTACCGGCGGACGCAGACGAGCGCAGAGTCAAACTCGATGCGGAATGGCACGAACTCGAGCGCCGCGAGCCGGGCGCGCGTACGCAGCGCGTGGCAGCGGCATCAACGGGTGATTGATGGTCATGGTGCAGACGCAACCTGCCCACGCGGCAATTCATCCGGCGGCGGTGCAAGCCTTCGATGCTGTTGCTTCCCAATTCGATGAGCGGTTTGGCGCCTGGCGCAGCGTAGCCGCACAACGCCGGGCCGTGCGGCGCGAATTGTTGCGCACGTTCCCGCAGAACGCACACCTGCTGGAACTGGGTGGTGGCACAGGCGAAGATGCCCTGTTCCTGGCCGCGCACGGACGCCGCGTGCTGGTGACGGACGGCGCACCGGGCATGTTGACCATAGTGGAAAAGAAAGCCCAGGCGGCTGGTTTGACGCAGTACGTGCGCACGCGTCCTGTGGTGCTGGAAGAACTGGAAGCGTTTGCCGGCGAGGGACACCAGTTTGCGGGCGCGTTCTCCAACTTTGCGGCGCTCAACTGTCTGAGCGATCTGGCGCCATGCGCGCGCGCATTGGCCCGTCTGCTGCCGGCGGACACGCATGCGCTGCTCGTGCTGTTCGGACCGTTCTGCCCGGGTGAAATTTTCGTGCAGCTCATGCGGGGCGACCCACGCGCAGCAGTGCGCCGATTTGCGCGCAGCGCGCCGGCCCGGCTGGGCGGCCGCAACTTCTGGGTTCATTATCCGGCGCCGCATACCGTGGCGCGCGCTTTTGCGCCCTGGTTTCGGCTGGTGCGCACGCGCGGCATTGGTGTGTTTGTGCCACCCAGCGCGACCGAACCCTTGATTTCCCGTTTTCCCCGCGTGTTGGACGGGCTGGAAGCACTCGATCGCCTGGCTGCTGCGCCGTTGTCGTGGTTGGGTGACCACGTACTCCTGGATTTGCAGCGTAGGTCTGGCGCGCCCCCGAGCCCCTGAAAACGCATGTCTGTCGAGTTGCCCAACATCGAAGAACGGGCGCGTCGCTTCCGTGACGCGTACGGCCGGCAACGCGCAGCCGAGGGACGCAGCGCCAGCCCGCAGGAATTGCTCGCACTGCCCTATCTGGAAAAGGGTGCACTGGCGCGGCAATGGCAGGTACGGGCACGTACGTTTGCCTGCTTCCTCGATGTTGTGCTGCAGCCGCGCGCATTACAAGTGGCGCCCCGGCGCATGCGTGTTGCCGACCTGGGCGCGGGCAATGGCTGGCTCTGTTACCGACTGGCGTTGCAGGGACATGACGGGCTGGCGGTTGATATTCGAACCGACAACGTTGACGGCCTGGGTGCGGCCGCGGCCTACACAGAGCATTTGCCGGTGCCGTTTGCGCGCCTCGCTGCATCCTTCGAGTCCGTACCGCTGGCCGCGCGCAGCTGTGACGTGGCCGTGTTCAACGCGGCACTACACTACGCACTGGACCTGCGCGTGGCCCTTGCCGAAGCGGCGCGCATCGTAGTGCCTCGGGGCAAGATCGTCATTCTGGACTCGCCCTTCTACGTCGACGAGGTGCAAGGCCTGGCCATGGTGGCGGAAAAGCAGAACCATGCGGCACAGCAGTTTGGTGCACTGGCCGAAGACCTGATGGGCCTTCCGTTTGTCGAGTTCCTTACACCAGAGCGGCTGGAGCATGCGTCCGCGCCGCTCGGACTGCAGTGGCGCCGTCAGCGAGTACGCTACCCACTCTGGTACGAGATACGGCCGCTGCTTGCACAGTTGCGGCGTCGGCGACCGCCCTCGCGCTTCGACCTCTGGGAGGCTGTAGTCCCGTGATCCTGCTCGTGAATCCGCGCGCCACGCGTCCGAAGAACCGGCGCTTTCCGCTCTCCGTGATGGCTATCGGCGCAGCATTGCCAGAGGGCACCTCCTGGGAGATCGTGGACGGCAATCGTCCTAGCGTGAATCCGCTGGCCGAGCTGAATGCGCGCATTGCCGGGCAAGCGGGCACGCGGGATCCCGTGGTAGCTGTGGCCATGACCGTGATGCCAGGACCGCAGCTGACCCATGCGGTGCCGCTCGCGCAACAACTGAAGGCGGCGCATCCGCACATCCCCATCGTTTGGGGCGGCTATTTCCCCAGCCTGTATCCGGCGCCCGTGTTGAACGCGCGTTATGTCGACTGGATCGTGCGCGGCCAGGGCGAGCATGGCTTTGGTGAGTTGCTGCAGGTGTTGGAAGGCCAGCGCGATCCGCACACCGTGGCCGGACTCGGCTTCCGTGAAGGCAACCGGCACGTGCTCAACCCGGAACGCCGGTGGGTGGGACCCGATGAGCTGCCCGCGCCACCGTATCACAAGATTCCGGTAGACGATTACCTGCAGCCCACCTTCCTGGGCCGGCGCAGTGGCGTATACCACGCATCCATTGGTTGCCCGTACGGCTGCAAGTTTTGCGGCGTAATCTCTGTCCTGGGAAGTCGCGAGAAGATGCAGATGCCGGAACGCACGGCGCGCGACCTGGAGTACCTGGCGCGCAACCACGGCATGGATAGCGTGCACTTCTACGATAACAACTTCTTTGTGCGTGAGGATCATGCACTGGAGTTGTGCCAGCGCATGACACCGCTGAACCTGTCATGGTGGTGTGAGGCGCGCATTGATGCACTGCTGCGCTTCAAGGAGGCCACCTGGCGGGAACTGGCGCGCGCTGGTTTGAAGATGGTGTTTCTGGGTGCCGAATCCGGGTCGGACGCGGTGCTGCGCAAGATGGACAAAAAGCTGACCACAGCGCAGACGTTGGAAATCGCGGCGCGCACGCGCGAGCACGGCATCATTCCGGAATTCTCCTTCGTGCTGGGCGATCCGGATGAACCCGAGCAGGAACTGGAAAACACGCTTCAATTCATCCGACGACTCAAGTTGATCAACCCGGCCATGGAGTTGATCACCTATTTTTACACGCCCACACCGCAGCGCCGCGGCACGTACGGCAACGTCGATGCGCTGGCCGGCACGCCGCACACACTGGAAGAATGGATCACACCCGAGTGGGTGTCCTGGATGACCCACGAGGATCCGCACGTGCCCTGGATGACGCCGGGCCTGAAAGCGCGCCTGGACGACTTCGTGCTGGTGCTGGCCAGCCGCTACCCGTCGCTGCACGACTACCGCACGCGTCCCTGGGGCAAGACGCTGGGAAAGGTGCTGGCCGCGCGCCGCTGGCAGGCGGGTGACTATCGCAATCCGCGGCTGCTGCGCGCCCTGCGCCGCTGGGCGCGCAGCGAAGATGACACGCAGTCGTACGGCCACCTCAGGCCGGGCCCGGTCGCGGTGTTGCAATGACCGGGGGCGCGGCGGGCGCGGGCGCGGAACCGATAACACTTCCGGCCCGCGACGCGTATCGACTCTGGGCGCGAAGCTACGACGCCGAGAATGCGGTGACCGTGCTGGAGCAGTGCGCGGTGTTGGCGCTCACGCCACCACTCGCGGGCACGTGGCTTTTGGATGCCGGCTGCGGCACGGGCCGACGATTGCCGCGCGCGGGCAAGGAAGGCCCGGCGCGCGTGGTTGGCGTAGACCTGGTCTTCGAGATGTTGAACGTGCGAGCGCGCGCGGACGTTTCACTGGTGGTGGCGGATGTGCGCGCACTGCCCTGCCGCGCGCACAGCTTCCATGTCATCTGGTGCCGGCTAGCGGCCGGACATCTGCCCGAACTCGATGGTCTCTATGCTGAGCTTGCGCGCGTGGCGCGCGCGGGCGCACACGTCATCGTGACAGACTTTCATCCGGCAGCAGCGCGCGCCGGGCACACGCGCTCCTTTCGGGACGAAGACGGTCAGCTCCACTCGGTCGAACACTTCATCCACGACATCGACGCACACCTGGCCGCCGCGCAGAGCGCCAGGTTGACTCTGGTTGCCTGCCAGGAACCAGCGGTGGGCCCCGAGGTGCGTCATTTCTACGCGGCGGCCCGCCGGCTGGATGCGTACGATCGGCAGCAGGAACTGCCGCTCGTGCTGGCGCTCGCACTGCGCGCATGATCCTGCGTCTCGAGACGACCACGGGTGACGCGCTCGCCATTGCAGGCGATCGGATTGCAGATCCAGAAAGCCGAGCCGACCTGACCATCGACGTGGGCCCGGGCCAGTTCCAGCCCGGGCTGATCAACGCGCACGATCATCTGCATCGCAACCACTATCCACGGCTCGGTTCACCTCCCTACCAGGACGCCTACCTCTGGGGCACGGATATTCATGCGCGCAACGCGCCAGAGCTCGCCCGGGCCAAATCGCTTGACCCGCGCGCGGCTCTGCTGTTTGGCGCGTTGAAGAACATTGTTGGTGGTGCCACCACGGTTGTGCATCACGATGCCTGGCAGCCGGCCTTCGAGCAGCAGTTTCCTGTGCGCGTTGCGCGCGTGCGCACGATGCACTCGCTCGGCTTCGAGCGCGACTGGGCGGCAGCACGGACCGCACAGCAAACCTGGCCCGACATGCCACTCTGCATCCATCTGGCCGAAGGCATCAATCAGCGCGCAGCCGACGAGGTGGCCGATCTGGATTGGCACCATTTGCTGGACCGCCGACTGCTGGCCGTACACTGCGTCGGTGTGGATAAAGCCGGCATCGCGCAATTGCAGGCCGCGCGCGCCGCAGTTGTATGGTGTCCCACCTCGAACGTGTTCCTGTTTGGCAGAACCGCACCAGCGGCGCTTCTCGAATGCGGAATCGACGTCCTGCTGGGTACGGATGCGTTGCTTACCGGAGAAGGCACGCTGCTCGATGAGTTACAGGCCGCGCGGGCGCTCAACGTTGTGGACCATCAGGTGCTGCTAGACGCGGTCGGCCGCAAGGCTGCGCACCGGCTGGGCCTGCCTGCTCCTTCGCTCGAGCCCGGCGCACTCGCCGATGTGATTCTGCTGCGCAGGCCCCTTCTTGAAGCACGAGCGGCGGATGTAGCACTGGTGCTGGTGGGCGGACAGGCGCTACTGGTGGATGCAACGATCGATGGTTTGCTGGCGGCCTCAGCGGGCGAGATGATATGCGTTGGTGGTGTCAACAAAATCGTGCCGGCGGCACTGGCGCGCGCAGCGCAGCACGCTCTGGATTTGTCTCCGGAGTGTGCGCGAATGTTTCAATGAGGCGCGAGTGCCGCGCTGCGTACTTTGCCTGACACCAGCATCTGATAAATCTTGAGCACGCGGGCAGCACCGGTGTCCGCGTCCAGCGCCAGCGCGCGCTGCTGCGCGTTGCGCGCAATGGCAAGACGGTGGTCGTCATCGGCCAACAATGTCTGCAGTGCGCTGGCCAGTGCGTCAGCCTGGCCCACAGGCACGGCAACGGCAGCGGCGGGCGCCCAATCCACCAGGTGACCGACCTCGGTCCCTACGGTGGGCAGGCCGGCAATTGCGGCCTCCAGTGCGACGACCGGATCGGCTTCGTGGCGCGAGGAGAGCACGAGGGCATGTGCATCGTCGAAGAAAGGCCGCAGTCGGTCGTGCGGCAGCGCGCCGTGGAACTTTACGCAACAGTCGAGTTCGAGTTGCCCGGCCAGCCGTTGCACCGCGCCGCCCAGCGTATCCTGGCCGATCAAGTGGGCGAGGAAGGGCACACCTCGCCCGTGCAACGTGGCCAGGGCGCGCAGCAGTGTGCGCTGATCCTTCACCCGGTTCAGACTGGCTACGTGTAACAAGCGCGCCGGTTCGTTCGGTGCGCGCGACCGGGGCAATCGTACGGGCCAGCGATCCGTGGCCACACCCAGGGTCACGACTTCCGCGGCGATGCCGAGCGCACGCGCCGATCGCTGCATGGCGAAACTCGGCACGGTGACGTGCGCTGCCGCGGCTACGGCCAGACGCAACCACAATCGTCCGCGCACCGTGACACGACCGCCAAACGCAATGTCGGGTAGCGCAGCCAGATCGCCGCCGTTGATGTGCAACAAGACGGGCCGCCGCGTCAGTACGCCTGCAAGGCCAACCAGTGTGCCCTGCGGATGCATCCAGAGCGCGTGCCACAGGTCGAAATCATACGTATGATGCAGTTGCAACAATTCCCGTAGCACCTGCAGACGGGAGGCACCGGCGGGCAAGCAGTGCACGGCCGCACCGAACAGCGGATAGGTAGTGGCGTGCGCTTCCTGACGCAGCGCAATCACGTGCAAGTCGACCTGACGTGCCAGTCGCTCGATCAGCCAGAGCAGGCAGGGGATCACGCGCTCCGTGCCCGAACGATCCACACCGCCCGGAACAACGAGAGCAACGGACAGCCGCCGCGAAAAAAGCGGGTGGTGGTTTAGGGGAGCCTGGCCGATTGCCGGGCGGGAAACCCGCGGTCGAGTTGCCGAGCTGTCTGGAGGAACGGCCAACCGGAACGTGGCAGACCGGGACGGTGCGGCAAGCAACGCGTCATACACTTCCAGCGTGCGACGCCCGAGCGCGGCGAACGAGAGCTGGTCCTCAAAGTGGCGGCGTGTTGCGCTGCGCAGCGCCGTACGATCTTCCTGTGCCAGCCTGACCAGCTCACGCGCCAGCGCGGCATCGTCGCCGGGGCGGAACAATGCGCCCACCGCGCCATCAGCAAGCAACGCACGGAACGCGGGTATGTCGGAAACGATCGGCGCGGCGCCGCAGGCAAGCGCTTCCAGCAATGCGTAGCCCGAGCTTTCACGACGGCTGGCAGCTACCAACAGGTCCGCAGCCCGGACTAGCAACTCAACCTCGTCATGCGACAACGCACCCAGCAGATGCACGCGCTTTTGAAGTGTTGGGTGGTTCGCTATCAGAGAGCGGACCCGCTTCAGCAACGGCGCGTCACTGTAACACATCCAGAGCCTGGCCTGGGGCAGCAGTTGTGCGGCGCAAGCGAATCCCCGAAGCGCTGTGATCGGATCCTTGTTCTGGTTCAGCCGACCCACCCAGACTACGACCGGATCGCCTTCGATCCCGAGCGTGGACCGCGCTGTAAGGGAGTCGCCCGCGCGAAAGTGCGTGGCTGATTCCGGCAGCGGAAAAACCGGCATGGTGGCGGGAATCAGGCCGGCGCGCACGAAGGGCAACGACTGGGCGCGAGCGGCGAAGGCCAGCCCGGTCGCCCGCCTGAATGCGCGTCGCCATGCGGCGTGCTGCCATCGGCGCGGCACCGCATCGGCGTGATCCTGAACCAGCAGGGGCGTGCCGGGCAGCACGGCTGCCAGTGCTTCGATATGATCGGTAAAGTGGAGTCCGTGCAGATGCAGGACAGTCGGCTCGAATCGCGCAGCTGCGGCAGCCAGCACAGCAGGACTGGTGTGCCGCACGGGCACGAATTCAAAGGCAACGCCATCACGCTCGAGGCGCTGCTGCACGTGCGACGCCTGGACCACGGTGACCTGCGCACCAGCGCGTGCCACGGCCGCGGCTGCGTCCAGCAGAGTGGGCCACGCTTCGAGCAGTGCGCCCGGCGCACGCGCTTGCGGGTCGCGTTGCGCGCTTATCTGAACGACGCGCACGTCATATTCCACTCATGGAAGCCGATCACCGTTGACGTTGGCCCTCTGCAGAAGCACGTTCCAGCTTGCGGGTCCTCCGAATCCGGCAGCATCGAGAACACTTGAAGAACTTCCCAACAGTACGCGCCGCCCACCAGGCCGCACCAGAAGCGATCGACCTGAGTCCAGCCGAATTCCAGGCTCGATTGCGCTGGGCCCGTGTGCGCGGACACCCCTTGTATCTCTGGCCTGATGTAGCGCCGGAGGTGTGGCGCAGCGCACTGCGCGAACTGGAACGCGTGACCCGATCATTGCTGCTCGGCCAGCTTGGCGAGCGGCTGACGGCAGGCGATCAGGCCTCCCTGCGCGCGCTGGGCGTGGCCGCCTTCACTTCGGGCCTGGGTCCGCTGCTGGGCTGGTGGATCGAGCGAGGCATGCTGGAGGCAGGCGCGCCCGAGCGCGCACTGCTCGCGCTCCACCTGGAACACAACCGTGAGCGCGCCGAGCGCATGCAGCGCACGCTGCGCCACGCGGTGAGAGTGCTCACAAATGCGGGTGTGACGGTCACCGTACTCAAAGGCGCGCACACCAGCCATGTGTACTTCCCGGAACCAGGCACGCGCCCCATGGCGGATCTCGATCTGCTGGTTGCGCAGCGCGACATTGCACGGGCAGAGAAGGCGCTGAGCACGGCAGGGTATACAACGGCACCCGGCAGTGCACTCAAACGGCCGTATCGATCCGACTGGCAACCGCCCGGCATACCCACGACCGTGCGTTCGCTGGCGTTGCAACACAGGGACAATCCTTACACCGTGGATCTGCACGCATCATTGGACATCAGTTTCTTTGGTGTACGCACGATTCGATTTGGCCTGCCCTCGGCAGATCAATTGGTTGCCGCGCCCTGGGCGGGTGCGCAAGTACGCGCGCTGCCCCTCACGCTGTTGATCGCGTATCACGCTGCCCATGCAGCGCAGGGCCTGTACAACCTCACACTCATCCGCCTGGTCGAGCTGGCGCTGCTGCTGAGACGCACGGCAGAGCCGCAGGTATCCTGGGACGAGTTGACCGACCTGCTTCGGCAGGCGCGTGCGGAAAGGTTTGTCTTCCCGGCGTTCGAGCTGGTCGAGCGGCTCGTGCCGGGCACCGTTGCTGCTGCACTGCGCGATCAGCTGCTACGCGCGGCCACACCTTCGCTGCGCGCTGTAGTAAACGGCCTCTCGCCGGCCACGGCACAGCGACTGGAGCGCAGCGCGCTGAACGAGAAATTCATGTGGGCGGCCTCGCCCATCGAATACATTCGGCGCGCAGCCCACATGCTGCTTCCCGGTGGTGGCTCGTTTCGGCGCCTGGCACGCATCTACGTCGATCGCGCGTTTCGCCTCCTGCGTGGTCGGGTCACGTTGCGCTCCAGGGACACCGACCACGCTCCATGAAGTTGCGCTCACTGCTGAGGCCTGTGCTGGGTCGCGAGCGCGCCGTGTGGCGCCTACTGCCCTGGCCGGGCCTGCGTCTCCGCTTCTTTCATGATGGCATCGACTGCGTAATCTTTTCGCTGCTCGTTTCGCAGCGCCGCGTCTTCTTCATTCAGATCGGATCGCACGATGGTCGTGCCGGTGACCCACTCTGGACCTTTCGGCGTTACCGCAACTGGCGCGGCATCCTGGTGGAACCGGTGGACTACCTGTTCCATCGGCTGGTGCAGAACTACTCGCCCTGGCGCCAACGATTCACCTTCGAGAATGCCGCCATTGCGGGCGAGGGCGGCGCGCGCACGTTTCACTACCTGGCCCAGAATGATGAACTGGCCGAGGGCTACGACCAACTGGGCTCGTTCGATCGAGAATTATTGCTTCGACACACACAATACTTTCCTGGCGCCGAGACACGCGTAGTCAGTGGCTGGGTAAACTGTCTGACCTGGCGCGAACTGTGTGAGAAGCACCATGCAAAGGAGATCGACCTGTTGCACATCGATGCGGAGGGCTCCGACCGCGAGATTCTGGAACAGGTGGACCTCACTCGCTACCAGCCGCGTGTTATGCTCTACGAGCACATCCATATGGCGGCGGCCGAGCAACGGGAAACGGCCGAGCGTCTGGACCGCGCAGGCTATGAATTCGTACGCATTGGCATCGACACGCTGGCCGTTCGAAGCTCAGCCCTGACCACGATGCCTGCCCTGGCCCGCGCGTGGCAGCTCATCACGCTCAAATGACCGTACCGCCCGCAGTGACGGCTGACTGGCGGCCCATCACACCGCCCAGATGAACGCGCTACCTCTGGCCTCGGTCGTTATCCCCACCTATAACCGACTGCCTTTGCTGCGGGAAGCTGTGCAGTCTGTGCGGGAGCAGAGTTGCAATCGTTGGGAACTGATCGTAGTCGATGATGGCTCGACCGACGACACGATCGGTTTTGTGACAGGCCTGGATGATCCTCGAATCAGGTTGTTGCACCTTGCGCATACCGGAAATGTTGCCACGGTCAGGAACGCCGGCGCACGCGCCGCCCTGGGAGAGTACCTCGCCTTCCTGGATTCGGATGACGTTTGGCTGACCACGAAACTCGAGACGCAGATCGAGCACATGCGGCAGGCGGGTGTCTCGTGGAGCTATACACGCTACGAGCACATCGACACGGACGGTGCGCCGCTACCCTTCCGTTCCGGCGTATGGAAAGAGCTGTCCGGTCGCATTCTGCGTGAGGTGATTACGACCGAAGCGGCCGTGGCCATCTCGACGCTGATCGTGCGGCGTGCCTTCTTCCAGGAAGTGGGCGGCTTTGATGAAGATCCGGCTATCAACTTCCGGGAGGACTACGATCTGGTCGTGCGCCTGGCGCTGCTGGGCGAGGCATTGGCCGTGCGGCAGACACTCAGCCGAGTGCGCGAGCATGCCGGTCGAGCCACCCGGGGCCTGGCGGGGGCGGCGCCGTTTCTGACCACGGCACACGTCTATGGCCGGTTGCTGCCCGTCTTGCCGGACCGCACTCTACGACGATTAGCTCGAAAGCGCAGGGCGTACCACCTGGCCGAGGCAGGAGCGCAGTACTTGCGCGCCGGCTCCATCAGCATGGGCACTGGCTTGTTATTGCGATCTCTGGTCGATTGGCCGTTCAATCGACAATGGGCATCTGCGCTGGCACGCGGGCTGGGCTGGAAACGCTGATCGCAAGCCGCTGGCCAACGGCGGCTCGCTAGGGAAGCTGCTTCGCATCTACGCCGAGCGAGTGTTCCGGCTGGTGCGCGGACGCGTGCAGCTGCGCACCGGATCCGTCCGTGATTGAAGGGCGCGTAAACACGAGCGTGCGCAACAACACGATTGTGATCATGAGATATGCGGCGATGAAATAGCGGTCATCGTCGGGATAAAGCAGCCAGTGCATGAACCCGAACACTCCCATGGTAGTCAGCAACGCAACGTAGATGTCACTCCAGCCATAACGGCGAACGCGGTAGTAGCCGAGACTGGAACCGATCAATCCGAACAATCCGACAAACTGCGGGAGGTTTGCCGGGTGCGTCTCTCTCAGGTACACACGAACATATCCCAGGGGCGAGAGCGATGGCTGGAATCCTTCCTGATAAGCAACACGCTCAACAAACGCGTGGTGAAACAGCGTGGCCCATCCGGGGAGATCCGCCCATCTGCCAAGTCCGAATACGAGTAATAATCCACTGGCCGCGCTGAGCGCAGCGAACGTGCGCTGTTTCGGATAACGGAACACGCAATACGCAGCGGCCGCCAGCAACCAGAGCAGGTTGTCCGGTCTTACCGCCACTGATGCGATGAGTAGAACCAGGGGCGCACGTGAATGCCCTTTCTCGAACATCAACAAGCAGGCAGCGAGTATTACCAGTGTGGAGATCGCATCGGGTGTGGAGAGCTGCGCAAGATCGATGGAAAACGATAGGCTCATAATTGCCCACGAGACAGCGACGGCCCACCGGGGCCCAGTCCACGAGAAGAGCCATAGCAGCACCACCAGACCGACGGCGAGGTAGCTGAGTCGGGAGATCAGCACGCTGGCGCGAATTGGATCCAGGCCGAAGCGCGTGAGCTGCCGGATTAGCCATGGGTAGACCACCTTCACGCGATAGCCCGGCAGTTGCTGGTTGAAAGCGGCCGGATCGCGTGCTACTGCAGTCCGATAATCGTTCCCTTCCGTGAGCTGCCGGTGCTCACTGGCTGCCAACTTCTGCTGCACGAGCGCGAAGGTACGCGCGTGCGCTTGCGCGGGAGACTCGCCGGCAAACTGATAGGCCACGGCCACGTAGGGCAGCATGTCCCAGTTGTGGTCGGGTTTGGCCCAGAGAACATTGAGCGTGAGCAGACCGAGCAGCGCACACGCGGCCCGCATATTGGTTGGCCAGGTCCGCCGGGTGCACTCGGGGCTCGTCATGCACGCAACCTAGTGCATGGGTCAGATCAATGCAGCCCGGCCAGGAAGGGCCGTACTTCCTGCGCCGTGGTTACGCCGGATTGCAGCAAGCGCAGAGCATCGAGAGCCAGCGTTTTCATGCCTTCCGCACACGCACTGTTGCGCAGCTCATCGGCGGGCGCGCCGCGCGCGATGAGTTCGCGCTGCGCGGCCGACACGACCATGACCTCGTAGGCGCCGGTGCGGCCGCGGTAGCCGTGCAGACAGCTCGAGCAGCCCACCGCTTCGGCCAGTTGCGTGATGCCGCCCAGCTGCGCGCGCTCCTGCACTGTGGCATCACGCACGGAGGCGCAGTACACACATACGCGCCGCACCAGGCGCTGCGCCATCACGCCGATCAAGGCCGAAGCCAGGAGGTAGGGCGGCGCGCCCATGTTGAGCAGGCGAGACACAGTGCTGGGTGCATCGTTGGTGTGCAGCGTTGACAGCACCAGGTGGCCGGTGGCCGCAGCGGCCAGCGCGACCTCCACGGTCTCTTGATCGCGCAGCTCGCCCACCATGATGACATCAGGATCCTGCCGTAGTACGGCACGCAACGAAGTGGCAAAGCCAAGACCGGCGCGCGCGTGCACCTGCACCTGCGTGATGCCAGGCAAGCGGTATTCGACGGGATCTTCCAGCGTGATCAGGTTGCGCCGCTCGCGATCCAGTGAGGCGAGGGCTGCATAGAGTGTGGTGGTCTTGCCGGAGCCGGTCGGTCCCGTGACCAGGATCAGCCCGTGCGGTGACTCGAGCATGAGCCGCAAGCGCGTGAGATCGCAGTCGCCCATGCCCAATTGCTCAAGCGGCGTTGCCGAGTTCTCCGGATCGAGAATGCGCAGCACCACTTTCTCGCCGTTCTGCGTGGGCAGCGTGGACATGCGCAATGCGTACGTACGGCCCTGCACGCGCACGGTGGCGCGACCATCCTGGGGCACGCGTTTGCTGGCAATGTCCAACCCGCCCATCACTTTGAGGCGCGAGACCACAGCGGCCGCAGCCGTAGTGGGCAACTCCGCCACGCGCGTGAGCAGGCCATCCACACGTACACGCACGCGCAGCACGCCTTCACAGGGCTCGATGTGCACATCACTCGCGCCCAGCGTCACAGATTGCTGTAACAGGTGCTCGACCAGGCCTACGATGGGCGGCGCTTCTGATGCGCGCTGCAGCGCGGCCACATCGTCATCGACTTCAACACTGCGGGTGGGAATCCGCTGCACCAGCTGGGCAACGGCATCCGCATCATAGGCGCCCAGCGCGGTTTGCACCGCAGGCCCGCTGGCCACCAGCGGTTGCACGCGCTTGCTGGTCTGGAAGCCCAGGTCATCGAGCGCGGCCAGATCCAGCGGATCGACCACAGCTACGCGGAGCACTTTGTCCTGGACGGTAAGTGGAACAGCCTTGAGTCGTGTGGCCAGCGCGCGGCTCACCACTTTGAGCGCACTGGCTTCCGGACGCAGGGGCGGTTGGGCGTAGGGCAGACGCAGCTGCTGCGCGAGAGCACGAGCAATGTGCTCGGGGTCCGTGCCGCGCCGAATCAGGATTTCGCCCAGGCGCTCGCGACTGGTGCGCTGTTCCTGCAGCGCCGCGGCCAGCTCCGCCTCTGAAATGGCGCGTTCGGCGAGCAGCAGCTTGCCCAGTACACGCGGCGAGGTTGGTTGGATCACGCCCGAACGTTCGTGCTCGGTCGTGGGCGAGGGAATGGCAGAGTGGGACGCGTCACGCGTCGCGCGTCACGCGACCATGGGCGCCACGAAAGCCCGACCAGCACGCCCCCATCCAGATGCCACCAATGATGGTCCCGCCAATCAGATCGGTGGGCCAGTGTACGCTGAGGTAGATGCGCGAGTATGAGTTGAACAGGAAGAACGCACCCACCGTCCAGAGGCCCCAGGTTTGTTTGCGATAGTGGTAGAGCAAGCAAGCCGCGGTGAACATGACCGCCACTACGGCAATGGAGTGGCCGCTGGGAAAGGCAGGAAGTGCGTATTGTCCGCGCATCTCGTACAGCATGGGGCGCGGGCGCGGAAAGGCAACCTTGAGCGCGGGATTCAAGATCCAGCTGCCGGCCTGCACGACGGCCATGTGCAGCGCGATGGCATACTGTTGTTTGCGCCACAAGATGAGCACGGCCACCGCTACTACCGGAGCCAGGCTGTAGTTCGTACCGAAGAGCGGCAGGATCAGCATGATGGGATCGAGCACGACGTTCACCGTGCGATGCACGGCGTGCACGATGTTCTGCTCCCAGGGCGCGCCTGGCCACCAGCCGAGTGCCTTGATGCCGAGCGCGAGCAGCGCACCAGCCGCTAACGCGATCGCGAATCCAGCCACTACTCGGGCCCAGGCTACTTCACGCGCTATGGTGCGCGCCGGCACCGGACGGAACGCGCTCAGCACGAGCGGATCGATACCGTGGGCTTCCATGTTTGCCATCGATCAGGCTGCACTTTCGGCTTGGGGAGGCGCGTTCAGGTCATGCTCCTCCACTCGGGTTTGTGGGCGTCGCGGCGCAAAGAAGCGCACGGCCACAAGACTGGCCGCTACGAAGGCCAGCCAGGCAACGCCCGCCACGTAACCGGCAATGATGTCGGATGGATAGTGCACGCCCAGGTACATGCGGCTCACGCCAATGGCCACGATGAACAGGATGGCCAGCGCCCAGGTAGTGCGGCGCAGGCGCGCAGTGGGTTCGAGTCGCGCCACCAGGTAAGCCACACTGC
>JBOHRF010000031.1:0-29904 GCA_050732575.1 Longimicrobiales bacterium
TGGGCAGGTTCGTCGTCGTCGTCGCCCTTCGTCTCCGATCCGGATGGCGGATTCGATCGGGGCTCGCCGAGCTGTCCAAATCTGCCATTCCGCCCCTGCATTGCAAGACGCTGGCCGCGCCCGTGCCCACGGGAATTCAGGTGTTTTCTGTCCTATGAGCCAGGGCATGACGTGCCTGTTCAACCAGGGAGCGGGCCTGCTGCTCGGTTTCGGCCTCGGCAATGATGCGCAGGATAGGCTCGGTGCCCGAGGCGCGCAGGTGGAGCCAGCGCCGCTCGGCAGGCCAGTCCAGCCTCAGCCCATCCTGACGGTCGGCCACCGGTGCGGCAAGTTGTTGTTCGAGCAGGCTGTAGGCCATTTCCAGGGACCCGGCGTTGCGGGGCAGCTTGTCCTTGACGATCACGTACACCGGCAGGGCCTGGACACGTTCCTGGAACGATTCGCCGCTTTCCAGCAGCACCTGTAGCACGAGCGCAGTGGCTACAGCCGAATCGCGCGTCAGGTGGATGTCGGGCAGAATCACGCCGCCGTTGCCCTCGCCGCCAATCACGGCGCCGATTTCCTGCATCTTGCGCGCGACGTTGATCTCACCAACCGGCGCGCGGTGCAACGTTTGGCCGGCGGCGGCGGCCACATCTTCCAACAGCCGACTGGTTGAGAGATTGGTCACCACCGGTCCCGGACGGTGTTTCAGCACGAGCGCGGCAGCCAGCGCCAGCGTGTAGTCCTCGCCAATGGCTTTGCCGGTGTTGCTGACCAGGGACACGCGATCGGCGTCCGGGTCGGTAGCGATCCCCAGGTCGGCGCGCGATTCACGGACCAGCCGTTCCAGCTCCCCAAGATTGGCCGCAATCGGCTCGGGCTCGCGCGGGAACCACCCATCCGGTTGCATGCCGATGGGCACGACCTCACAGCCCAGCGCATCCAGCAGTGGCAGCAGCAGCACGGAGCCGGCGCCGTGTACACAGTCGAGCGCCACGCGAAAACGCCGCTTGCGCAGTCCCTCGATATCGAGAAACGGGATGCCAAGAACAGCATCCAGATGGCGCTGCACAGCGCCCGTGTCGGGCGCTACGGCCCCGATCCGGTCCCACCTGGCCCACTGAATCGATTCCGGCTCCAGGAATTTGCGCATGTGTGCGGCTTCCTGGGCATCGAGGAACATGCCCGAAGCGGACGCCAATTTCAGCGCATTCCATTCGACCGGGTTGTGGCTGGCGGTTACGACGATGCCGCCATCGGCCTGATGGTGACGGATGGCAAACAACGCGGTGGGTGTTGGCGCCAGACCAATTTCGATGACATCGCAGCCCACCGACTGCAGTCCCGCAATGGCGGCGCGTACGAACATCGGGCCCGACGTGCGGGAATCACGCCCGATCACCACGCGCGCTCGCCGGCCAGCGCGGTCATTCAGGTACGCACCAAAGGCGAGCGCGAAATGGGTCACCACTTCGGGCGTCAGGGCTTCACCCACGCGGCCACGAACGCCGGAAACACTGACCATCAGGTCAGCGGGGATTTGGTACGGCATTGTTGCTCCAGTCTTGATCACGTTCTCGCTCACGTTTTCGCTAACGTTCACGAACGGCAACGGCCGAGAGCGTGAACGAGAACGTGAACGAATTCCACCATCGGCAAGTCGGACGCACACAAAGTATCCGCTCTGTCCGGGCGCGACGAGTGGTTACAGGTATTGCGTCAGCAGGGCGTGCAGCGCGTCGGGGTTGTCAGCATTCACCCAATGACCGCCAGCAACTTCGTGGTAGTACACACGTCCGTTTTGCCGGGCGCACTGGCGAATACGCTCGCTGGCGGCAGGGCTCAGCACACTGCTCTCCCTGGCCTTTACAACATGGAGCTCCGCCTGGGGTGGAGGATGTTCGATCACATCCCAGAGCTCGGTATCGAAGAAGCTGCGCAGCAACTCTTTCATGGCGGCAAGGTCGAAGCGCCAGCGGTACCCGTGAGCCGAGCGCTCCAGGTTGGTGGCCATCCACTGTCCAATCGACACGCCAATGCCATGCTCGCTCAGATACGCAACCAGATCCTGACGCGCATCGAATGGCTCAGGCGCATCACGTACCAGCTGCAACATTTCCCAGGCTGTCCCTCGGGGCGGACCCGCATCTGGTGTGGAATCGATGAGCCAGAGTTGGCGCAATGCCTCACCGTGCTCGCGCGCGTACATCAGTGCGACTTTGCCGCCAAACGAATGACCAAGCAAGCCGGCTGGCGTTTCGCGCAGCTGCTGCGCCAACTCATGGAGATCGCCCGCCGCGGCCTGCAACGTATGCGGCGATGAAAAGCCCTGTGATGCACCGTGCTGGCGCAGGTCGATCAACCGTGCACCCCAGCCCGGACGGTCACGCACCAAGCGCCGGGCCACACTCGCCCAGTTGCGGCCTGCCCCGAAGATGCCATGGAGAACGTAGAGGACCTTATCCGGTCGGTCGGCTGCGAAGACGGGCTCGTGGTGGATCGGCATGTTAACGGATGTTACGAACGTTTACGTTCACGTTCAACGTCAATGTCTGTTCAATCCGTTCTAAACCTCAACCGACCTGAACTCGTCGCTTTGGGCACACCAATCGGGAGCCGTAGATGCGTGGAATTCTCACTGGCCTGACCCTCCTGTTCTTCAGCCATGCGCGGGCGGATGGCCAGGCCAGCGCAATCTGGACGCTGTCGGCCAGACCGCTGGTCGAGATTGGCACCGTGGAAGGTGATGCCAATCACGAACTCTTTGATGCGCGCAGCTCGGTGCGCTTGCTCGATGGTCGAATCGTGGTATTGAACGCCGGTTCGGCCGAGCTGCGCTTCTTCGATGCACAGGGCAAGTTCCTGTTCAAGACGGGAGCGCGCGGTGGTGGTCCTGGTGAATACATGCAGCCGGCGCGGCTGTACTACACGCATCGCGACTCGCTCATCGTCTTTGATCAGGGCAACGAGCGGGAATCACACCTGGACACGCAGGGCCGCTTCATCAATGGAGTGGATGGCGCGCCCGTGAAGGAGGATCCGTTCCGGCGAGATACCTGGCTCTACGGCCGCATGTTCGTGGACGGCCCGGCCCTGGCCGCAGAACGCGATCGCATCAAACCTGCGCTGGACCTTTTGCCTTCACTCCCCGCGCCCGGCGACTATCGCTACGTCAAAGTCGATCCCGGGCATCGCCTCTGGGTGCGGGAGAATGCGGGCGCAGGGACGCGCGCCGCGCTGCAACGCTGGACTGTTTACACCGCGCGCGGTCAAGCACTGGCCACGGTGGATACGCCGGCCGGCTTCGAGATCCAGCAAATTGGTCCGGACTTCCTGCTGGGCCGCGTGCGCGATGCGATGGATGTCGAATACATCCGACTCTACGGATTGACCACATCGGGCGCGCCTCCAGCTCGCGCGTATTTCACGCCTGCCAGCGCACGACAATACCCAGCGCCGCCGGCGCCATCGCAACTTCCACCTCCCGTGTATGTCGCGCTCACGGGCTTCGTGCGCATGCTGGCCGGACAGCAGGAGATCCATTACTCGAAGAAAGGCGCATACACGTCCGATCTGACACAATTGACATTGCCTGATGACAAGAACATCACACCACACATTCTGTCCGCCAGCAATCGCGGCTGGGCCGTGCTGGTCATCCATCGCGATGCCGACGCGTTATGCGCCATGGCCATGGGTTCGGTACCGGTGGGCTGGTCGCCGGGCCGCGCCATCTGCGGCGAGGCAAGTCGCCGCTAACTGACTGGCCCGTGCTCCGTAACCGCCCTAGCTTTGGTCGGATTCGACCCGCTTGGGAGTTACATGAGCGAGCATCTGCGTTTCGGAACACTGGCCGTGCACGCCGGGCAGCACCCCGATGAAGTCACGGGCGCCATCATGCCGCCCATCTATCAAACTGCGACTTACGTGCAGCCCAAACTCGGTGAGCCCAAACGCGGCTACGAGTATGCGCGCGTGCAGAACCCCACGCGCGAGGCCATGGAGGCCAATATCGCGGCTCTCGAGGGCGGTGCCCACGGCATGGCCTTCGCCAGCGGCATGGCCGCCATCGAAACCATGGTCAAGAGACTTTCCTCGGGCGACCATGTGATCTACGAGGAAAACGTGTATGGCGGCACGCACCGCATGTTCGTACAAGTGCTGGCCCGCTTCGGCCTGCAATTCACGGCCCTGGACTGTCGTGATCTCGATGCCGTACGCGACGCCATCCGGCCCAATACCAAATTGATCCATGTGGAGACGCCCACCAATCCCATGATGCGCGTCTCCGACCTGCGCGCGCTCGTCCAGCTGGCCCACGAGCGCGACATCATGGTGGCCGTGGACAATACGTTTGCCTCGCCTTACAACCAGCGGCCACTGGACCTGGGCGCCGATATGGTCGTGCACTCGAGCACCAAGTATTTGAACGGCCACTCCGATGTGATCGGCGGCATTGTCGTGACCAGCAACGAACAAGTCGCCCAGGATCTGCGCTTCCTGCAGAAAGCCGCGGGCGCCGTCCCCGGTCCCTGGGATGCCTGGCTGGTCCTGCGCGGAACCAAGACGCTGCATGTGCGTATGGAAGCACACAACCGGAATGGTCAGCGTGTTGCCGAGTTCCTGCAGCAACATGCGCGTGTGGAAGCCGTGCACTATCCAGGGTTGCCATCACATCCGGAATACGAATTGGCGAAATGTCAGATGCGCGGCTTCACCGGTATGGTCTCGTTCGAGCTGGGCTCGCTCGAGCGCGCCACCCGCGTAGCGCAAGCCACCCGTCTCTTTGCCCTGGCCGAAAGCCTGGGAGGCGTCGAGAGCCTGATCGGACACCCCGCCATCATGACGCATGCATCGGTGCCCAAAGAGATGCGCGAGCGGATGGGCGTATCAGACGGGTTGCTGCGATTGTCGGTCGGAATTGAGGATGTTGAAGACTTGATAGAAGATTTGGATACGGCATTGAAAGGATAACGGATGCACGGACGAGCGTTCATCCGTTGCTTTGAAACCGCAGGCCCACTGAACAACGTACATTACGATAAACCACACCAGGAGCCCCCATGGCCGACCAGCTAAAAACCAAGCGCATCCTTCGCGACATCGATCCAAGCGCCTGGGAGCATCCTGCCGATCGCGCAGCCTTGCAAGCGCTGCGCAAGATCCCGGGCTTTGATGAAGTCCTGAAAAAGCTGTTCGGCTTGTTCGGTGAGAAACCCATCCGGCTTGCTTTCCAGGCGAATGCCGTGCGGGTCGGTCCCAACCAGTTCCCCAGGCTTTACACTCGGTACCAGGAAGTGCTGCAAACGCTGGATGCGCCCGGCACCTACGAGCTGTTCGTATCCCAGACGCCCATGGTGAACGCGGGCGCGTACGGCATGAACAAGCCGTTCATCGTATTGAACTCCGGTTCTCTGGTATTGCTCGACGAAGACGAGCTGACCTTCCTGCTCGGTCACGAGGTCGGACACATTCTGTCCGGCCATGTGCTGTATCGCACCATGACCGTGTTGCTGCTGCAGCTGGCACAGCTCGGCTTCCCCATTGTTGGGCTGGCCGCACGCGCCGTGCTCATGGGCCTGCTCGAGTGGCAGCGCAAGGCCGAGTTGTCCTCCGATCGCGTGGGTCTGCTGGCCGTCCAACATCCCGAGGCCTCGCTGCGCTCGTTCCTCAAGCTGGCCGGCGGCGGCAACGTCAATGAAACCAGCCTGCCCGAATTCCTGAAGCAAGCCGATGAGTATCGGCAGAGCGGTGACATTGCCGACATCGTGTTCAAGGTGCTGAACCTGCTGGGCACCACCCACCCCTTCCACGTCCTGCGTGCGGCCGAGCTGCGCGACTGGATCGAGGCCGGTGAGTACGATCGTCTGCTGCGTGGTGAGTACCGTCGCCGCAGCGAAGCCGCGCCGCCCTGGATGGAAGACCTGGCCGCGGCCGCCAAGCAGTACAAGGACGATGCGGCCCACGTGAAAGAGCAGTTAGGCGACGCCGTGCGCCGTGTGCGCGAGGCGTTTGCCGAAGGCTTCCGCGGAAGATAGTTTCCCGCCTTCGTGTTTTGTTCGGGGCGTCTGCTGTGAGGCAGCGCCCCGACTCATCACTCGTCCATCGTCCTTCGTCATGATGAAAGTCTTAGTGGTCGGCAACGGCGGGCGTGAGCACGCCCTGCTCTGGAAGCTCCGCCGCGATGCACCTGCAGCCGAGTTGTTCATCACGCGCGGTAATGGTGGCACGCGCGGGCTGGCCACTTCTCTGCCGCTGGACCCGGGAGAGGGACCGGCGCTGGCCGGCTGGGCTCAGGCCAATAACGTCTCGTTGACCATTGTGGGTCCGGAAGCGCCGCTGGCCGAAGGCATCGTCGATCTCTTCACGCGTGAGGGCCTGCCCATCTTCGGTCCCACGCGAGATGCCACGGCCATTGAATCATCAAAGGCATTCGCCAAGAAACTGATGCAGGACGCGGGCGTCCCTACGGCAGCTTACCAGAGTTTTACCGACGTCGAGGCCGCCGAGCGCTACATCCGCGAGCGTGGCGCACCCATTGTCGTGAAGGCATCCGGCCTGGCAGCCGGCAAGGGCGCTGTTGTCTGTGCCAGCGTCGATGAAGCCATCGCAATAACGCGCGCCTTCCTCACTGGACACAGTTTAGGCGGCGCGGGCGCCGAGATTGTGGTAGAAGAATTCATGACGGGCGAGGAGCTGTCCGTCCTGGCGCTGACCGATGGCGAACACGCCGTGCCGCTCGTGCCTGCGCAGGATCACAAACGACTGGGCGAGGGTGATACCGGCCCCAACACGGGCGGTATGGGCGCGTACGCGCCCGTCTCCATCGCGACACCCGAGCTATTGCAGCGGGTCCAGCAGGAAATCCTGCTGCCCACGCTGGCCGCCCTGCGCGCGCGCAAGCGAACCTTCCGCGGCGTGCTCTATGCCGGACTCATGATTACGGAGAGCGGACCCAGGGTCGTGGAATTCAACGCCCGTTTCGGTGATCCTGAAACTGAAGTCGTGTTGCCGCTGCTCGATTCCAATTTACTGGAGTTGATGCAAGCGATTGCACGCGGGGATTCAATGCGAGGGGTAACGGTCGCGCAGCGCAATGCTGTCGCACTCACTACGGTCCTGGCCTCGGCCGGCTATCCGGATTCACCCGAAAAAGGCAAAGTTGTCAGAGTGCCCCCTGCGCTTGAAGCGGCCGATGATCTTCTGCTCTTCCATGCCGGCACAAAGCCCGATGGCGATCGCGTGCTGACCGCGGGCGGCCGTGTGTTAGCCGTTACGGCCGTGGCGCCCACACTACCGCAGGCCGCCGAGCGTAGTCGAGCTGCAGCCGAAGCCATCACGTTCGACGGTAAGCAATACCGGCGTGATATTGGCTGGCGCGAGTTGGCGCGGCTGGAAAAACCGTAAGGGAAAAACGAAAGAATGCCGGAGCTGCCTGAGGTCGAGACTATTGTGCGCGATCTGCGCGCGCGCATTCCGGGGAGCACGATCCGCAAGGTCAGCGTCACACGTCCCGACATTCTTGCCTCCGGCACCGCGGCCACGTTCCAGCGGCGCCTGCGCGGCCGGCGCATCGAGCGTGTGGAGCGGCGCGCCAAGAGCATCGTGCTTCAGCTGGATGATACGAGCACGCTGGCGGTGAGCCTGGGAATGACGGGACGCCTGGTTGCAGCCGAAGCGAAACGCGCGAGCGAGCTGCGCCATGTTGCCGTGCGCTTCGACCTCGATGATGGACGTGCGCTACTGTACGACGACGCACGTCGTTTTGGCCGGCTCCAACACTTTCCACCTGGTTATTGGCAGCACCGCGATAGCCAGTTTGGCCTGGAGCCGCTTTCCGAGGATTTCACAGCCGCGCGCCTGTTCGAGCTGACCCGGCGCTCCCGCTCGCCCATGCGCAACTGGCTGCTCGACCCTTATCGCGTGGCCGGTGTGGGCAACATCTACGCAAACGAAGCTTTGTTCCGCGCACGCGTGCGGCCCACGCGCCGTGCGCACAAGATCACGCGCGCGGAGAGCGTGCTGCTACACGATGCACTGCGTGCCGTGCTGCAACAAGCCATCGACCGGCGCGGCACTACCCTGAACAACTACCGCGATGCCAGCGGTGAGGAAGGCGATTATTACGCGCAGCTGCAGGTGTATGGTCGTGAGGCTGAGCCCTGCGTTCGCTGCCGTACTCCTATCAAACGCATCGTGCTGAGCAACCGATCGGCCTACTACTGTCCAAAATGCCAACGCTGAGAGCATCCGGAAGGAAAACCGGAAGGGGGGAAGAGAGGAAGCGGGGAAGCACGAACGCGCGCGAGCGTCCATTCAACGCCGTAAACGGGCACCTGGCCAGCGCGCTGCGCGACCACGTTCGCGAGCTTGCCCAAGATCGACCGGGCGTGTATCGCATGATCGGGCCTGACGGCAACGTGGTCTACGTGGGGAAGTCCGTGCGGCTGCGCACGCGGCTGCTTTCCTACTTCCGGGCGGATCGCGCGGACAAAGCGACCGATATTATCTCGGCCACACGCCAGATCGAATGGGAGTACGTGCCCAGCGAGTTTGCTTCCCTGCTGCTCGAGTTGCAACTCATTCAGCGTCACCGTCCACCCTTCAACGTCCAGAACAAATTCGACCGCAATGTCTGCTTCATTCGGATCACCGCGGACGCGGCGCCTCGCCTGCTCCTCGCCACGACGGTCCTGAACGATGATTCCACCTACTATGGGCCGTTTCGCGGGCGCGACCTGGTGCGCGCGCTGCTACGCGAAGTGTCTGACCTCTTGCAGTTGCGCGATTGTGCCACCGCGACGCATCTCCAATTTGCCGATCAGCTGGACATGTTCGCCTTTCAGGCAGTGCCGCGCTGCGTGCGCGCCGACTTGAACAAGTGCCTGGGCCCGTGCGCCGGTCGGTGCACGCGCACCGAATATGCCGTGCGCGTCCATGAGGCGCGGCGTTTTCTGGAAGGCGATCTGCATCGACCGCTGCGCGTGTTGCAGGAACGGATGCAGCACGCGGCCCAGCGTATGCAATTCGAGTACGCCGCGGAGCTGCGTGACCGCTCGTTCCGACTGGAAGGCGCACGCGCCGAGCTGGTATCCCTGCGCGGTACGCTCGAGGCGCTCACCTTTCTGTACACCGTCCCTGGTCATGGTGGTGAAGATCGCGTGTATCTCATCCGGCGCGGCCACATCCGCGCGCAGTTTCCCATGCCGCGCTCCGGCGATGAGGAGGAACGATTGCTGGAGGTCGCGGCACGTGAGTTCCGCCGCCAGGAGCGCGGGCCGACCCCCGTGGATCCGCATCATGTAGCCGAGATTTTACTCGTCAGCCGCTGGTTCCAAACCCGGCCCGATGAGCTGGCCCGCACAGTGTTGCCTCAGCAAATGCATGCGCACTTGGCTTCGCGCTGATAATCCAGCCATGACTACATGCTCGACATGGAGAAAAGATCGGCTGCGAAAGTGCTGTGGCCCATCAATGTGGGAAGGTAAGGAAGTCGTGGTAGAGCGGAACTCTTCGGAACGCACTGGTTCGTTCGATCCCGGTGCCTTCCTGCTTGCGTTCCATCAGGCCGAAGTCGACCAGCACATCCAGCACGCGGCGCTCGAACAACAGACGCGGCAGGTCGATCCAGCGCGCTTCGGGCGCCTGCTCGCGCGCGTAGGGCAGGACCGCTCGCTCCATCAGGGCGAGGGGTGTTTCCCAGTCTTCGGCCAGCTCGGCCAGTGCACGCAACGTGAACGCGATCTGGAATTGCAGCTCGCCCCAGCGCTCGCCCCAGGCGTAATAACCCAGGTTCAACTTCCGGAAACACGTTTGAAACAACAGCGCGTATAACTCACCCGCGCGCACGTCGGCCAGCAGCGCACGCCCCATTTTCGTGAGCTGCAGCCGGCCCTTGCGCCGCACCAGCAGTCCGGCCAGGACGCAAAGCACACGCGCGCGGTGCAGCGGCCAGACATCCTGCTCGGTCACCCGCTTCTGTTCCAGATAGTCCGCGCGCTCGACTCGAGCGAAGCGCATGAGTTCGATCAGCTCGCGCACCACGGCCAGGCGCAGATTGCCCTGCTGGGTGAGCAGCAGTCCTTCGTGTTGCTGCGCCAGGGCCAGCAACATGCGCGCGTTGTGCAACACGATCGCTGCCTCGAGTGCCGCCAGCGGCAGATCGCGGCGCAGGCGTATGGGTCCTTCCGGATTGGACCAGTCCGCTTCCAGGAGCCGATGCACCTGCGCGGGAGACAGATTGCCCAGGTATGCTTGCGGTTGGTCGTTATAGTTCTCGACGCGTGAGCCTGCGCGCTCGTCGAGCAGGCGCAGCAACTCGTCAGTGCTGGCATCCGCGCCCAGCTCAGTGACCGCATCCTGCAGCGCCTGCTCGAACTCGAAGTGAAGGCTCAACTGGTCGTCATCAACGTCATCGACATCTTCGAGTTGCGCATCGTCCCAGCCATCGCGCTGCCCACCGGCTGCACCGTCATCCTCATCCTGGGCTTCGATCATGCGCAGTGCGGAGAGCAGGCCATCGTATTCGTAGGCGACCTCGGCGCGCGCATCGCGCCAGACGAACCGCTCGGCCGGTCGGCCCGTGCGCTGCTCGCGCAGGAACGCCAGCCGATGTTCGGCTACATAACGGGGCACCGAATCGAGCAGCGAGATCAGATCCTGCGCATCACTCTGCGAGATGCCGCCCCCCGGTGTGTTCACCGTGATCAGCATGGGATACGCGCTCCGGTCCGCCACCACCCAGCGCGCGCGCGCCACGTCGTCCAGCACGGCACGCGGCACACGCGTGCTGGAGTCGAACGTGAGTGTGACCACGCGACCACGCACTCGGCCCAGCGCTCGCTCGTGGTCATCGGTCGACCACATGCGAAGCAGGTCGCGCTCGTCCGAGTACAACGCCAGGCCGAACTCCTCGCCGCCGTTGCCCAGCACGCACGCGGTCCAGACGTGGAACGACGGAATGGCAAAGCGGTGAATGGCCACGCGCGGCGCCTGCAGGTTGGTCACGATCTTCCAGGGCGCGGCCCGCCAGTACGAGGCCGCCGCCGCAAACAGATCCTTCACCAGCGCATGGGGCAGCTCCCAGGCGGCCCAGCTGTGCGCCGCGCAGGCCGGCGGCCAGGTAGCCTCACCCGCCACGTGGCGCGACAGGCTGAGCGCGGCATCCTGCAACTCGGGCAGCGACTCCGTCACGTGCACGTCCACGGCGCGCGCCTGCAGCCGCGCGCGCAACGATTCGGCAACGTCCGCGTGGCGCAGCTCGATCGCGCGAGGTTGCGCTCCCACCTGGCGCGCTGCAGCACCAATGCCCAGCTCCAGCGCGGCCGCCACATCAGCGGCCTCCCCACCCAGGCGAGAGCGCAATCGCGAATGCAGAAGGTAACCATCGGCCACGACCAGCACCGCCACAGGCCGCGCATCACGCTCGTTGTCGATGGCAATTGGGACCGGCACCGCCTCCACCTGCCAGCGCTCAGCATTGGTGGCGGCCGCGCGCACCTGCTCGTTCAGCTGCCGCGACTCGAAAGGCAGGACATTGTCTGCACCCTGCTCTTCCAGCGCGGCCAGGTCGCGCGCCTGGCAGCAGTGCTTGTACTTGCGGCCCGAGCCGCACGGGCAGGCATCGTTGCGACCGGTCATGGCAGCATCCCCTCTACCCAATGTACGACGCGCTCCGCAAGACCAAGCGCGCGCTGATATTCCTCCTCCGTGACGTCTTCACCGGGTCCCGGGTACCGTGCAAAGGTCGCATAGTCCGACAGCACGGCGGCGTCCTGAATCTCGGCCGGTATCACCACGTCGCCTGACTCCGCGAGCGTCAACAGAACATCAATGACATGTGTTTTGGGGAAGAGAATCCGGTTCCTGACCAGCACCGCCTTGATGGCTTTCTCTGCTGCCTGCTGCGCATCGAAACAGAGATCCTCGTAGAGCACCTCGGCTGTCATGCGGCCAGCCCGGGCGCGCGCCAGGTTGCTGCGCGCGCGCCGCAGCCATTCGCGCGCATCGCTCGCATCCCTGGCCTCAGGCGGCATACACCTCCCGCCCCTCCTGCAACGCCGGACCGATTATGGTGCCTACCGCGTGAGCGTAGCGCTCGAGATCTTCCGGTGTGACGACCATGATATCGACCGGCACCGGCACTCCGAACATCTTCATTCTGATCTGTTGTGCCAGCCGGCGCCGGTGCGCCACGTTCGATTTCACGATCAGCAGATCGATGTCGCTGTCCGGACCCGCCTCGCCGCGCGCAAAGGAGCCGAACAGAATGATGCGGTCCGGCTGCGCCACCTCGACGATGCGGCGGATGATTTCGGACAGCAGGTCCGCGGGCACGGCGAGGTTACCGCCCGAGCGCCACGGCGCGGCGTTCGGTGCTTCGCCCTGGTGATCTCGAGCCTGCGTCATGAATCACTCTCTCCGCTGCGCCTTCCAGAACCTTGCGTCACGCAGGGGCGTCAGGCAACCCTGGACTCGATCGCGTTCGGCGCACAGGCAATCATGCTTGCCGCCGTCCCCGGTCAATGCGGCACGGCCAATTGGCCATCGCCTACATTGCTCAGGGCTTCAGCCAGCTTCTACATTCTGGCGCGACTACCTCGGCTCGTCCACGATGACTCCAGAAGATCGTCAAGTCCTGCAACTCTTCAGCGGGCGCATCCGCATGCTGGTGCCCGGGGCTCGAGTGTGGGCATTCGGCTCACGCGCGCGTGGCTCCGCCACCTGGGATTCGGATTTCGATGTCTGCGTGGTTTGCCAGACGCCGAGCCCGCTACGCTCGCGGCCATCAGTCAGCTGGCCTGGGAAATCGGCTTCCAGAATGCACGAGTCCTCACGACCGTGATCTTCACCGAAGATGAGTTCGAGCACGGTCCGCTCTCGGCCAGTCCACTGGTCGCCAGGATCCGCCGCGAAGGCGTGGCCGCGTGACCGACGCGGAAAAACTCCAGGCCCTGATCGCATATCGGATCGAGCAAGCCGGACAATCCCTGCATGCGGCCGACACGCTCCTGGGCGAAGGGCTGACCCGTGACTCCGTGAATCGAGCCCACTACGCAATGTTTTCGCCGAAATGGCCGTGCTGACACCTGAGGATGCCAGCCTCACGCTCGACCGTGCGCGGAAGTTCGTGATTCGCATGGGCCAGCTGCTCGACCTCCTACCGGCGAGTGATTGATCGAGCTTGCTGGCGCATGCCGGCCACGGCGGCGCAAGGTTGTCGGGTGCTTGACTTCAGCGAGATACGGGAGTTCAGCCGATTACGCGAGTGGTGGACGGTGTCGCGTGTTGGAGTAGGCGTTCTGCGGAGAGATCAGGCTGCTAGAGCAGTCAGGCGATCGGTCACGACGCGGAAGCGCTGCGTCATATTCTCAGTCAACTGGTTCACACGATCCGTGAGCGTCGTGACATCGGACTCCAGGCGGTCGACGCGCTCGGTCAGCAGATCGATGCGCTGGTTCAACGCATTGAACCCGTTGCGCATTTCCAAAATGGCCGCGTCCAGCTTCCGTTCCACCAGTTCCAGCCGACGGGTCAACGCCCGGAACCGCTCATCACTCTCAAGAAAACGCTCCGTCATTTGAACGATCATCGACTCGATTCGCTGCTCGAGCCGGTCCATGCGCTCACTCAGCCGCACCTCCAATCCCTCGAAACTGGAGACGATCATGGCGGCCAGACGGTCGATCTGGGCCGACACGATCTGCTCGACTTTGCTGGTAACGATTGCGTCCACGCGTGCAATGCTCTCGGCGTCCATGGTCGAAGTATACTTCACGCGCGTATCGTGCAACATGGCTGGATGCGACGTGCACGTGTGCGCTGGTACGACAAGTGTTTCCGGGTCGCGGCCCGTTCAATTCGAGCAGATTTGATTGGGTCGTTTGGTTGCGTCGTCGCGCGCGTTCAGATTCCGCCCATGTAGTCGCGCCGCAAACTGCTACTCGCCTCGATCGGCGATTCCAAGTCGTCAACTGCCTTCGCCGGCGTCACGACGGGCAAGCGCCTCCAGTCGCGACGGGCGGCGAAGAACTCCGTCACCGCGCCAAGCTCCTCGATGATGGCGAGCTTCTCGGAACGAAAGGGCGCGAAACTCCTGATGCTGGCGTCGACGATTTCCCTCCCAGGTCGCGACGCTCCAATTGATCTGTCGTCCGTCACTAGCTCTCCTCATGCAAGAGCCGCAACTCCTCAATGTCGGCAGGATCCTGCGATCTCCCGGCCGCTTTCTTCAGCTCCAGCAATGCTCAGACACGCATGGCACAACGCGCCATGTCTAACGCGACGGAACAAAGAGGCCCATTCCAAAATGGCATTGTGCTCCAATCGAAAACGGCCGCGGTAGAATTGCTTGATTGAACGAGACCTTGAGCATGCGCGCACGCCCGCGGACCTCATGCCCGCGGCGACGTCGGCAGAAGCTCAACGCGGGAACAAATCGCGCCCCCGCATCGACGAGCAATCCCGTGCTGGTGCCAAAGCAGTAGCCATCATCAGGATCTTTGACGGTCGCTCCCGCGTAACGAGCATCGCCGTTGATCCACGGCCTGGAGAGAGGCGGATAGTGATCGGGCGGTTCGATAACGGGGAAAAACTGGCGAGGCGCAAGCGGCTCGGTAGCTTGATGGGCAGCAAGGGCCCGGATGGCCGCAACCAATTCGCGAGGGGCATAATCGAAGACAATCTCTTCGATGGCAGCAACATCATCGTCTGCATGAATGGTGCCCTGTAAACGTAAACTCTTGACGAGCACGGCGCTTAAGGACCGTATTCGGCCAGAACTCTTTCGCCCGTGCGAAAGGTGAACTGGACAGAAGTAGGGCGTCGCAGACACGAATGTCCTGGCACCATTGCCCTGCCACGGTTTGTGCTCGGACGCTAGCCCGACGTACATCGGCGTTACCAACAGGTCTGGACGGCCGCCGCGCTGCGTTAGGCGCGTGAGGCGCCGAAGCGCATCGACGTCATGCTGCTCGAATCCTCCGGGTGCCCAAACGGTCACATGATCGATGAACCCGTCGTTGTCCTCGTCGAACGGCCACCAGTGGGCGTGCTGATGATCTTTGCAGGGTAATCCGTCCTTTTCGTGACCACTGAGTGCGCGACTGGGTCCACGGCACAGGGCCATGCCTGCACTGCGGAACTTGTCCGCGACGAGCAGAGTGTCTGTCAGCGCGGGAAGGACGGGACGATTGACCGTCGTGGTATTCAAAGCGTAGCACACGAGATCGACCGATTCCGTCGCCCGCACGCGAAGTTGCCGTTTTGGACGAGGAAGATCATAGATGGCACGCGGCACCGCATAGTGAATCCACCGCGTCCCGATCGGCCGATCCAGTCCGTCCTTGATGTCCTTGCCCGACTCGCGCAGAAGGCACCGTAGGAGCGCCTTACCTGGGCTTTCCTGCAACTCCGCTTGAAGGATGTTCCTGAGCGAAACGGCCTCGTCGGGCTTCCGTTTCTTCCCATCTGGCGTGTTCGTTCGCGGTAGCAGTTCAACAACTTCGCTGGACAGAACCGTGACAGGTGCCAGTCGCCGTTCGAGAAGATAATCGTAGTACTCCCTGCCAGCCGGCCTCTCGCCGTCCTCAATGCATACGCACTCCCAGTGCGTCTCGTTTGCGATAATTCTGGCGATGCCCTCCGACCTAATCTCTTCGGGCTGGCACGAGTATGCCTCGGAGCGGCACCAGGACTCGGCGCGTCCGAAATAGGTCATCCGGCTAAGGAGTAGCCTCAAATCAGCGTGCTGTTGTTCGTTCAGCTGGAGTTCGGGCCAATGGAAACATACCGGCTGATCCTTGCGCACTGCTGCGAACGTGTCGAACACCGCCGACCCCGTATTCTTGACCAGCCCACCTTCGTGAATTGGGAAGTACTGCCGCGTGTGTCCTCCACTCGTCCTTGGAAGCCAGATCGTCGGCGTTTCAGAGAGCGCATGAAGCAGCCGCGCGAGGCGCGATAGCAGAATCTCGTCGGAGTCCACATCGGTCATGCCATTGTGTTCGGGCGCCGATGCCAGTTTTCGAAGCTGGTCAATTACCGCTGCAAACGATCCGCTCGGATTAGCGGCCTTCCATGCTTCGGCCACCACATCCGTCAGTGGTGCTTTGAGTGAAAGCACGCCGGCCCTCGAGACGGACAGTGTTCCATGCGCCTCCCTGGGAACACCTTGCTTCTTGAGAGACGAAAGTCCCTCAACCGGAGCTTTCCACTCCGGTGTCAACAGCGAGACGTCATCAGGAAAAGGCAGCGACGTCAGGCCTCGCCCAGCCACGGCGACAAGGGCGCGCAGCAACCGCCAAAGCGACGGGGGCCATTCGACCCTACCTTCACTATGGTGCGTTTGCCATGGGTGCAGGTGGGCTCGTCCGTTAAGAAACCGGATGGAGATCGTGACGCTCACTACTCGTTCTCACTCTCGTCAACTCCCGCCATTTGCTTCGTTTGCTTGTTCCGCGCGTCGTTCCATTTCTTTAGCGCCTTCTGGAGGACATCGTGGGCGGGATTATCGGTTTCGTCGCCGTCGTCGGATTCTGTTTTGGCCGGATTCTTTTCCAAGAGAGTCTGCTGATCGGCGTCCGGCCATTCGCCCGTAATCAACAGCGCGACGGAAGTCTTCTTCTTGGCGCCCTTGCCTTTTGTTAGCTCCTTCACCTCAACGCGCCCAGCGAACCCCTCCAGATTGAAGCTTTGAGCTGTCACTCCGTCAGGCAGGTTCTCCTGCCCGACGATATCGACGGTGTAATTGACGACAACAACCCTGCGGCTTGCCCACTCATCACCCTCTTGGGCTGGGAAGCAGATCTCCCGCGCGGCAACGAACGCATTCAGGATATCTTGGGACGAAGGCCACTTGCGGTCGCCATTTCCGAGGTTTGCGGGCTGACCGTCGAGGAATACCGCTTTATCTGCAACTTCGAATTCACAGGCTGTCCTGAGCCGAAGATGCTGATTGAGGAGCCTATCGATCTTGTATAGAGCCCACGTCTGCAGGAACCGGTTCTTCTTCTCGCCCAGACCATACCCCGTCAAGGTCGAGAGGTGGAAGATGAACGATGCAGTGATGCCGGCCGAAGTAAACTCCTGACGCGAATAGGGGATGTTGTCCTTCGCTGTGACTTCGCCCCGGTACACGCCACCGGAGTTAGCGTGGCTCGGTGAGGACGCTTCGATGTATGCTGAGACGAGCCGGGGCAAGCGAATGCGACCGTCGATTTCTTCGAGGAAGACGCCGTGAAGCACGCATGCCGGATCGCGCTCGAAGATCGCCGGAACCATTCGCCAAATATGAACCGGGCGTTGCTTGTTGGCTTCCAGCGCCGTCTTCAAGTCCTCACGGTAGATAGCATCGTTCCGTTTGGCTCCGAGAACGTACGGCGAAGCCAGGCGATGAGGCTCCCGTAAAGACGACGTCAGGAATGCACCGCTCCGGTGGCCGTCAAGCACGCGTACATAAGGGATGCCCTGGCAATCGCTGTTGTAGTCATCACCTTGCAGACAGACCTCCTCGAGCCGGTTTGCCATCGACTGGGCGGATTCCACAAGCAGCATGTCAACCGTTTCCGATGCAGTCGAATGGTCCGAGATCGTGCTCGGCGCACTCCGAATTCCCTTGTAGAGTGCCGGCCCGAGGTCGGGGAAACCCGTCGGCTGGAAACGGCCACCCGAACCAGGCGCAACGCGCAACGTTGCTTCCACGAGCAACCGGGACCCAGCATCGAGCGGGGAAAGATCGAGCGCCATTGTGTCTTCTCCTGTCATTTGGCTGTTTCAGGTTTGACCGTCAGTGCAGCGCATACGCCCGGCTGCCGAATGGGAATCAACAGCATGCCAGCCAGCCGTCGGCATTCATCCCCGGTCATATTCAGATCGCGCAGGTCGGCGTCGCGAAGTTGCGTCGGATAGCCACTCCCCCGCAGGCGGCGCGCAACCAATTGCACCGCATCGGACAGTCGACCGGCTTGCAACAACGCCACGACGTCCAGGCACTTCGGAGGGGCCGATTCATCTCTAGTGCGCGGAACGGTTTGACCCTCAACCGGCCGGCGAGGCAGATGACCGCCGACGAAGCAGAGTTTCAGCAGGTGATACACTCGCGGGAGCTCAAATGCGGCCCGCAAGTTGTCATTCGAGAGCAGCTGGCGCCCCTGCCACTCGACCGAAGCGAGTTGGATACGGGCTTCGTCGTTTGCGTCGAACCAGACCGCGCCCGTCTGAAGGTCTGGTGTCGGCTCGTCGCGTACCTGGCGATTCTCGATGGCGGCTTGAGTCCATTGCCCGAAGTCCACGAGTGCCAAACCATGAATCAGCTCGGCCAGGCGATCTTCATCGATCTCGCGATTCCAGAAGGCAAGCACGTCATCGAACTCGGCCCCGTACGAACTCCACAGCGGCAAGCCGTCGCCCACGCCGCGTTCGGCATCCATCAACCGTCGACGCAGGACAGCGGCCAGGTTCATCGCTAGCGACACACCGCGCGACCACACGGCGGCGTTGCGGAAGCCTTTGTGTTGGCTCGCATCGTACCACTCCCATGTGTTCCATGGTCGGACAACCGAAAGAAGATTGGCCCGCAGACACTCCACAGCGGGGCGTTCATGTCCGTCGTTAGACAGTGTCCCCCATGCAGTCATTCCCGCGATAGCGCGCGCGAGGCCATAAGCCCCGTCATTGGGGGCATCGCCCATCCATCCTCTTGTCAGGGGCGGACAAGGCTTCAGTAAGTTGTCCCGGTCTTTGAGAAGAGTGACCTCACGTTCGAGCCTAGACGCGCTAACGAGGATATCGAGTTGACCGTTCGGGAACCCGATAGCGGCGTGCTCGTCACGCTCGAAGAGCGTTCCGATTGCACCGTGGAATCGCTGCCGAGCTTGGATGATCCGATTAGGGACCCCCGGTCCTTCTCTAAGATTCCGATAGACCTGGTTTCGGAAGTCCTCCATTTCGCTCAGTTGTGCGGCGACGTTTTCCGAGGTCCGAGACGTGGGATAAAAACCGAGCGACGACGCGAGGTAGTAACCCTTGCCGCGTCGCTCGAACAAAGCGACCCGGTGAAGCGTGTCGATCCCGCGGGCAACTCCGAGCGTCTTGATCGCTTCGATCGCATGCAGCGTGTGCTCTGTTTGTTCACCCGACCGCCGCTGCAATCTGCCTTCAGCGAAGAGAGCACGAAGCGACGTCAACGAAGTCGGCGAACTCCACAACGGCATCCAGAACTCCGCGCGGCAACGCACAACTTGGGCATCCTGCCCAGCTTCGTCCTTAATCGCCGTCGCAGCACCATCCGTTGCCAGATGATCGATCATGAACGGAAACGCTGCCTTCCCCTTGCCCAATTGGGATAACTTCTTCGTGACGGCACCCGCAAAGACAATGGCCCCCTCCATCATCAACACAACATCCCAGGGATTAGTGGACGACGAACTGAAGAAACTCTGCCCACAATTAGCAGAACCAGCAGATAGCGGAAAATGCTGGCCTGCTGTTCTTGATGTACCACCCACCCGCGACTCGCCGAATGCGGATGCAATCAGAAGCTCGCGAGAATCCAATCTTGGAGATGCTCCAATGGTCTCTTCGATCAGCTCCCAGAAATTGTTTGTTATGTCAGCGCTACCTTCGTTTCCTCCCGTTCCGTACAGAAATCCGAATCGCGCGTCCTCTTCGAGGGAAAGGCAAGCATCAAACCAATCCACGCCGGCTTCGGCCCATGCGTTTCGCATTGCTGCCACGATTGACGGCTTCAGGTCCGTGCGCTTCTTCTTGGTGGCATTGGTCCAACCGTGATTCCTGAGCACGTCGTCAGTGGCCTTCACAACCATTTGCGCAATTGCGAACCTGCCGGGTGGGTCCGGCTGACGAAGGGCTTCGAGTCGAGCCCTCGCTTTGTCGTTTCCATCGACGTAAAAACCGGGACGCCCACCCCAAGGAGCAAAGATCGGTGTCGGGCTGTAGATCGGCGCTCGCTCTGCGCCGATTCCATTTACGAAGAAACTGACCAGTTCCTCCTTCGACCACTTTGTGTGGAGAACGAGCACCCCGTCCTTCCACCAAGCTCGCGCTTGCGGATCGGCCTGTTCACCAATCAGGCGGAAAACGCCCAAGCCCTTCAAGTAGTTGCCGAGAGGTTCCGGAGTGCAGCCCCGAAGTTCAAGAGTCTGTGGAGCCATCACTCTTCCCTTCGCGTGACCCTTCTTCGCTACTCGCCCGACAGTCAGCGGCTCGCAGCAGGGCTTCGAGGTAGCCCAATTGGAAGGGGCCGCGGCGTTCGAGGAGCGATTGTGCGCGTTCCCGCCAGGATGCGCCGTAGCGTGGAGAGAGCCCCAGTAACATGGGGTCTAGCGACAGCCTGACCTCCGGGGCGACGATGTCGGCGCTGCTCCAGTCCGCGGCGGGAATCCGGCACAGGGGCAGCGGATCATCATCGCGCACGCCGCGAGTTTGGCGCAGGTGATGCGGGCACGGGTCGGGGACGTCTTCGCGCTCATCCTCAGGTGAACTGCGCAGCGACATGCGGACCTTTCCGTGATGCGAGGCCACGAGGTACACGAGCAAGTCGAGTTCGTCGGCCGAAAGTGCCGCGAGCTCCTGCAAGAAGGCATCGCCAGCTGACGCCTGCGTTGATTCACTGCCCTGCTCACGGCCGAATTCCGACTTCTCGAGGCCGTCGGGCCAAGTGAAAGCTTCATGTACCGGATGAGCTGAACGGAGCGTTTCAAGGATCGCGAGTGCGCTGGCCAGTTCGTGGCGGAAGCCCGGCCGGCGCCGGTCGTCCTTGCCGTTGGTTTTCACCTTGTCGCGACGCCAGGCGTCCGCGGGCGCCTTCGCTGGAGGCTGTCCATCAAGCTTCTGCTGCACCCCGGAACTCGCGAGTGCCTCGGCTTTCAACTTCGCCGGAAAGGCTGGGTGCGCTTTACCGCGGTCATGCCAGCGGGCGGCCAGTCGCAACACTTTGACATCGGATTCGGTCAGCCCAGCCAAAACCAGAATATCATCCAACATTTGGCAAACGTCACGGCTATGCGTCAGTACCGTTAGCCACTGGTCGAGCTCCGAAAGATCGTCCGCATCATCCTCATCATCCGCGGCTGTCACTTGGTTGTTGGTCGATTGATTTGAGGGCAAGGCAAACTCACCATGACGCTCGTCGCCAGTCCAGCCGAGTTCAGGACTGTAGCCACCACAGGCCTTCTCAAGCAGAAACACCTGGCCTGGATATATGGCCTGATTCAGGTTTCTCAGCTCAAGCAGTTCCCAGGGAGTCGTTCGTTTGCGACCCGTGGAATAACGTCGCCGCCAGATGCGATGCCGTACGCGCAGAGCGTTGTGAGCAAACTCCCGAAACCGATGAAAGGGCACGGGGCACAGTTCGTCCCGTTGCGGTAGATGCTTTCTGGCGGGCTGCTTGTCGACAGCCATCTCACGCCAGAAGACCTGCACGTCGAGTTCCACACCGTCGCGGATGTAGCGTGAGATATCGATATCCGCCCCGGTCAGGTCAGGCGTAGTGTCGAACAGATCGAATAGGTCCTTGTTGCGCAGGACGAAGCGCGGTTGGTACGGAAACAGTGCGGCTGCCTGGCGGCCAGTTTCCTCCGCGTCCATCTCGGCCTTGATCACTGCCAATGAAGCCAGACCAACATCGCTGCACGTCTCGAGCTTTTCCCGAGCAGCAACCAGCTCTGAGCGCTCGTAGGGTCTGGCCCAGTGGTCGACAGGTTGTTTGTTGCTGCCAAGGTCCAGATCCAGCCAGATCACTCTTCCGGACTGACCGGGATAGCGAGCACACCTTCCGAACCGCTGCACGAGCGAAGCCCAAGGGGCCAGTTCCGTGTAAAGTATGGAAGCCGACAGATCGACACCCGCCTCCACTACCTGGGTCGAGACAAGGATCCGACGCGAAGCATCTCTCTGGGTCAAGAACACATTCCACTGCTCGCGTTCATAGGGCCGAAAGCGAGAGTGGATCAGCTTGATGGGAAGATCGTTGAGTCCAGGTTGCTTACGCAGCTCATTGAAGAGCGTCGTTGCGCGGTCAACCGTATTCACGATGACAAGTGTCAACCCCGCTACGGCGTGGTTTCCCGGCTTACCGATGTAGTTCGCCAATCGCTTCAGATAATCGGCTTGCTTCCATTCAGCGTCAGCCTCGTCTGGTCGATTCTCTTTGGTCTTCGGCTTCTCCAACGGATCGATCGGTGCTCTGTCAATCGACTTCGTGACCCGGAAGAGCTGGCCGCTACGAAGCGTTCCATCGATTCGCTCGGTTTGACCCAGTTGATGGCGGACGTTCCATTCCGTCGCGGCTCTTGGTGTCCAGTCTACCGCTCGTTCCAGCCAATGCTTCGCCATCGTGGCACTAATCCAGAGCGAGTGGCATGGACGGGCCAAATGCTTCTCATCCGTTTCTGGAAACGCGTCGCGCTTGGGACGAAGCCGCAAGCTCCGTCTCCAAGCATCGAGCTGAAGGCTGGTCGCCAGGCTGGTGTCCATGATCTGGATCTCGTCGAACACCCATAGACAGTCTGAGTTGAGCAGCCCGAATTCCATCGGCCAGCGTGCTCGACTTGCCGCATAACCCCGATTGAGCGCTCGCGAGATCAGCATATCCTGAGTGCCAATCAGGATGGCGTCTCGTTCCGGCCACAACGCCCAGTCCGACTTCTCCGCGCCGCCGATAAGTAGGTGAACAGCGATAGCGTGCTCACCTTGATCATGGTTCTGCGACGCCCAGCCGTTACTCGGGGGGGCATTTCGATCAGGTTCGTAGGCGAGGTTTTGCCCGTTTGAGCTTCGTTGTAATTGGGCGTGTTGTGTGGGCAGGCCGTCAATCCCGACCTCATTCCAGGCAGCGGTCCCAGCGAGCGATCCCAGGCGGTCGAGCCATCTTACGACTTCATTGTAGGTCTGTTCTACCAACACCCGCATTGGTAGACAATAGACAAGGCGGCGTGGTGTCTGGTTGCGAATCGACTCGTCTGCAAATCGGCGCCGCCAGACCCAAGCGAGTACTGCTGCCGCCGTCTTGCCTAAACCAGTCGGGACATCAAGAAGTGTTGGTAGCGACTCGCAGCATGCGAGGTGGCTCTGGTAGGGTAATGGCTTGTTTGCATTTGTTGCTCGTGAGAAAACACTGCTGAATTGGTCGTTAGTCATCTCGGCCTACGCTCGATAGTTGATGCAGTTGATGCAGCGTTGACAGTGTTTGATTCGTCATCGAGCTATCGCGGAGCACCCTCTCGAAACACACGACGCTCACGTCCACAGTCGTCGCAATGGTGTCGACGTGGCCCAGGTGTTGCTCAAGGGGCGTCTGCCATTCACCTTGTACGTCCTCATAAGCCGGCAGTGAATCGACCCAAGGTCATCGGCGCTCGTAGATACCCAGTGTGCCGAACACCCGCGCCGTCTCCTCCATCTCCTCGAGCGCCGCGATCTTGCGATCCAGCGGCAACTCCGCCCAGCGCCGCATCTGCTCCCGCCGGCTCCCCTCCCACGTCGTCACACTCCAATCGAGACGTTGGAGCGAGTCAGGCAGAATGCTCATCGTCCTCCAGTCGCATCCGGAGGTGCTCGACATCGATCCGGTCAGTCGGCCGTCCCGCCGCTTCCTTCATTCGGATGAGCGTCCGGATCGAGACGAAGCGGACCGGGCCCGCGCCGGCAAGGTCTCGGATTGTCGCGCGCTCGAACTCCTCGTCGAACGAGAATGGTACCTCAGCAAATATGTCGACGGATGTGTCACGGTTCTGATCGCTGTAGAGCTGGAGCACCTGCATGCCCTTCTCGCGCACCAGCGCAGCGCGTAACGTTGCGTCGGCAAACTGATCGGCCGTGAGCGGCACGATGGGGCGATAACCGAGTGCGGCCAGAGCCGTAAATGCCTCATGTATGTTCACAGGCGCCAGCTCGAGCACGAGATCGATGTCTTTCGTGAAGCGCGCATAACCGTACACGTTGACGGCCAGCCCACCCGCCACCAGATAACGCACACCGGCATCGTTGAGCGCCTTGATGATTGCCTGAACGCTGGCGAGTCTCATGGTCGGTTCTGATTGTCAGTTGGCGCCAGCTTTGGGCGCAGCACAGCAGAAGGCAGACTGGCAAGTCGAATCGTACTCGAATCGATATGAATGCGCCAGATCGGCGGTTCGTCGCTCAATGCCATTCGATAGTAGTCGGTATTGGATCCCCATTGGTTTCAGCCTTGCTCTCAGAACTTGCCCATTCGGACGATTGGTTAGATCAGGCATCAAGGTAGGAGGACCCTCTGACAATCCTCCGTTCCCGATGCTTGGACGCCCTTGAGTACGAAGGGGCCGCTCCATTGGGGCAGGTACCCGAAGGTACAGTCGACCACGGGCTCCCGATGCCCCGGTCAGCCCGGATGAGGTCGAGGATGCGCCGGTGGCAAGGAGCGCCCACCATTTCCCACGCGGTCCAGCTGGGTCGTCGCCACCGGCCATCTCCCTGGTGACCACGGCGGGCGACTACGCCGAGCCGGTCGACACCAAGCCCCGGAACCCCCGGAATCCGGAGCGGTCCTGGGAGCCGGAGCGCGTGCCGGCACCAGTTGCGCGGCCGGGCCTCCATTCGCCGGCTCCACCCCGCCGCGCTGGATGCCCTGCCGCTCCATGTGCAGGTGCAGGGCGCGTTCGCAGCGAAGCGCGGCGAGATCGTGAGGTACGCAATCATGACACGAAGCTGGGCCGGGTCCGGCTCAAGGACATGAGCCAGCTCCTGTGCGCCAGCATCTCGATCTCTGCGCAATTCAACGCAAGACTTGAGTTTAATCGGGCAATTTGTCGCTGTGCGCGTGGCCAACGAATTGAGCGATGCGATCGTGATCTGGATCGCGGGAGAGCAGGACGATACCACGCCGGCGGCAGGAGACCGCGATGATCACATCATTCCAGAAGTTGCGCCGCTCGAGTTCAGGATGACGTCCGCGCAACTGGGCCATCATCCGAACCGCGCCGCCGGCCACGATATAATCGGCCACGTCCGGAACGATGATTCGATGCGGCTACAAACGATCTATGAATCGACTACGGATGGCATCGGCCTCGCCCTCGCCATGCGCACCCAGGAGCCAACTCCGCACTACCACCGCGTGAAAATCGACCACGGCCACGAACCTGCGTAAAAAGTCAGAACGTCGGTGGCTGCGGGCCGATTCTTGAGCCCATCAATGAAGAGCTGCGTGTTTAGAACGTAGCGGGGCACCTGACCGTGCTACGTCGCGGCGTGATCGGGATGCTCGGGAACGCGCCTCGCATCGGCTCGAAGCCTTCCACGATCGCCGAATTCTCCGTCAGCTGCGCGAGGGCCTCGTTCACCGTGTCCGACTGGTTGCGGCCCGTAACTGCCATCGCCTGCTCGAGCAGGGTCACATCGACCACCAACTGCATTCGCCGCATCGTACTTCGGCGGCGCGGCCGACCGCGCTTGCCGCCAACGTCCCGATGCCCTTTCGGCCTGCTCGTGCTTTGGCCATCAACCTCTCCCAGCGTGTACGAAATCACCATATAAGGTGTACAGCCATGTCGAACCAGTCCGGAAGCCAATGCTCACGCCCCGAACGGCATCCCACCAGGCCACGGTTCCACCACCTCGATCGAGAGCACGCCCGCCAGCAACGCGAAGTGCCTACGATCAAGCGTGACCAGGATGAACCCGTCCTCCTGCGCCGATGCGGCCAGCACGCAATCGTTCACGAACGATCTCGTGATGCCGGTGTCGGGACTCACACGTTTCCGGGCCACCAGTTGAGACAATGCATCGGCCGCGCGCTTCCAGGATGAATGGCGCGGCGTGATGATGCGGCCGCGCCGTCGAATGGCTCGATGAAGTGTCGTTGCGTGCGCCGCCGCAGGGCGGACGTCAGGGCACCCGCCAGCAGCTCGAACGCCACCACGGAATGAAGGTGGATCTCCGGCGTGAAGGTCGTGACGAAGGCGGCCAGTTGGCGGTTCCAATCGTCATCGCGCGTGGCGCGGATGTACAGGTTGGTGTCCAGGACGTACTTCGGCACTCATGCCCCCGAGAATAGATCGGCCAGGCGTGCACCACGCATGGCCCGCACGCCTTCCAGCAACTCCTGTCTGAATACCACCAGGGCGGAACCGACAGGGGTTATCAAATAGTTCGCGCGCAGGGCATCGGGAAGAAGCCGCTGCATGCTGCTAGTGGGGTGTCAACCCGTGGGCTTGCACGCTTCGCACAGCATCGCGATGAAGTGCGGCCCATCGGCCAATTATGTCACACCAATGGAAAGGGATGGCCGGTCGTGAGATTGGCGGGTAGTATCATGGCGCACCGCATCCAGCAAACACTTGTTCAAACCACTGGGCTCACGCGCGATGCACCGTTCAGCATCGCTCTGACCCTCGTTCGGCCGGGGAACGATCGTGGAACGGGAAAAACCCAGGAAAACCTACCGCTACGGCGACTTCCCCGAGCTGTTCTGGGACGCGCGCAAGAGCGAGGTGATCGATGTCACCGAGTTGGTCACACTGGGCCGGATTCTGACGCGCGCAAACGCGAAAACGGTCGCGCTGCTGGTGCCTCGGGAGATCCTGGAGGCCAAGCTCGAGCTGTTGTCGATCCCTGAGCATTCGAAGTTCTTCTGGCGGCGTGTGATTGCGAATCTTCCGCCGCGTACGGCGTCCAACAACGAGCCGTAGCGATGTCGTCCGCGGAGTTGCTGCATGCCGACCCGAGGGTACTGAGCCCCCTCCACCGGCGCATCATGGCCGGTGTAGCCGGTGCGGGCACGTCATTCGGAGTGTTGGATTTGCGGCTCGAGGGTGGCAGCGCCCTTTCAGCCTATCACCTGCACCACCGCCAATCGGAAGACCTCGACTTCTTCGCGGGCCCATCGATGGATGCGGCGGCGTTTCGCTCCTTCGCCGGCGAGCAACTTGCCCGGCACGGCCTGCACATCGTGGGTGTTGGTCCCGCAAGCCGCGGCTTCGCCGAGTTCTACGTTTCGGATCAACCTGCTGCCGTCCCGGCGGGTGACCGGCAGACGGTAAGGGTACAGTTCGGGCAAACATCACCGTTCATGCTATCCGACCCGGTTCCCACGCAGGAGGGGGTCCGCGTGGCCTCTTTTCGCGACCTCTGCGCCGGCAAGCTCCACGCAATCTGCGACCGATTCGAACCACGCGACTTCGTTGACCTCGACTGCATCCTGTCGCGACCGGGTGTTCGCGGCCGGGCCGCTGAGACGGACATACGCCGTAGATTTCGAGATCTCCTGCGGGACGTGCAATCCCTGGATCCGGGCCTCGACGAAGTGCGAGTCGGCGACGCGCTCGCGCGCGGCATCGGCCGGCCGATCGTGACAGGATTCCCGCTTGCTCTGCTCGTACCCCTACGTGACGAGGACCTGCAGGCGACGCTGCAGATCGCTCATGACGAATGCGCCCGCATTGCAGCCGAGCGCATGCAATAGCGGGCGGGGTTTCCTTCACTGAAACACAAGCCTCAATGACGAGCCCGCCACAACGTGATTGACTGAGACCGCAGTCCGGCAGCACTTTGCAGACACCCCGGATGGGCGCCAGCGGGCAACACATCGAGCAGCCGTCCTCCCTCCCTGCCGTGACCGCGCCGAACGCCTCAACAGCCACGCACACGGTGACATCGCCGATGAACGACCTGACGCCGGATCTGCTCCCCGTCCGCATGCTCAACGAGTACACGTACTGTCCTCGCCTCTTTCACCTGATGCACGTGGAAGGGCGTTGGGCGGACAACGTGTATACGGAGGAAGGCCACGAGGTGCACCGCCGCGTCGACCGGCTCGACCACGTGCTTCCCGATGCCCGGGCGAGCTCCGATGAGGAAGACGAGGAAGATGGCGAGGAACCGCCCACCGTTTCGCGCTCCGTGCAGCTCGGCTCGGAAACGCTGGGCATCATCGCCAAGATGGACCTGGTGGCCACGGCCGGCGATGAAGCGGTGCCGGTCGACACCAAGCGGGGCAAGCCACCGCGCAATCCCGAGCGCTCCTGGGAGCCCGAGCGCGTACAACTGATGGCGCAGGGACTGCTGCTGCGCGAGCACGGCTACCGGAGCGATCACGGCGTGTTGTACTACGCGGGCGCGCGCACGCGTGTGCAGGTGCCATTCAGTCCCGAGCTGGAAGCCCGCACGCTACGCCTGATCGAGGAAGCGCGCGCGGCGGCCCACCGCGACGTGCTGCCCGACCCGCTCGATGACAGTCCCAAGTGCAATGGCTGCTCGCTCTCCGGCATCTGCCTGCCGGACGAGACACTGGCTCTTCGAGAGGTCCCGCCAGAACACGAGCCCGATGGTCGCGCGTCCGTTCGGCGACTCTACCCGCCGCGCTCGGATGCGCTGCCCCTCTACGTGCAGGAGCAGGGCGCGTTCGTGGGCAAGCGCGGCGAGGTGGTGAAGGTGCGCAAGGATGACGAGGAGCTGGCTTCCGTTCGCCTCAAGGACCTCGGCCAGCTCGTGCTGTGCGGCAACATCTCGATCTCGGCGCAGACCATCCAGTTACTATGCGAAGCCGGGGTGGCCATCGTGCATCTGTCGCGCGGCCACTGGTTCTACGGTGTGACCATGGGTCACACGCTGCGCAATGCGTACGATCGCGCGGCGCAATTCCGCCACGCCGCCGACCCGTCCAAAGCACTCCACCTCGCCCGCGCCTTCGTGTTCGCCAAGGGTGCCAATCAGCGCACCATGCTGGGGCGCAACGCGCGGCCGCGCCCGGTCGATGTGCTGAAGCGAATGGCGGTCCTGCTCAAGAAGGTGCGGCATGCCGATTCGCTGGATCATCTGCTGGGTCTGGAGGGCGCCATCGCCGCGTACTACTTCGCGCATTTCGGCAACCTGCTCCGGCCACGGGACATCGACGCCTCCTGGGCCTTCGAGGATCGCAACCGAAGGCCACCGCGCGATCCGGTCAACGCCATGTTGTCCTTCGGCTACGCCATGCTGGTCAAAGAGTGCTCGGTCGCGCTAATGGGCGAGGGCCTGGATCCCTGGTGGGGCTTCTTCCATCAGCCCAGGCACGGCCGGCCCGCGCTCGCGCTGGATCTGATGGAGGAGTTCCGCCCGCTCATCGTGGACAGTGCGGTCCTCAGCGCCATCAACACGGGCATGGTCGGCCGCACGGATTTCCTGCGCTCGAGCGCCGGCTGCGTGCTCAAGGATACGGGCCGGAAGGCGTTCATCCGCGCCTATGAAGCGCGCCTCGACCAGATGGCGACGCACCCACTGTTCGACTATCGCTGCACCTGGCGCACGCTCATCCGCGTGCAGGCGCGTCTGCTCGCGCGCTGGCTGCGCGGCGACGTGCCCGACTACATCGGCATCACCACCCGGTAGGTCTTCATGGCACGCCGTCACTATGTGGTCGCGTATGACATCGCCGATGACAAACGTCGGGACAAGGTGTTCAAAACGTGTCTCGGGTTCGGCGACCACGCGCAATACAGCGTCTTCTTCTGCGAATTGAATGAAGAGGAGCTGGTGCGCATGCGCACGCGTTTACGCTCCTTCTTGCACCACGGCCAGGACCAGGTGATCATTGTCGAGTTGGGGCCCGCCGTGCGCCCCCTCGCCACCGCGCTGGACGTCCTGGGAAAAGCCTATGATCCGCCCGTGCGCACCATCGTCGTTTGATGCTTGCGAGCGGACCAGTGATGCGTACTTTGCGAGGACCGCTCGAACATGTTGATTGACAGCGCGTTCACTGATGGCAACGTCGAGTTTGCCCGAGCGCATTTCGGTTGGGAATACATGGGTGCTCGAAAACATCGGCGCATCTCATGGCGTCCATTAGGGTTGCACCTGGCGCCACTTCCGCGGTGACTTCACCGCGGCTCCATTGAAGCGCAACAGCAACGACAGCATCTCCAGGCGAGACCGTCGCACTTCCGCGGT
>JBOHRF010000032.1:0-29708 GCA_050732575.1 Longimicrobiales bacterium
AATGATGTTGATCGTATTGCGCGCTTTGCTCATTGATCGCCAAGGCCCGATGTGGTTATTGCGCAGTCCTCAGGTAACCCTAGCCACCGGTCCCCCGGACACTCCCGGCACGGTCGACACGCCCGTCACGCCCGTCACGCCCGGCACGCCCGACACGCCCGTTGTTCCGAATCCGTACCGTACGTTCCAGTTCGTCTCGTGATTGCAGGATCTTGCGGCGCAGGTCGATGGGCAGTTCCGGCGCCGAGGCCAGGAACTGATCCACCGTGTCGAGCGCGGCAGGCGAGGTCTGGCTTTCCATGAATGATTCGAGCCAGCGCGGCAGAAAGAAGATGCGGCGGTGTTGGCGGATCCATTCTGCCTTGTCGAGTGCGGGGCGCAGGAAGGGCAGCGTCAAATCGGCGTGCGTGGGTTCATTGAAAGCGGCCAGGGACGCGGTCACCCACTCTTCATTGAGACCGGCATCGTCAAAATAGCGCTGGAAGTAGCGCTGTTTCTGATCGGCGTTGCCCAGTGCGGCGGCGGCCACGAAGGCGGAGCGAGGCCCTTCAGGCGTGGTATCGCGTGCAGCTTCCGCTTTCAGCAACGCTTGCGCATCGCGCGCGCCGAGCGCCAGCAGCCGTCGGACCGCCGTCCAGCGACTGACCTGGGCAATTGGTTTGCCCTCGAACTTGCGCGTCTCGGCCAGATACTGGTGAAGCACGGCCTGGCCATTGGCACTGGCAGCCATGCTCAGGTAGGCATCGAATGCCGCCTTGCGCAGACCGTAAGGCAAAACACTGTCATTGGCACGCGCGAGCAGCAATTGCTCCATGCCGAGTGCCAGCGGTGCGGCCTGCCGGGAGTCGAGGTAGCGTTCGAGCGCGGTCAAGGCGCGTCCCAGCATGGAGCCGGCCAATGATTCATCGCGCTCAGCGGGCAGGGCAGCAATTACGCGCTGCACATATTGCTCGGGTGACAGCTCCGCCTGGCGAACCAGATCCCACAAGGCGCCCCAGGCCTGCGCGCGCAGCAAATCATTACGCAGCCGATGCGCATTTTCGAGCAGCCAGCGCGCGCTGATGGTATCGGGCAGGAACAAGCCGTAACCGAAGTCACCATCGTTAGGCCACACGAAGATGGGCGCGGGCAAGCCAACGGCGCTCGTCACTACCGTGCGCATACCATCGAAGCGCACCGGCAAAACCACCGAGCTGTCGGCGCTGAACGCGATGCGCAGATTGATTTTGCCAGGCCACGCATCGGTGCGATCAGCGGACAGCTTGCGTGCCGGCTGCTGCACGAGTGCCAGCTCTCTGATGCGGCCATTCGCCAGGTGCAGCTCGGGCCGGACCACGGGCATTCCCGCGCGCAGCATGTAGTGCTCGCCAAACGCGCGCAGGTCGGTCTGACTGGCCGCGCCAATGGCCGCCAGCAGTTGCTGCCAGGTGGCGTTGCCATAGGCGTGGCGCATCAGAAAATCTTGCACACCACGACGGAATCCTGCCGGGCCCACCATATGCTCGAGTTGGCGCAAGATGGCGGGCGCCTTGTTGTAGACAATGGGACCGTAATTGCTCTTGGCCAGATCGAGATTGGGCAGCTCCTGCCAGACCGGAACCGTGCCCGCCGTGGCATCAACGGCGTAGGCGGGCGGCTTTGTGCGCAGGAAGAAGCGCCGCCAGGCACCCGCTTCCGGGTGTAGCGCTTCCTGTGCGCGCGCGGCCATGTACGTGGCAAAACCTTCTTTCAACCAGAGATCATCGAACCAGCGCATGGTCACCAGATCGCCGAACCACTGGTGCGCAATCTCGTGGTAAATGGTGGAAGCGCGGGCGTGCAGCTGCGCGGGTGTGGGCGGCTCCCGAAAGATGAACGAGCTTTCGTTGTAGAAGATGGCGCCCACGTGTTCCATGCCGCCGAAAGGAAAGGCCGGGGCCAGCAGCAGATCGATCTTGGCGAACGGGTATTTGACGCCAAAGAAATCCTCCAGCCAACGATAGGCCGCGGCATTCTCCGCCAGTATTGAATCCGCATCCGCTTCCGCGAGTCGCGACTTGCGCACGAAAATGCGCATGGCCGGCGTTCCCTTGTGCTCGACAATGGCCCAAGGACCGGCCGCAAATGCGGCCAGGTACGTGCTGATGGGTTCAGTCTCTGCGAACGTCCAGAGCGCAGAGCTCGACGACGTTGCCGTCACCTGCTGCAAAGCGCCGTTCGTGAGTATCTGCCATTGCGCAGGCGCCTGGATCTGCCAGCTAAAGCGCGCCTTCAGATCGGGCTGATCGAACGATGGGAACAACAGGTTGGCATCCGCCGGCACCAATAACGTGTACAAATAGGTCGAGCCGTCGGTGGCATCGTGATAGCGGATGATGCTGGCGCCCGCCGGTGCTACGGCCGCGCTGAATTCCAGCTCAATACGGTTTTCACCCGCTCGCAGATGGGACTCGGGCACAACGATGTGTCCGTTGACCCAGCGCGGCTGTTCAACGCTTCTGCCGTTGGCCTGCAGTGCCTGGAATGACGGACCCCGGAAGTCCAGGATCAAATCGCCGGCCGAAGGCAATCTCTCCACGCGAATGACCAACTTGCCCATGGCGCGCGCAGTATCGCGCGTGAGATCGAGTGAAAGCGCGTATCTCACGTTGCGCAACGTGGCCGCGCGCTGCAGGGCCAGCGTTTGTGAGACGCCCGGCACCAACAGCGAGTCGGGCGCAGAGGACAGGATCAGCAGCGCCAGGAGCGCATTCATCTCGTGAATCTGCGCACCGACCAGGAATTCCGTAAGAGAGTAAGGAAAACCGTAAGTGAATCGTAAGAAATAACGTAAGAGGGGGAAGAACAGCCTGGAGACCAGCGCCAGCCTCGGAAGCTCTTACTCCCTTACTTCCTGCCGCCGTTTCTTCCCGTGTTTCTTACTCTCTTCCGGTGTCGTGTCCGGCGTCTCTTTCGTTGCTTCTTCCGGTGTTTCTTCCGGAAGTTCTAAACCCGTCGGCGACGGAATCACGGGCGTCCTCCCAACGGCCGAGGCGCTCTTCTGGCCAGGTTCGGCGCAGGTCGGTCTCCAGCTCGTCGAATGAGCGGTCCTGGTAGTCCGGGTTGGTACCGGCTACGTGTCCGAAGCGGTGATAGTCGCGCACCTTCTCGTAGTCCGACCGACCGGTGCGCGATTCATACAACGAGCGATTCAACTGATCGTTGTAGGAGTGGAGCGCATCACTCACGGTGTGGCCGGCCCACCAGCCACCCAGCGCCCCGGCGGCGGCGCCCACCAAAACGCCCAGCGGTCCGGCCAGGGCACCCAGCCCGGCGCCGGCGGCGGTACCCACGATTCCGCCCACCGCATCGCTGACGGGCTGCGGTTTGGGCTCTGGCTCGTTGCTACTGGGTTCCCGGATCCCGACCCAGACATCATCCTTCTTATCCATGATCCACCCCCCGAATTCCTCGGTGCTGTTTCCCTGGCCATTCGAGTTGCAAGAGCCCGGCCTGAGGCGCCCGAACACCGGGCGGGCCGCCTGTCCGTTGGGGCGAGTTGTTCATCCCGCGTGCCTTCAACGGCGCAAAGGTGGCACGCTTAATTAGGGCGTAGCAGCCCTCTAGCGCAGGCAATCGTCATGCTGGTTCCCACGCGAGAAGCCACCGATCACGAACTGATTGAGCAGGTCACGCAGACGGGTGACGAGCGGGCTTTCCGCGAGTTATACCGGCGTCACACGCCGCGCTTGTACGCTCTGGTTCTGCGCATGCTGGCCAGCGAGACCGACACCGATGATGTAGTGCAAGAGACCTGGCTGCGTGCCATCCGCGCGGCGTCTCGTTTTCGGTGGGAAGCGAGTTTTTCCAGCTGGCTCACGGCCATAGCACTGAACTGCGCACGCGGCCTTCGGCGGCGCGAGCGGCGTTGGCCCACCACGGAGCTGGCCGATGATGCGCCTGCGCGCGGCGCCTGGCCAGCAACCGACGCACGTTTGGACATCGAGCGTGTACTCGAAAGGGTTCCACCTGGCTACCGCGCCGTACTCACATTGTACGAACTCGAGGGTCGGCCGCACGAGGAAATTGCCCAGCGGCTCGGTATTGCCATTGGTACATCCAAGAGCCAGTTACATCACGCGCGGCGATTTCTGCGCACGTTGTTGGATCCGCGCAATACACCGGCTGGAGCGACCGCGTGAGCGAGCGTTATAGTCGCGCCGGTGATGGCTCCATCCGCATATTTGAAGTGGAGTCGGCCGCCCAGTTTCCGACGGAGGAAGCAACGGCGAACGGCTGGCATGTGCAGGAGAAGCGCGCAGCAATGAAATGGACGCCCTGGAAGCTCGGTCTGGTACTGTTGGCCGCCACCACATTGATCGGCCTGGCCGAGGCAACGCAGATCTACCTGGGTGCGGGCGAACAGGGCAGCGCATTCGGTTGGGCCTATGCCATGGGCTCGACCATGCCCTCCTGGTACGTGCTCGCGTTATTGCTGCCACCCACCATCTGGCTGGCCCGCCGATTTCGTCTGGATGAGAGTGGCCGCCGGCGCAGCGCTCTTCCCATACATCTGGTCGCGTCGGTCGCGTTCACGGCTGTGCATCTCGGTCTGTCCAGCTGGATCAGCCATGCCCTGAAACCCGAGCCACAAGGCCCGTTCCTTTCCACCGTGGCCAATACGCTCACGCTGTTTTTCGTGCTCGACACATTGTTTTACTGGGCGCTGATCGGTGGCTACTACGCCTTCGAATACAATCGTCGGTTGCGCGAGCGCGAGCGCGCGGCCGCCGTGCTCATGCTCAAGGCATCGCGCCTGGAAACCAGCCTGTCGCGCGCCAATCTGGAAGCGCTGCGCATGCAGCTCAATCCGCACTTCCTGTTCAACACGTTGAATACCATCTCCGTGCTGGCCATGAAGGGTGAGCGCAATCGCGTGGTGCGCATGATCAACCGGCTGAGCGATCTGCTGCGCCTGTCCCTGGAGAACGACCGCCAAACCATGACGTTGGGTGAGGAAGTCGATTTCCTACAGCGTTACCTGGAAATCGAGCAGGTGCGCTTTCGCGAGCGGCTGCGCGTGCAGATGGATGTACCCGAAGATTTGCTGGATGCGGAAGTGCCGAGTCTGTTGCTGCAACCCATTGTCGAGAATGCTGTGGTGCACGGTGTCAGCCGCCAGCTGGAAGGCGGCTCCATTACGATTGTGGCGCGGCGCGCAGGCGAGCGCCTGCATTTGTTGGTGCAGGACAGCGGCCCCGGTTTTGGCGATGAGAACGCCCGCAATGGTACGGGCGTGGGCATGAGCAACACGGCCGCACGGCTGGAGCAGTTGTATGGCGCCGAACAGGAGTTCCGGCGGGAGAATCGACCCGAAGGCGGCGCGCTGGTCAGTATCGAAATCCCCTATCGTGTTCTACCTCGAGAAACGCAGGAAGAAGTGGAATGGAAACGATCCGCACTCTAGTCGTCGATGATGAGCCCCTGGCTCGGGAAGGGCTGCGCCTCTGTCTGGATGAGCATTCCGATGTGGATGTGATCGGCGAATGCGGCGATGGCGCAACCGCGGTACTGGCCATTCGCGACTTTCGGCCGGACCTGGTTTTCCTGGACATCCAGATGTCCGGGCTGGATGGCTTTGGCGTGCTGCGCGCCATTGCGACCGACGCCATGCCCAGCATCGTATTCGTGACCGCGTACGACCAGTTCGCGCTACAAGCCTTTGAAGCGCACGCCATTGATTACCTGCTCAAGCCGCTCGATCCGGAACGGCTGGACTCCGCGCTGGAGCGCGTGCGCAATCAGATGCACGGCAAGAGCCGGCGCGACCGCGATGAGCGCGTATTATCCCTGCTCTCCCAGGTAGGCGGCCATCCGCGCTACATCGAGCGACTGGTCACCCGCTCCGATGGCAAGATCCGCATCATCCGCGTTGATGACATCGACTACGTCGAAGCGGCCGGCAACTACGCCAAGATTCATGTGAGCGGCAAAATGCACCTGGTGCGGGAAGGCATGAACAGCCTGGAGTCGAAACTGGATCCCGGCCGATTCCTGCGCATCCACCGCTCGGTTATCGTGCGCATCGACCGCATCAAAGAACTGGAATCCCTGTACCAGGGTGATTACGTGGTCGTACTGCACGACGGCACGCGTCTCACCACCGGCCGCAAATACCGGGATGCGATTCAGGAGTTCATTCGCGGCGCGTGACGCGTCACTCTTTCGGGACGGTGGCCAGGAACGCCTGCCACTGCGGATCAGCTTTCACCGGCTGAAGATCCGCGTTGTTGGCGATGTCCTTGAGATTGGGCGATCGGGCGGCCACGGCTCGCTGCAGCCAACGGAACACGGCATTGGGGTCGCCGATCTGGGCGTAGACCTCGGCAATACTGACTTCATCGACCGGCAGTCCCTGATCCCGCTTTTCGGCTTCCAGCGATTTGATCTCATTGATCGCGCCGGCGCTGTTGCCGGCTGCACCGAACGCTTTGGCCAGCTCCAGTCGCTCGGGCACGCGCGGACCGGTACGGGCCAGCGTGAACGCTTTCAGGGCGGCGTCTGCGGCCTCCTGATGTTTGCCCTCGCGGCGCAGTTGAGCCGCTCGTGCGCGGTACGCGTCAGGTGTTTCCGGTGGGGCCGGCTCGGATGCCTTGGAGGCGTCGTCGTTACCACTGGTGCAGGCGACGGCGCTCCCGGCAAGGACCAGCAACAGTGCGCCGCGGAGCGTACGGAGCGCGCGGGTTTTCATGATCGTCGCTCCCGTGAAAGGATTAGATGTACGCGTATTATGGGCGTAGAGGACGGGTCGGACAATGCTTGGGTCTTCAAAAGATGTATACGGGTGTACCTACCGGCACAACGACGTAAAGTTGGGCCACGTCTTCATTGTACATGCGAACGCAGCCGTGGCTGACGGCCTCGCCGATTGACGTTTCCTCATTGGTGCCGTGGATCAAATAGCCATCGCCGATCTCCAGCTTGTGGGTGCCCAGGACCTCGCGCACCTGGCGCTGCTCGCTGCCCACAGGTGGAATGAAGATCTTTCCCTCGAGAATGATCTCGGAGCCGGGGGTGAACGGCCAGAAGTTGCCCAACTGGTTGACCCTCCCAACCACATCGCCGCGCATTTCAATACGCGTCCCATCAGCGAGTTTGAAGATCTGTCCTTTTTTCAATTGAACCGCTCTGAGTCCATCGGCCGCCGCCCGCTCGAAGTAGTGCCAGTCCGGTGGTACCCAAATGGGCCGCTCGCCCTTGGACAGCACCCGGCGCTGGCTGTGCGGCGTGGTGAAGTTGTAGGTGACGCCTTCCCAGGTGAACCGTTCGTGCATACCCACGGCAACGGGCGCCACGAACAGCACGGTGGAGTCACGCATGAGCCAGAGCACACGTCCGGCAGTGGAGACGGCCAGGCGCAACCTGCGATCGGCCAGTGCGGCTCTACGAATTCGGGCCGAGGCCGTGGTGGATGGACCAACCGCGCGCGGAGTGCGGGGCAGCACTGCACGTGCCCGTTCGCGCTCGCGCGCAATCTCCATGGGCGAGGGCTGGGCCGGGTAGTCGCTTTCAGTGGCCGGCCCGGGACGCGGATCCGATCCCCACGGCACGACCGAGCGGATGGTGCTACAGCCCGCAAAGCCACTGGCAAAGAGCAGCAAGGCTGCGCAGCGTAGTACCGTCCGTGCTGCCCGCGTGCCGGTCTGGTTAAACGTGGGTCGGTCCAGCGGCAAAATCCAAATCCTCGAGTCGAAAAATCCTGCAGCTGCGATGTATGGATCCGGCAGCAGCGGCTGGTCGATGCATGGGATGTTCCACAGCGAGAAGTAGACCTTCCGCGGAGAGTGAGACCATCAGAGAGCGAGCGTGAGGAAGTGCCGGAAACGGTGGCCAGAAGAACGCGCTGGGCCGGATTCGTGACCCGTGCTGGGAGCGCTGTGCGGCCCATCTTATGCGTTGAAGTCTGACAACAGCTTTCGGGGCGAAGGGAACCGCGGTTGAAGCCGAATCGCCTCCACCTTCCCTGCGGTCAACCCTTCGCCCTGTTTCACATTGGGGTCACATAGAAAAGGAGTACAACGAGGTTTTGTTGTGCTCCTTTTTCTTGGCGCCCTGCTCTCAATCGGGAATGGCAGACTGATCGAAGATGAAACCAGCTGGATTGCGGGCCACACCGTTGACCAGCACCTCGTAGTGGAGATGTGGCCCGATGGCCAGACCCGTCTGGCCGACTTCGCCGATTTGAGCCCGACGATGCACGGTCTGACCGGCGCGCACGTTGGTGCGTGACAGATGCGCGTAACGGGTCGTGTAGCCGTGTCCGTGGTCGAGCTCGACCATCAGTCCGTACTGGCCCCTGTAACCGACGAATGCAACCCGGGCGCGCGCCGCTGCGTGAACCGGTGTGCCCGTGGGCGCGGCAATATCGATTCCTGCGTGGGGCCGATTGTCATCGAGGACGGGGTGCCAGCGCGCGCCCGTGAATTCGCTGGACAGGAAACCGGTTGCGGGCAGAATCGAAGGCGTGGCAGCCAGTCGATCGCGCTTGGTCTGCAAGGTACCCATGGCCTGATCCAGACTGGAACGGAGCACGCGTACGCGTTGGGTGATGGCATCGAGATCGAACGAGCCGGAAGAAAAGGCCTTGCCCAGCGTAGGATGTCCCGACTCGTTACCGCGACCGTCGGGCCCGCCTATGCCGGCCCGGTAAACGGAGGGCGATAGCGGATCGAGTCCGGCCAAAACGCGAAACTCCTCGTCGCGTTTTTGTAGATCGTCGAGCGTACCTTCCAGCTGGTTGAGGGCTTTGCGTTGTGCGGTCAGCTGCTGCGCCAGCAAGCGGTTCTCGCGCTCGAGACGCGCATGCCTCACACGCTCACCGGCGTCAGAGAAAAAACCGGCCAGGGCCATGCTCAGTCCGGCCACGCTGAGAAGGATGCCCAGCAATCCCTTCTTCAACAGGCTGGCGTTGAGCGAGTACTGCTTGGTATGGCTACCCTGATCGGACCATACCAGGAATGTCCATCGGCGTGAGCCGACGAAGAAGCGCTCGCGCAATCCCTTCTTTTTCACGATGCCGCGTTCTGCCTCAAGTTCACCGGCTGGACCTCCGCTGTCTCTTCGCCGTCCTCCAGCCGGTCCCGGAATTCCCCCAAAACGGCTGCAACCAACTCCTGCTTCTTGCCTTCCTTTTTCCATTCCTTGGTTTGTGGCTCCTTGGGACGCTCGATGCGACCCACGTTGCCATTGAAGAAGCCACCTTTGGCGATCACCAGAGAATCCGTTTTCACGTTGCCTGACACCTTGCCAGTTGCTGCAATTTCGACATTGCCAGTGGCCACAAGGTTGCCCTCGAAGCTGCCCATGATGAGCGCATCAACCGTGCGCACATCAGCGTTGACTACGCCGTTTTCGCCAATGACCAACCGACCGCCAACATCGAGCTCACCACCGATCTCGCACTCGATCTGCAGCGAATCATTGATCTTGAATTTGCCTTCAATAGTGGCAAAATCTCCCGTTATCGAAAGCAGTGCCGGAGTGGGCGGCGCCGCGACCGCGTCAGGATAAGGCGCGTAACTGTAATTGTTCATTCGGCCTCCATGAGTACAGCGTGAGAGTCTGCGCGCCGGACGCAATCGGCAGGTCCCAAAGGGGCACTCAGCGGTTGGCGCAGGCGTTTTAGAGGCGATTTCCCACACTTCCCCCAAGGGGGCAGTGCGGGAAACAGCCGGTTATGTAGGCGGTCCAACCCCCAGAATCAAGACACTTCGGGCGTTGTTCGGGCCGGGCATCAGCGCTTCCAGATCTCGACCGGGTTGATCGGCGTGCCATTCGACCAACGGACCAGGCTGCTGGCGCGGACGATGGCCAGGTGCAGATGCGGCATGTTCTCGGGTGCATTGCCAGAAGTGCCGACGAATCCGATCGTGTCGCCTCGGGTCAACGCGCGCCCCGGCTCCATGCCCGGGTGATACTCGAGCAGGTGCGCATAGTAGTAGATGAACCTGCCCGCCGTATCCGAGGCCACCAGCGCAATGCCGCCAATGCCACCCGACTTGAGATCGACGACCACGCCGTCATCAATGGCCAGAATGGGCGTGCCCAGGGGCGCCGGTATGTCGATGGCGTAATGCCGCCGGCTGCCCCCACCCCGCACGTGCTCGAAGCTGTCCTTGAGATCGGCAGCTGTCAGGAAAGCCATAGGCAGCGTGAGCGCACGATCGCGCAGCTCCGCAAGCGCGGCCTGGACCTGAGCCGATCTGCGATACGCATTGCGCGGAGGCAGGGTGGATTTCCTGGGTGCGGCTTTGCTGGCTGCGGCTTTGCTGGCTGCGGCTTTGCCGGGCGCGGCTTTGCTGGGTGCAGCGGCCGGCGCGCTGTCCGTCTTGGGTGGTGCTACCGGGATTGGAAAGGGCGTCGTGGCGTGGGCAACCGGTTCGGTTGGCGCTGGACGCGTACGCGCACGGGTCGTCCCGCCAGCCATCGTAACCAGGAAGAGAATGATTACGAGGGCGCTCCCGCGCGTCGCCGCCGTGGCGCTCCAGCCTTGCCATCGTGTTGCGCGAGCCATCCTGATGTTAGGCCCTCGAAGTCTCGATTTCGTTGCACGCCCGGAGAACGGTCTGCCTGATCGCGAGGCGGTCGTACCTGGTGCTGCAACAATACGACCGGAAGCCTGGCCCGGGGGGTGTAGATAGCCAGAAAAGTCCCGTTACGCGGCCCAGCCCTCACATCAGGTTTGCGAACTGCACGACCAGCGAAGCCGCGCGCCGTACTCGGATGGTGCGGCCGTTTGCGCCGTTGGGCAAGCGTGTAAAACACGGCAGATCCTTGGCGCAAGTCCGGTCGGCGCGCGCATATTGGCCTGCGCACAATACTTCCGTGAGGTCGGGCGATGATCGGCAAGGGCGAGGCTGCTTTGCTTTTGGCTCGAAGGACGGCGCTCGTAGTGCTCGTGGGCGTGCTGCCATGCGCGTCGATATCCGCGCAAACCACCCGCGTAAAGGCACTGGTTGGCGGCACCCTGATCGACGGCCACGGTGGCCCACCCATGCGCAACAGCGTGATCTTGATCGAGAACACGCGCATCCGATCCGTGGGACGGGTGGGTGAACTGGCCGTGCCTGCCGGTGCCGAGGTGATCTCGACCGAAGGCATGAGCGTGCTGCCCGGTCTGTGGGACATGCACGTGCACCTCATGATCAACGGGCATTCCGACTACGCGCACTGGGATCGCACCTACCCGAAGCAATTCGAGTCCGTGATCATGCCCGCTTCAGCGCGCCAACTGCTGTTGGCCGGCGTGACCAGCGCGCGCGATCTGGGCGGACCGCTGGAAGCGAGCATCAACGTGCGCAACGCCATAAAGCAGGGACGGATCCCGGGGCCCACGCTTTACGTGTCCGGGCCCTTCATCCAACACGAGCCCTATCCAGGAACCGAGCTATTCCGCTGGGGCGTGACCGGCGAGCAGGACGCACGGGCCAAGGTCCGGCAACTCGCCCAGGCCGGTGTCGATGTGATCAAGCTGATCGATCAAGATCAGATGACCATGGAAGAGGTGCGCGCCGTAGTGGACGAAGCGCACCGCCTCAACAAGCCCGTGATTGCTCATTCCCATCGGCCGGATGAAATACGGCGCGGACTGCAGGCGGGCGTGGACGGGTTCGAGCACACCGGGCTGGCCACCGCGCCCGAGTATCCGGCCGACATTATCGAGATGTTACGCGCGCGGGTGGCGCAAGGAAATCGCGGTCCGCTGTTCTGGACGCCCACCATCGAGGGCCTGTTCAACTACGAATATGTGCGGGAGAATCCGGAGAAGCTGGATGATCCATCGTGGCACGTCGGACTGCCCGATTCCATCATTGCCGATATCAAGCGCTCACTGCAACACTGGGATCGGTTGGCGTATTTCCAGCTTACGCCCAGCCGGCGCCCCACACTGACGCGCAAGTTCACGCAACTGCGCGAAGCAGGAGCCACCCTGCTAGTGGGCACGGATAGCGGCATACCCGGCAAGTTTCACAGCCAATCCACCTGGAACGAGCTGGATACCTGGGTGAATCGATTGGGCGTGGAGCCCATGACGGCCATCCGCGCAGCTACCTATTGGCCCGCCGTGGCCATGAAGGTGGAGCGCGACTACGGCACCATTGCCGAAGGCAAATTCGCCGACATCATCGCCGTGCGTGGCGATGTGCTCCGGTACATCGACCTGTTGCAAGATGTAGATATGGTCATCAAACACGGAACGCGCGTGAAATAAGGAAACCCGTAAGGAAATTCGTAAGAAGAACCGTAAGAAAAAACGTAAGAAAAAACGTGAGAATGGTAAGAGAGTAAGACGGTGCGTGGCACCTTACGGTTTTCTTACGAATCTTCTTACGATTCTCCTTACGGTTTTCCTTGCGGTTTTTCTAAATCGAAGCGGGGGATTTCGGCGCGTAGGCCGGCGCCGTCGGCGCGGCGGAAGTCATAGTGACCGACCATTTGGCCACGCTCTCCCTGAAGCACGCAGAAGCTTTCGTACTCGTGCACCTCTCCGGGGGCAATGACCGGGCGCTCACCAACCACACCTTCTCCCTCCACCTCGCTGTCACCGGCCAGGGCGTCATGGATGTACCAGTGGCGCCAGAGCAGTTGCACGGTGTGCTCGCCTACGTTCTCAATGCGAATGCGGTAGACGAATACAAAGCGAGGCATAGCCGGGTCCGAGTGCTCGGGCGCAAAGCTGGGTCGCACCGTAACACGAATCCCATTCGTGAGCGCGTGATAGAAGCTTCTCATCGGGGGGAATATAGGTCACGCGGGCGCGCTGTGCGGGCGCGCTGTGCTCGCGTGACCGGGTACCCCGCTGGGTCTGGGCGCGATGATGCTTCCGGGTACGGCGAGTTCGAGCAGGCCGGATGCGTTACGCGTACGAGCGACTCACGCCAGCGCAGCGCAGCGCGCCCGCCACGCAGTGGGCGCGCCCGCGCAGCGCGCCCGGCGGCAACGACGCGCCCGTGCACAGCGGCCTCAACGAGTTTGCGCCAAATCGCTGGCCACGATGCCCGCAAGTTCTTGCAGGATGACGCCGGGGTTGCGGCCAATGGCGCGGCCCACGCTGGTATTGAACTGCAATGCGATGGCGAAGCCGAGTTGTGGATAGTAGCGCACCTCGGTCAGATAGCCGGGGAAGAAACCGCTGTGACCATAAGAAACACCGATGGGCGTCTCACGCACGATGACGCCGAGACCGTAGCGCACACCGGTACCGAGACCGCGCGCTTCCACGGCTTGCACGGCCTGTTGCAGTAAATCCGGGCCGAACGCCTTGCCACTGAAAGCAACGGCGGCCCAGCGCGCCAGGTCTTCGGCAGTGGAAGCAAACCCGCCACCTGCCCACTCGAGCTGCGGATTCACGGTAAACTTGCCATCGACAATCATGGCATCGGCCCCGCCAAACGGGTTGTTGGGTCCCGCGTATCCCTGGGCGACACCGGGCAGCACGGCGCGATCGGAAGGAATCGTGTTGCGCAGTGCGTTGGGCGCGAGCAAGCGCCGTTCGATTTCACGGTACGCTGCGCTGCCGGTGATTTTTTCGATCACCATGCCTAACAGGATGTAATTGGTGTCCGAATACTCCCAGCCCTGACCGGCCGCAAACGGTGGTTGCGTGTCCAGCACATACGCCAACCGATCGGCTGGTTGCCATACGCGCTGCGGATCGCGGGTCAGATCGCGTTGGAATTCTTCCTTGAACTCGTAACGCACCACGCCACTCGTGTGGGTCATGAGCTGGCGAATGGTGACCGCCGCACCATTGGGCAGGCGCACGCGTCCATCTGGCGCTTCCCACCACGCTTCGCCCGCCAGGTACTTCTCCAAACGATCGTCCAGCTGGAGCCGGCCTTCGCGCACCAGCTGCAACGCAACAGCCGCGAAATAGGTTTTGCCGACACTTCCTTGCAGCATGCGGTGCGTCACGCGCATCGGTTCTTTGCGCGCCGTGTCCGCAAAGCCTACCGCCCAACCGAATGCGCGACCGTCGGCCAGCGCAACGCCCACAGTTGCACCCGGAAAACGACCGGCGGCATGAACGGAATCCAGCCTGGCTTGCAGTCGTGCCTGCAGTGATTGCGCGGCCACGGGTGGACAGGGCCAAACCGCAATCGCAGCGGCAACCAGTGCAATCGCATTGCGCATGATTTCATCCTGTGAAGTGCATGCAAATCGATACATCAAAGCGAAGAAAGCCGATAGTAGCACATGACGAACGACTTGCGGCCGGCCACGTATCACGCATTGCTACAACGTGCGTTGCGCCGGCCGGTCCCCCGTATCGACCGTTCGACCTGCGTTCAGGAGCGCTGGTCCCGCGCCCGTTGAGCGCACTCCTCACCTTCTAGATCTTGTTGTGGTCAGATCCTACCAAGTATCTCACCGCTTGCGCAGGGGCCGGGGGGCAACCTCCGGCCCCATTTGTTTGCGGGACGCGTGACGCGTAACGGCGAGGGCATGCGGCCTCTGTCCTTGGGATGCCGGGATGCGCAATTCGGCGCTTACGAGCTGGCCATGAGCGTCCGGGATCCGCTCGCGGAAGTTAGGCGTCACGCGTCCCGTGTCCCGCAACGGAGTGTGGCAGCGCGCGGGGACATCTGTTTGTCGCCTGGACAGGACAGGCAAAGCCTTGAAACACATGGTTTTCCCAGGGAATCGAGTGGCCGAGCGTTTGCTTGGGTCTCACGCGGACGGGAGAGGGCGGGAAGCGAGCTCGAGGAGGAGCTAGCATGAAACACTTGATTGTACTGACGTCGGCGGCGCTGGCCCTGGGTACGGCGACCGCTATGGATGCGGAGGCGCAGGCCTCGGACCGAGGAACCGCCAAACGCCGGGGAGAAGTGGTTGTACGCCAGATTCCATCGGAGGCGGCGCGCCGTCAAAGCAATGGTGGCAACAGACGCGACGATGACAACCGTTCCGGCCGGGGCAACGACGATCGTTACGGTCGAGGCAATGACGATCGTTACGGTCGAGGCAATGACGATCGTTACGGTCGAGGCAATGACGATCGTTACGGTCGAGGCAATGACGATCGTTACGGTCGAGGCAACGACGACGGTTATCGACGTGATGATGATTCGGACCGCCGTCGGGATGATGACTGGTGGGAGAATCGCCGAGATCGTGACCGCGACTGGGTGATAGCGCGACGAGGCAACGACCGCGGTCCGGCCTTCTGCCGATCGGGCGCGGGTCACCCGGTGTATGGTCGGTATTGGTGCGTGCAGCGCGGCTACGGACTGGGTCGCGATAGCCGCTGGGATCGCGTGCGCTGGGATGGCGTGATCTTCCGGCGTGATCCGCGCTACAACCGCGATCTGGGACGGGACGTGCTGATCGACATTCTGGGCAGCGGTGTGTACGGCCGCCTCGATGCGCGGCGCCGGTACTTCGGCATTTCACGCCCACTGGTTGGTCGCTGGATGATTTCGGAAGGACGCCCGGTCCTGGTGGTCAGTGCGGGCGGGATGCCGCTGGCCGAGCTGGTGGATTTCAATCATGATCGGCGCGTGGACCTGATCCTGGTGAATTTTGGACGGTGACAGACGCCGGGCACGGGCTATTATTCGGCCCGTGCCCAGCATTGCTTTCGTGACCGCGGCTCATTACCCACAGCTGACTGCCGATGACCGGCTGGCCGTCCTCGAGCTGGACAAAGTGGGTTTGCCCGTCACGCCTGCCATCTGGTCTGACCCCACTATAGACTGGGCCAACTTCGATCTGATAGTGCTCCGCTCCATGTGGGACTACCATCTGCATGGTCAGGCGTTCTTCCAATGGCTGCATCATCTCGAACGGGTGGGCGCCAACGTGTGGAATCCGTTGCCGCTGGCGCGCTGGAATGCAGACAAGCGTTACCTGCGCGATTTGCGCGACCGCGGCATCGAGATCGTGCCGACGGTTTGGTTCGAGCAAGACGAACGACCCGTGCTGCGCGAGATCATGGAAGCTCAGGGCTGGAGCGAAGCGGTGGTGAAGCCCGTGCTATCATCAACGGCGTACCGCACCTTTCGCGTGCGCCGGGAAGAGGCGGACGCGTGTCAGCCCGAGTTCCACGCACTGCTGCACGAACGACCGGCCATGCTGCAGGAATTTCAGCCCGCCATCATCGACGAAGGTGAATGGTCGCTCATCTTTGTAGCGGGCGAGCCGACTCATAGTGTGCTCAAGAATGCGGTGCCGGGTGATTTCCGCGTGCAGGAGGAATTTGGCGGCTGCACGAGACCAGCGGTGCCCTCGGCCGAAGCCCTGGAACTGGCGAGCCGGGCCATAGCGGCGGCCGGATCGGATTGGCTATACGCACGCGTCGATGGCGTGCACACAACCGAGGGCTTCCGGCTCATGGAACTGGAAATGCTGGAGCCTGGACTCTTTCTACTGGAAGACGCGGCCGCAGCGCGTCGCCTGGCGCGCGCCATTCGTGAGTTGGTGACGCGTGACGCGTGAGGGGTCGGGACGTAGCTGGGCAAACACATTCTGGCCAACACTTTGGGATTCGATCATGGGCAAACGCGAACGACTGCTGAGACTCTGCTTCTTGCTGATGGTCGGCTGGCCGGCGACTACGGCAGCGCAAACGAGTGGTTTGCTTCCGGTAGACAGCGCCGTGAAGGTAGGTACGCTGGCCAATGGAGTGCGCTACTACGTGCGGCGCAATGCACGGCCGGAGAAACGGGCGGAACTGCGGCTGGTGATCAACGCCGGATCCGTGTTGGAGGATGCAGATCAGCGCGGGCTGGCCCACATGGTCGAGCACATGGCGTTCAATGGCACGCGGCATTTCGAGAAGCAGCAGATCGTGAACTACCTGGAATCGCTGGGCATGCAGTTCGGCGCCGATGTCAATGCGTACACGTCGTTTGATGAGACGGTCTACCGGTTGACCGTGCCGACCGATACGGGCACGGCGTTGGAAAAAGCGTTTCTGATCCTGGAGGACTGGGCGCACGGCGTAAGCTTCGACACGGTTGAGATCAACAAAGAACGCGGTGTAGTGATCGAGGAATGGCGCCTGGGTCGGGGTGCCGATGCGCGCATGCTCGATTCGGTGTTTCCCGTGCTGTTCAAAGACTCACGCTATGCGGAACGTTTGCCCATCGGCCAACGAGCGACGTTGCAAAACTTTCGGCCAGCCACCCTGCGGCGCTTCTACGATGACTGGTACCGTCCTGACTTGATGGCGGTGGTGGCGGTTGGCGATTTCGAGCCCGCGCGCATCGAGGCGTTGATCCGCACTCACTTTACGCGTCTGGTGCGCCGGCCCGCAGCGCGCGAGCGGCCGTCATTTCCGGTACCCGATCATGCGCAGACGCTGGTAGCCACAGCGACCGATGCCGAGGCTACCAGCACGGCGGTGGAAGTTTACCAGAAGCTGCCTTTGCGCGAGGAAGGCAGTGAAGCCGTGTATCGGGCGGGGCTGGTCGACTATCTGTATGCGGCCATGTTGAACGCGCGGCTGGGCGAGCTGGCGCAACAGGCGGATCCTCCCTTCATCGGCGCCGGCGGTGGCCGCGGTCGCCTGATTCGATCAAAGGATGTTTTTTCGTTTGGCGCGTCCGTGCCGGAAACCGGCATTGACCGTGGACTCGATGCCGTGCTGACCGAGGCGGAGCGCGCCAGCCGGCACGGCTTCAGCAACACGGAACTCGAACGCGAGAAAGCGCGTCTGCTGCGCTTCTACGAAGTCGCGTTCAACGAGCGGGACAAATCAGAATCCGAACAATTCGCCGACGAGTACGTCCACCACTACTTGGAAGGCGAGCCCGTACCCGGCATTACCTTCGAGTACGCGCTGGTACAGCGGCTGCTGCCCGGCATCACGCGTGAAGAAGTGGAACGCACGGCGCGCGTATGGTCGGCCGAGCAGAATCGCGTCATCGTGGTGCAGGCGCCGCGCAAAGCCGAGGTCAAGGTTCCGACGCGCGACCGTTTGTTGACTATCTTCGAGCAGGTGAAGCAGAAGAACATCTCACCTTACGTGGACAAGGTTGCGGCCGGACCGCTGATGCCAGGCGCGCCGCGCGCCGGCCAGATCGTGGAGGAAACCACGATTCCGGAGATCGGCATCACCACGTGGAAGCTCTCGAACGGAGCGCGCGTGCTGCTCAAGCCGACCGATTTCAAGAACGATGAAATCGAGTTTGGCGCATCCAGCCCGGGTGGTCATTCACTGGCCCGAGACGTGGACCATACTTCAGCCACGTTTGCCTCACTCCTGGTCAAGATGAGTGGAGCCGGCGCGCTCAACATGATCGAGCTGGAAAAGGCGCTGGCCGGCAAAGCGGTCGATATCAGTCCGTACATCGCGGAGACGCGTGAAGGCCTGAGCGGCGGCGGTTCGCCCAAGGACCTGCGCACGTTCTTCGAGCTGCTGCACCTCTATTTCACGGTGCCACGACTCGATTCGTCGGCCTACCAATCCTATCAGTCACGGCTGCGCGCCATCCTGGCCAATCGTGATGCCAGTCCGGAGACACCGTTCTGGGACACACTGCAGATCACACTGGCGCAGGGACACGCGCGCGCCCGTCCACTCACCATCAATCTGCTCGGTGAGTTGGATCGCGAGCGCGCCCTCCGATTCTATCAGGAGCGTTTTGCCGATGCGGGCGATTTCGTCTTTGCCTTCGTAGGCAGCTTTGCCCTCGATTCCATCCGGCCATTCGTGCTGCAGTACATTGCCAGCCTGCCCGCCACAGGCCGCGTGGAAGCGGCGCGCGATGTGGGCATGCGGCCCCCCACGGGTGTCGTGCAAAAGTCGATCAAGCGCGGCACCGAGCCCAAGAGCCGCACACAGATCATCTTCTCGGGCACTTTCAACTACACGCGCGACGAACGGCACGCGCTGGCCTCCCTCATCGATGTGCTCGATATCCGGCTGCGTGAAGTGTTGCGGGAAGATCTATCCGGAACCTACGGCGTCTCCGTCACCCAAACGGCGGAGGCCGAGCCGTGGCCCAACTATGCGGTCTACATTTCCTTCGGCAGCGCACCCGAACGGCTGGACAGTCTCTCACAAGCGGTGTTTCGGGTCATCGAAGAGATCAAACAAAACGGACCGCGCGCGGAGGACCTGAGCAAGGTACAGGAAACACAGCGGCGCAATTACGAAAAGGGGATGCGTGAGAATTCGTTCTGGGTGCAACAGCTGCTGGCGCGCACGCAGAACGGCGAGGACCCTCGACTCGTGCTGCGCTACCCGGCCCTGGTGGCCGGGTTGAATGCCGAGCGTATTCGCGCGGCTGCACGCACGTACTTGCGGGTTGATAACTATGTCAGAGTGTCGCTGTATCCGGAACGGCAGTAACAGCGTGCTCGTTCTCGTGCTCGTTCCTTACGCCGTTACGCTGTCGACGCGTCTTCTACTTCGAAGTTTGTGTCAGCGGCGGTAATGCGTTCCAGGCGGAAGCCGGTGCCGCGCACATTCACGATCCGGACGCGCGAACCGGCCTGACGGAGCTTGGTGCGCAGATGCGTGATTTGAACGTCGACTACATTAGTGCCGGGATCCTGCTCGCAGCCCCAGACATCCTCCAGCAGAACGCGACGAGTGGCAATTTCGCCTTCCACGAGGAGGAGCTGCTCGAGCACGCCGAATTCCTTGGGCGTGAGGCGCAAGCGCACAGTGTTGGCGCGCACTTCGCGGCGCAATCGATCGAGCTCTATGTCCTCGAAGCTGACGCGTTCGCGCGGATTGGCGGCGCGTCGAATGACGGCCTGCAGCCGGGCCAGCAATTCGCGCACGTCGAACGGCTTGGTGATGTAGTCATCGGCGCCGACCTCGAATCCGTGCACGACGTCCTCTTTGGACGAGCGGCCGGTCAACATGACGACGGGTACGGTGGGATGACTGCGGCGCAAGTCGCCGATCAGGTCGAAGCCGGATGCGTCGGGCAAGTTGAGATCGAGCAGAATGGCATCGTAAGCGTTTGAATGGGCATGAGAGCGAGCGGTCTGGCCATCGGGCGCCAGATCGGCGGCATGACCTTCGTTGGCCAGGCTGCGGCGCACAGTTTCGGCAACCGCTGCGTCGTCTTCGATAAGCAAGATGCGCATGATGCGCTTCATATACTGCCACGGCCGTAGAACCGCCAGAGCATGCTTGCCGGAAGGCGTCCCGCGTGCGAAGTTCGTAGCGCCTACCCCAGATCAATCCGCTTTTTTCGACCAGCGAACGTAATGAAGCACGAATCGGAATCCACGGCCGCAACACGGTTGCTCGACCGGCCGGCTCCATATCTGGTTTTGGATCCGCTCGAGATCGTGCGCACGGTTGAGGTACTGCGCGATCGGATCGACGAGCGTTTCCCGGGCAGCGGCCTGGCCAGCCTGGCCGCGATGCTGGTGCGCGTGGCCAGCCGTACCGTGGATCAATTGCGTTGGGTGGACCAGCCGCACAAGCCGCTGCGCATCGGCATTGGTGTACTCATTGTAGTAGTCCTGACCATGCTGACTACGTTGTTCCTGATCGTGGGCACCACACCGGACACGAACCGGCTGACATTGCCCAGTTTGCTGCAAATGCTGGAGTCGGTCATGAACGATGTGTTCCTGATCGGAGCCAGCGTCTTTTTTCTGGTCACAGTCGAAGGGCGGATAAAACGCCGCCGGGCACTGCGCTTCCTGCGCGAGCTGCGCGCGCTTGCGCACATCGTTGACATGCATCAGCTGACCAAAGATCCCGATCGATTGTTGAGCGGGGGCAGCGATACGCCTTCATCCCCCAGCCGGCGCATGACCCGCTTCGAGCTGGGCCGCTACCTCGATTATTGCAGCGAAATGCTGTCGCTAATCAGCAAGATCGCCGCGCTCTACGTACAGAACTTCGATGATCCCGGCGTGCTGGCTGCGGTGGATGAAGTGGAAACACTGACTGTTGGCCTGTCGCGCAAGATCTGGCAGAAGATCATGGTCCTGGAACGGGTGGGCACGCCCGCGCTCTGATGGACGCCGGGCGTGACGGGCGTATCGGGCGTATCGGGCGTATCGGGCGTATCGGGCGTATCTGGGAAACTCGCGGTGAATGGATGAAACAGAGAGTGGTGCGGCAGACGTCGCAGTTTGGAGCGGGGACTTATTACATCAAAGATTATTTAGCTGATCCATGAATGACCCCGTGACGCCCGTGACGCCCGTGACGCCCGTCACGCCCGATCCTCCCGTCACGCCTCCTACGTGTTCCCTTCTGGTCGTTCGTCCCCGGCCGGCCTGGCTTTGGCTGACCCCGGCTTCCCGCACGGGGCGGGCGCGGGCCATATTCGGGCACTGCGCATCTCTCCAACTCAGTGAAGTCAACGAATGCTGAAGCTTCTAATCGCGCTGCAGCTGGTGGCCACGCCGGCCGGCGATCCGCCTGCCGTGTATCACGGCCGCATGAACCGGACAACTGTTAACCTGCCCAAGCGCGCAACTGCCGAACTGCGGATTGACGGAGCGCTGAATGAAGCGCAGTGGCGAGAAGCGGCGCTGTTGACGGGGTTTTCCCAATATCAGCCGGTGGATGGGCTGGCGGCGGAAGATTCCACAGAAGTGCTGATCTGGTACACGGATCATGAGTTGTATATCGGCGTGCGCGCGTTCGAACCGCACGGCGCAGTGCGCGCCACACTGGCGGATCGCGATCGGATCGGCGGCGACGATCATATTGGTTTTCTGCTGGACACATTCAACGATCGGCGGCTGGCGCTGACCTTCTTCGTGAATCCGCTGGGCGTGCAAGGCGACGGTGTCATGGCGGAGACGCAGCGTGGCACGTCGGAGGATCTGAGTCCGGATTACCTGTTCCAATCGAAGGGACGGGTCACTGAGTGGGGCTACGAAGTAGAGCTGCGCATTCCTTTCAAGACGCTGCGTTATCCAGCGCAGCGCGTGCAGGATTGGGGATTGCACATCGTGCGGCGGGTACAGCACTCGGGGCAACAACAAACCTGGACACCGGCGCAGCGCGGCCAGGCATCGTTTCTGACGCAAGCGGGCACGCTCCAGGGCTTGACCGAGCTGAAGCGTGGCCTGGTGATGGATGTGAACCCGGTCGCCACAACCAAGTACGCGGGCAGTCGCCTGGAGGATGGCAGGTACGGGTATGGCAATGCGGAACCGGAGCTGGGTCTGAATCTGCGTTGGGGTGTGACCACCAACCTGACCATGAACGCGAGTGTGAATCCGGATTTTTCACAAGTCGAATCGGATGTCGGTCAAATCAATTTTGATCCGCGCAGGCTGGTCTTCTTTCCGGAAAAGCGGCCATTCTTCCTGGAAAATATCCAGCAATTCAGCACGCCGAGCGGCCTGATTTACACCCGTCGCATTGCCGATCCCGATGGTGCGGCCAAATTCACGGGTCGGGTGGCGGGAATGGATGTCGGCTTCCTGTCCGCGCTGGACAGCGATGAACTCTCGCGTACAGGCGAGGAACGGCCGCTGTTCAACATCTTGCGGCTGCGTCGCAATGTGGGCCGACAGTCCTCGATTGGCGTGGTCTACACCGATCGCGCCGATGGTGCGGACTACAACCGGGTGGCAGGTGTGGATGGCCGCCTGGTATTTCGCAGCCTGTACACGCTGGGCTTCCAGGCGGCGGGCAGTTTCTGGCGCAATCCAACGGACACGGTGGGCGTGCCGCTCTGGAGTCTTTCGCTGGATCGTAGCGGCCGGCGTTTGGGCTTGAGCTCGAGCATTAACGGCATTCACGAAGACTTTGTGGCGGGCAGCGGCTTCATCAGCCGGCGCGGCATCGTGCACTCCAACATCAACTCGCGACTCACGTTCTACGGCACGCCCGAGGCGCGCGTCCAGGCCTACACGCTCGGCCTGGTCTTCGACAATACATGGGATTACCACGAGTTCGTTGATGGCATTGGGCCGGATGATATCAAGTTCCACGTCAAGAATGACTGGGCACTGCGCGGCGGCTGGCGGTTCGGTGCTGATTTTCTGCTGGAGACGTTCCGCTACCCGGCGCGCTTTTATGGCAATTATTTCGTGGAAGTTCGCAACGCGCAGGGTGTTCCGGTCGATACCGTGCCCTTCCGCGGGCGTCGGCGCATTCCCAACTACGACCTGGTGCTACGGTTCAACTCGCCGCAACTGCCGCGCTTCTCGGCCAATGCTTTCGTGGTGGGTGGTCGGGATGAGAACTTCGAAGAATGGGCGCCCGGCTACATCTTCATTGCCGATGCGGGCGCCACGTGGCGTCCAACCAATCAGGTGCGAGCCGAGCTGCGCTACGTCGAGCAGCGCACGATTCGGCCGGATGATGGATCAGTGGTAAGACTCTCGCGCATTCCTCGCCTCAAAGTCGAGTACCAGATTGCGCGTCCCCTGTTCGTCCGAGTGGTAGGACAGTACGCCGCGGATGAACGCGACGAATTGCGCGATGTCGAGGGCAGCGGTGATCCCATCCTGATTCGCACGGGCGCCACTACCTATACCCGCGGCGCCTTCAGCAGCCAGTCCTTCCGCGGCGATGTATTGCTTTCCTACCAACCCAGTCCGGGCACTGTGTTATTCCTGGGATACGGCAGCAATGCGGTGGACAGCGGACCATTCGCATTTCGCGACATCTCGCGAACGGATGATGGGTTCTTTCTGAAGCTGAGTTACCTACTGAGACTTTAACGGATGAACGGATAACGGACGACGTTCACGTTCATCCGTTCCCATACTCCATGCGTATCTCGTCACTATGTTCTCCCAGCAGGGGCGGATGCCGCCGAATGCTGGCGGGTGTGTCCGAGAATTTGAACGGGATGCCGAGCAGGCGCAGCTCGCCGATGCGTGGGTGGGCCACGGTCTCGACCATGTTGCGGGCCAGAACCTGTGGGTCCTGAAGTACTTCCGGCACTGTGCGCACGGCGCTGACGGGCACCTGTGCGGCACCGATTGCGCGCACCCATTCTTCGGTTGATCGAGTCAGGAATTCTTCTGCCAGGATGGACTGCAATGCGGCCCGCTGGCGCACGCGATCCGGATTGGTCAGGAAGCGCGCATCCGCGGCGAGGTCGGGACGGGTCAGGGCGCGGCACAGCCGTTGCCACTGCGCGTCATTGCCCACGCCAATGGCAAGGCTGCCATCGCGCGTAGCAAACGTCTGATAGGGCACAATCGTAGGATGTGCGTTGCCGTAGCGCACGGGTGGCAGTGCCGTGACCAGGTAGCCGGTGCCCACGTTGCCCAACCAGGATACCGCGGTCTCGAGCAAGGAAATATCGATGTGTTGGCCCATGCCTGTGCGCTGGCGCGCGTACAGGGCGGCCAGGATAGCAAGTGCGGCCTGCATGCCGGTAGTCAGGTCAACGACCGCAATGCCCACTTTGGAAGGCGGGCCCTCGGGCGGACCTGTGATGGACATGAGTCCGGCCGCGGCCTGGATGATGAAGTCGTAACCCGGACGGTCGAAGTCGGGCCCGGTAGCACCCATGCCGCTGATGCTGAGCGTGATGAGGCGGGGATTGGCGAGGCGCAACTCGGAGAGTGGCAGGCCACGGCGTTCCAGCGCACCGGGCAGGAAGTTTTCGACCAGGACATCTGCGCGTTGGGCAATACGCCGAATCAACGCACGATCCGACTCGACATCGAGATGGGCGATGACCGAGCGTTTGTTGCGATTGACGGAGAGGTAGTAGGCGCTTTCGCCCTGGCAGAATGGCGGTCCCCAGTTGCGCGTTTCATCGCCGTGCGGGTGTTCTACCTTGATGACTTCAGCACCCAAATCGCCCAGGATCATAGTGCAGTAAGGGCCGGCCAACACGCGGCTCAGGTCCAGCACAGTCACGCCGGCGAGCGCTGCCTCGGCGCTCATGCGTGCGGCGGTGTCAGCGAAGTCAAGAGCTGGAACATGCGCACGTCGTACGGATCGCCGGTGGGATCTTCATCGTCCACGTCAACGTGCAGCTGTGGTGTTTCCAGGATGAGCGGGACATTGCGCGCGCGGCGGTCGTGCAGGAGCCAGCGGAAAGGCTCGGTTCCGATGTGTGCATCGCCCAGCAGCACATGACGATCGCGATTCGAGCCCAGCTCACCTGCGCTGTCATTGAGGTGAAAGAAGGAGGGCGCTTCGCCAATCGTTTGTTCGAACTCGTCGAGGATGGCGGTAAACGTGGCTTGCGATTCGGCGATGTTGTAGCCGGATGCGAACAAGTGACAGGTGTCCAGGCCATAACCGGTGCGGCGGCGCAGATGCGCCGGCACGTGGCGCAGGATCTCCGCAATCTCGGCCGCAGTACGGCCGATCGTGCGTCCGGCACCCGCCGTATTCTCGACCAGTATGCGGGTCGAGCTTTCGATGGTAGACAATGCGTTCGTGATGGCCCGGGCCACACGTTCGGCCGCCGCGCTCACAGCGCCGCCCATGGCGGAACCGGGATGAAAACAGAATTGACCGACGCCCAGCGCACTCGAGCGCTCCAACTCCTTGGTCAAGCCCGCGCTGGCGCGCGCCCAAACACCTTCATCGGATGTGGCTACATTCAACACATAAGGCGCATGCACCATCACGTGTTCCAGCCGGATCTTCGTGGTAGCAATGGTCTCCTGAAATCGCTTCACGCGATCTGGCCGGATCATGCTTTTGTCGCCGTAGAACTTTGGAATGGCCGTGAAGATCTGGACCGAGGTCATGCCTGCATTGGCCGAACGCAGCGCGGCCATGTGGATGCCACCGTTGTCCACGGGGTGAGTTCCAAAGATGAACATGCGCGGGAGTTTGGGGACGGGAGAGAGAATCCGGAAGGGAGGAAGAGAGGAAGAAGGAAGAGAGGAAGAGGGCGATTGCTACGAAGTCAGTCCCTCCTGATCCTTGATCTGCTTACGAATCCGCTGGACCAGAGTGGCGGGCGCCTTGAGGTCCTGCCACCCCTTACTTATGAGATCGAGCAGATCGCGCTCGAAGCTGGCATGCGCAAAACACTCCCGGCAGCTATCCAGGTGGACGCGTACCTGCTGTCTGGCCTGGTCGGAGAGCTCGCCATCCAGATAGTCATAAAGCTGGCGCATGGCGGCGCGGCAATCGAGGGTCGGCTTCGATTCGCTCATACTGTTCTTATGCCCACATCACGCGCATGCTCGATGAGCACGCCCTGCAGGATTCGGCGGCCGCGGAACAGTCGCGAACGTACGGTGCCAACCGGGACGCCCAGGATATCGGCCGCCGACTGGTAGGGTTGATCCTCGACATCGACCAGGACTACGGCGGATCGATAGGGTTCGGGCAAATCCACGATGGCCTGGGCAATGGCCCGGCCCATGATGACGTGGTCCACGGTCAGATCAACGCCATCCCGGACCAGGTGGGCGTGCTGCAGAACGGCGGCGAAGGTCTCGCCTTCGGCATCGAAAGCATCGAGCTCGAGCTCGGCCGGCCGCACGGCCCGCGAGCGCACGACGTTGCGACAAATCGTGAACAGCCAGCGCCGGCACTCGGTGCCCGGTTGAAAAGTGTGCCACGACCGGTAGGCGCGCAGAAACGTGTCCTGTGCGACATCTTCGGCGTCCTCAGGCCTGCCGGTCATGGCGAACGCGAAGCGATACACGTCGTCAATAAAGGGCAATGCCTCGCGCTCGAATTGGTCAGCGCGGTCCGAGACCATTCGGTCCATCATCGAGTCGAAAGAGAGGAATACAGGTTTCGAGCGGCAGCTGCGGCCGTTTGATGGATAGTGGTGTGATGGTTAGCGGGGCAACAGGTGGCGCGCGGCGTTGACCAGACCGGCAGCGTGACTGGCCAGGTCGAGCGCCGTCGCCGCATCGCCCTTGTCCGCCGCCGCGCGGGCGCGCCCATTCAGGCTGGCGGCCTCTCCCAGCATCTTGTGCGCGCGTTCGGCATGGCGCGGCTCTGACACCTTGCGCAGGTCAGCACGGGCAGCGCCAATCCCGGTATCGACTTGCGCGATGAGGCTCGGTACGACGCGTGTACCAAACACGCGCAATACAACGTGGATCTGCTCCCTGCGCACGACCTCGAGTTGGCGGCGCGCACGTTCACGATCGCCGCTGCGCAACGCGGCGCGCGCTTCCTGGTTGGCCGCATCGACGCGGGCGAGCTGTTTTTGCGCGGTCACAATTCCCTGGTCTCGCGCCAGCTTGGCGGCCGCTTCCGGGAATTGCGTTTCGAGTGCCGGAATGCGTTGCAGCGTGATCAGGTAGTGAGCCACACCATCGAGCAGATCCGACGCCCGTGTGGCGTGGTCCAGGCCGGCCGCAATGTTGCCTTTCTCCAACTCCTGATTGGCGCGCAGCACGACTTCCGCGACCTGATCGAGCAACTGGCGGGCGCGTGTGAGCTCGCGACCTGAGGAGGCCAACTGCATGCGCATGCGCGTCATGCTCACGGCTACCTGCTCCACCACATGCACCACGCCTCGGTAGCCCAGGTGCCGCTGCACGATCCTGATTTCTTCCGCGCGCAGCGCATCGACTTTCACACGTGCTGTCTGCTGATCGCCCGCGCTCAGGGCCGTTCGTGCCTCTTCATTGAGTCTGCGCCAATCGGCAAGCAATCGTTCCGGCGCGAGCGCGCCCCGGCCGTTACTGGTGCGGGCTAGGGAAGCGCGGAAAAGGCTGGAGAGTGACGTAGTCGAAGGCGAATAGACGGCGCTCCGCGCGCCCGCCAACAGGGCTTCATCCAGCCCCGGGTCCAGCGTGGGGTCGGTCGGCGTTCGATCGCAGCCAGTCAGGCCGGCCAGGACCAGAAACGGCAGAATGCGGGCGCGCCAGGCGATGCGCATGCAGAACCTCTATCGGAGAACCAACAGATCTTACTTATAAGGACGCGCGAGAAGGCCGATCACATGACGGCAGTGGCCAAACAAACGTAACGCAAGCCCCCCGAGAAGACGAAGCTGCCGGGCGGGATACCCGACAGCTTCGATCCGGGGGCGTTACCGGGTTTTCATTCTGCCAGGGTTCGACGCAATGCCATCAGCTCGCGAGAATCGAGGTCCTTCGGCCCCAGAAGCGCGGCCCGGCGCACCAACGTCCAGTTCACATCCCGGGCCTTCCATCTTCCCAGGTTGTGTTCGCGCAGGACAGCCCCAAACAGGTGGTCCGCCGCGCGATCCGCTCCCAGCGTGAGCAGCTGCTCGGCGACCGTTACGCGCACCGTGGAATTGACCGCCAGCTCACCCATCCGACTCAGCTGGCTGGCGGCCAGCAGCTCTCGGCCCACGCGATAAGCGGCCGCAGCGTACTCGGTGACCTGGGTCTGCGCGTCGGCCACGAAGCCCTTCCCGATCGCCAGCCAGGAAAGCGTACAGCGGGCGCGCACCGCCTCCGGCTGCGAGCGCAGGATCTTGCGGCACATGGCGGCCGCCGCCTCCCACCGCTCCGCCTTCAAATAAGCGTCTACCGCCTTCCCATAGTAGTCGAGAGCCCGAAGATCGTCCTTGGCCTCGGAGCACAGGTCGCCCGCGGCATTGTAGAAGGGCGCATCCGCTCCCGGCACCCGAACCCCTTCGGCCTTCTCCTCCAGGGAACCGAGCTCCGCTTCCATCTGACGGTCGTAGGGTCGATGTCGGTAGTAACCCATCGGGCTCTCCTTGGGCGGGACTCCAGCCCACGCGGGGACGCGCGAATAGTGCCGCAAAACGGACGAAAAAGGCTGTCACATCGTTTTTTTGGTCCGGACCATTTGCGGGAGCCCTTCGGTAGGTCAGAGAAAAAGTGCCGGGAAACGCGAAAAAGAATTGCAGTGTGCGAATTCGCGGAGCGCGGTGCGGGAACGGATTCGGGAGCGGGCGCGGGTGCGGGAACAGATTCTCGGGAGCCGGGGGCTCGGGGATCGGGTACCGGGTGCGGGGACAGATCTCGGGAGCGGAGGCGGGGAGCGGGATTTCAAGCCAGATTGTTAGCCGATTCCAATCCCGCGGTGGAAGAGCTACGGGTCCGGCAGAGGTTCCTGCTCCCCGCTCCCACTCCCGAGGGATTTCCCCGCACCCGATCCGCCGATCCCCGATCCCCCGCTCCCGAATCCGTTCGCGCTCCTGAAATCCGACCCGAGTCCCATGGACCAGGCACAAAAAAGAGCGCAGAGAACAACAAAATCGTTCTCTGCGCCCTCCACGTTCGGCAAATGAGGAAGTGGGCGTGGGCTGAAACGGATGAAACGGTGCGGCCGTACCCCCCCGAGTTCGCGACGCACCTGAGACAGCTTGCCAGAGTCAGCCCAACGCCCACCGTGGCCGGGGAGAGCCGAACGTCGATGGGGTAGACGACGCGGGCGGTTGACGCGTCACGTTGCATTTCGCTGGACAACGATGCACGCGAACTCGACTATTTGTGAAAAGAAACCTGCTCTCATGGGATGGGACGACTATGCGCGCCGCTTTTATGACCTCGTTCGCGTTACTGCTACAGCCAGCCCTGGTACCGGCGCAGTTCACGGCGCAACACAGTGGCACGAACGCGGAATTCCGTGGTTTTTCGGCGGTGAGCACGCAGGTCGCGTGGGCATCGGGGTCGGGGGGCACGTATGCGCGCACCGTGAATGGCGGTCAGACCTGGGCCGCGGATAGCGTACCGGGCGCGGGCGCGATGTTTTTCATCGATGTCCATGCAGTGAGTGATCGGGTGGCTTACCTGGTCGGCACCGACTTCAATGGTGGTTATGCGGCGATCTACAAAACGGTGGATGCAGGTAAGACTTGGCTGAAGCAATGGGACAAGCGCCATGCGCAGGTTTTTATTGATGGCGTGGCCTTCTGGGA
>JBOHRF010000033.1:0-29316 GCA_050732575.1 Longimicrobiales bacterium
AGCGGGAGTAACGGGCGTATCGGGCGTAACGGGCGTAACGGGCGTAACGGGCGTAACGGGCGTAGCGGGAGTATCGGGTAAAAAAAGAACCTGTTATGTGTCCCGCACGCCCGACACGCCCGACACGCCCGACACGCCCGACACGCCCGACACGCCCGACACGCCCGACACGCCCGACACGCCCGACACGCCCGACACGCCCGTTACGTCTGGAGCGGCCGCAGGCCGCGACTCCCAGCAAGTTGCGGCCGCCCTTTTGCCTGGGTTAGATATCGGGCATGGACGTTCTGGTGGAACTCAGAGTCAACGGCGACAAGCGTACGGCGGGCATACCGGCGCACTACACGCTGCTGGAGGCGCTGCGTTACGGGCTCGGGCTGACCGGCTCCAAGCAGGGCTGCGACAAAGGGGACTGCGGCGCTTGCACGGTGCTGCTGGATGGCACGCCCATTCTGTCATGCATCACACCGGCGCTGGAGGCGGAAGGTCGTGAAGTCATGACCGTGGAAGGCCTGGCACAGCGCGGTCTGCTGCATCCGCTGCAAGACGCATTCGAGCGGTTCGGCGCCGCACAATGCGGGTTCTGCACGCCCGGCATCCTGATGTCGGCCCACGCGCTTCTGGAAGCGAATGCCAATCCCACGTTGGATGACATCAGGGAAGCGCTCTCCGGCAATCTCTGCCGCTGCACGGGTTATACAAAGATCTTCGACGCGGTGGCGGACGCGGCGCGCGTGACGCGAGACGCGGGAGACGTGACGCGTGACGCGAGACGCGTGACGCGGGAATTGCCGGTTGCTGATTCAACCACCGCTGCTGCCGCTGATCAGGAGCGGGCAGGTTGAGGCCGGAAGAGCTGCGCGAGAAGCAGGTGCAGAATGCGCTGGCGCCTGAAGAGTTGGCCGAGCTGGTGGATCAGCTGGTCGTGATCGGTGGGCGCCATCGCAAAGTGGACGGCACCGGCAAGGTTACGGGCAGCGCAGTCTACACGGATGACCTGGTGCTGCCGGGTATGTTGCATGGCAAGATCCTGCGCTCACCACATCCACACGCACGCATCATCGCCATCGATACCACACTGGCCGATGCGTTCCCGGGTGTGCACGCCGTGGTCACGGGCAAAGAGATGGCCGTGGCCTATGGCATCATTCCCTGGACGCGCGATGAGTATCCGCTGTGCGTGGACAAGGTGCGCTACATCGGTGATGGTGTTGCCGCAGTGGCCGCCATCGATGAAGAAACGGCACAACACGCACTCGACCTGATCCGCGTCGAATACGAAATCCTGCCGCCCTTCCTGGATCCAGAAGAAGCATTGCATCCGGGCGAGCGGGAGACCATCCACGAAGCGGACAAGCCCGGTCGCAACGGCAACATCACGAAACACGTGCGCCTCGAGTTTGGCGACGTGGATAGGCTGCTGGGCGAGAGTGCGGTCGTCATTGAAGGCGAATACTTCTTTGAAGGCACGACGCACACACCCATCGAACCGCACTGCGCAGTCGGCGTCTACGATCCGGCCGGCAAGCTGACCGTCTGGTCGGCTACGCAAGTGCCGCATTACCTGCAACGCGAGTTGGCGCGCGTGCTGGATGTGGATGTAGCGCGTGTGCGCGTGGTACAGCCGGCCGTGGGCGGCGCCTTTGGTGGCAAGTCCGAGCCGTTCGATCTGGAATTCTGTGTGGCCAAACTGGCCATGAAGAGCGGCCGGCCGGTCAAGATCCTGTACACGCGCGAAGAAGTGTTCTACGCGCATCGCGGCCGGCACCCCATGAAGATGCGCTACCGCACGGGCGCATCGCCCGAGGGCAGGATCAAAGCTGTGGATGGCAACATCCTGATCGACGGCGGCGCGTATGCATCGTTTGGACTGGTCACCACGTATTACAGCGGCCAGCTGCTTTCCGCGCCCTACGAATTTCAGTCGTATCGCTTCGACTCCACACGCGTCTATACCAACAAGCCGGCCTGCGGACCCAAACGCGGTCACGGCAGTGTGCAGCCGCGCTTTGCCTTCGAGGTGCAACTAGACAAGTTGGCGGAAGCGTTGAACCTCGATCCCATGGAGCTGCGGCGGCGCAATTACCTGGGTGAGAACAAGCGCACCATCAACGAGCTGCGCGTAACCTCCAATGGGTTTCTGCGCTGCCTGGAGGCCGTCGAACGGGCCAGTGAATGGAAGCAGAAGTTCCGGCGCCTGCCGTACGGTCGGGGACTGGGCGTAGCCGGCTCGTGCTACATTTCGGGCACCAACTATCCCATCTACCCGAACGAGATGCCACAGGCCGCCATCCAGATCCAGATCGAGCGGTCGGGGCGCGTGACCGTGCTGACCGGCGCATCAGAGATCGGCCAGGGCTCGGACAGCGTGGTCGCTTACATCGCCGCCGAAGAGTTGGGTGTGCCGCTCGAGTACGTGCGTGTGTTTTCGGCCGACACTGACCTCGTGCCCGTCGATCTGGGCGCCTATTCATCGCGCGAGACGTTCATGGTGGGCAATGCCTGCCTGGATGCAGGGCGGAAATTGAAAGCAGCAATCCAGAACACGATCGCCGAAGCCTGGAGTGTGGCACCCGCGCAGATTGCACTGGCCGGCGGCTGGGCCTTCGACGCGCGCGATTCCAGCCACCGCATCCCCATCAGCGAAGCATTCAACCTGGCGGAAGCGAAGCTGGGGCCGCTGGCGGCCGTGGGCTCGTACAACACGCCCAAGGATGTTCATGGCACCTACCGGGGCGGTACAATCGGAGCATCGCCTGCCTATTCGTTCACTGCGCACATCGCACAGGTCGAGGTGGAACCGGAAAGCGGATTCGTGCGCATCGACAAGATCTGGATAGCGCACGATTGCGGACGTGCACTCAATCCTGTACTGGTGGAAGGTCAGATGGAGGGCTCCACCTACATGGGCGCCGCCGAAGCGCTCATGGAGGAGCAAATCTTCAAGGATGCAGAGCAGGGCCGCGCCGGTTTGCATAACGCGCCATCCTTGCTGGACTATCGCATTCCAACATCACTGGACTCACCACTGATGGAATCGCTGATCATCGAGAGCATCGATCCGGAAGGTCCCTACGGCGCCAAGGAAGCGGGTGAGGGTCCGCTACACTCGTCGATTCCGGCGATTGCCAACGCGATCTTCGATGCTGTGGGTTTGCGCATGGACTCATTGCCGTTCTCGCCGCCGCGTGTGTGGCGGGCGTTGCAGGATGCGGGCGCTCGCGAACGGTGGGAGCGAGCCAGATCTGGTTGGTCGAACCGGGATGTAGCGGCCGATTAGATGGTCGAACGGGTAGCTGAGTACAGAACGGAACTGCGGAACTTCGGATTGCCACCACAAGCATGGTGTCCGTCATCGGGCTGAGGAATCGGCATGGTCACTGCTGGCGCTCCTGGCTTCCGGATCCTGGCCGCACCAGCGCGGCTGCATCCTGATGTGATCGCAAGCTTCAATGGCATGGCAGCCTCGAACCTGGCTGATGCCATGGGCCGCTTCCATTTCATGGACCCTGGCATGCGGGCGCGCGGTGTCCTGCCCTTGTGCGGACTGGCCGTGACCGTGTGTTGTCGGCCCGCGGACAATTTGATGGTGCACAAGGCCGTGCAGTATGCGGAGCCGGGCGATGTCATCGTGGTCAATACGTGCGGCAACACGACTAGCGCGGTGTTCGGCGAGCTGATGTGCCGCGCTGCAGTGGCCAAGGGTCTGGGCGGCATCGTTGTCGATGGCGCTATTCGCGACATTGAAGCGATCCGTCAGCTGGGACTGCCGGCGTTCAGCCGCACCGTGAGTGCCGGTGGTTGTGACAAGGACGGCCCGGGCGAGATCAACGTGCCCATCAGTTGCGGTGGCACTGTAGTGGCCGCGGGCGACATCGTGGTAGGCGATGCCGATGGTGTGGTGGTCGTACCGCGCGAGCAGGCAACGGAAGTGCTCGAGCAGGTGAAGCTGCTTATGGAGCGCGAGCAGAAACGCATTGCCGAAATCGATGCGGGCGGCCTGTTCCGTCCTGATGTCGATGCGCTGCTGCGCGAAAAGGGCATCATCGAGTGAAGTTGCACACGCGCATCCTGATCGGGCTGGTCACGGGCGCGGCCATCGGCACGGTTGCCAAGTTGCCGAACGCGGCCTGGCTGGAGCGCACGGTGCTGATCGCCGAGCCGGTGGGCACGGCCTTCATCCGGTTGATCACGATGGTGATGGTGCCGCTGGTCGTGGCCAGCCTGTTCGTAGGCGTGGCATCGTTGGGCGACGTACGACGGCTGGGCCGCATGGGCGGCAAGACACTGGGCTACTTCCTGGGCACGACCATCATTGCCGCCACCATCGGCACGACGCTGGCCACACTGCTGCGCGTGGGTGCGCTGGACGATGCCGGACGCACGGCGTTGCTGGCGCCCTTTCAAAGTGCAGGCGCAGCACTGGTAATCGCCGCGCCACCCACGCTCGTCCAAACGCTGCTGGCCATGATCCCGCAGAACCCTTTTGCCGCAGCCGCGCAGGCGGATTTGCTGCCCCTCATTGTTGCCGTGTGCATCTTCGCCGCCGCAGCCACTGTCATCCGTGCAGATCGCCGGCTCGCGTTGCTGGCTTTCTTCGAAGCGGTCAATGACGTCTGCATCATTGTGCTGGGCTGGCTGATGCGGTTGGCGCCTCTGGGCGTGCTCGTGCTGGTGGCAGCCGTGGTGGCCCGCTCGGGCCTCGACCTGCTGCAGAGCCTGGCCCTCTATGCGATTACGGTGGTAGTGGCGCTCGCACTGCACGCAGCTGTCACGTTCGTGCCCGTGCTGCGCATGGGTGTGCACATGGGCGTGCAAAGTTTCTTGCGCGCGGTCTCCGATGCACTGCTCCTGGCTTTTTCAACGGCATCATCCGCGGCCACACTGCCGGTCAGCATGGCCGCTGCACGCAACCGGCTCGGCGTGCCCCATCACATCGTCGCGTTCGTACTGCCGGCCGGTGCCACCGTCAACAAGAATGGCGCCGCCGTCTACAAGGCGGTCACGGCTGTTATGATTGCGCGCTTGTATGGTGTTGAGCTGGGTGCGCCCGAACTCGTGACCATCGTGTTTGCATCCACCATGGCCGCGTTCGCGGGCGCTGGTGTGCCGGGCAGTTCGCTGGTCACCACACTCATCGTGTTGAACGCCATTGGACTGGGTGCGCAGGCCGCGGCTGCCGTGGCGCTGGTGGCTGGAATCGATCGCCCGCTCGACATGTGCCGCACTACCATCAACACACTGGGCAACCTGGTGGGCACAGCGTGGATCGCCCGTTCGGAGCGCGGCGCTGTTACGGAGGGTGCGGGCGTAGGCGCGGATTTGCGGACCGCTGGCGCTCCGGTGCCGAGCGGCGTTACGGAATAGACTCGTGGGCGGACGGACCATCAGCGAGAAGATCCTGTCGGCGCACTGCGGTGGTGACGCGCGCTCGGGAGACATTGTTGTATGCGCGGTCGATCTGGTTTTGGGCACCGATGCATCGACACCTATGGCCATCGACTATTTCCAGCGTATGGAAGGCGTTCGCCTTTTCGATCCTGCACGTGTGTTGTTTGCGCTCGATCATTACGCACCGCCCACATCTTCCCATACCATCGCGTTGCATGAACGGGTGCGCGCTTTTGCGCAACACCACGGTGCCGAGCTGCGTGAAGTGGGGGAGGGCATCAGTCATCAGATCGTATCCGAGCTGGGGCGCGTGTTGCCGGGCCATCTGGTGATTGGCGCGGACAGCCACACAGTCACCTGTGGCGCGCTCAACGTGTTTGCGACCGGCGTTGGTTCGTCGGACCTGGCCGCCGCAATGATCGCGGGTCAGGTCTGGTTGCGCGTGCCCGAAAGCATAAGGGTCGAACTCACGGGCACGTGTGCGGAAGGTCTGAGCGCCAAAGACATTGCGCTCGAGTTGTTGCGGCTGATCGGAGGCGAGGGCGCCAGCTACTGTACCATCGAGTTCCACGGGCCCACACTCTCCGATTTGAGCATCGACGATCGCATGGTGCTGTGCAACCTGACCGTCGAGATGGGTGCCAAAGCCGCCATCTTCCCGTTCGATGACGTGACCCGTGCCTATCTCGAGCCGCGTTCGGACCGGCCGTTCGGTGCTGTGGCTGCCGATAAAGATGCGCGCTACGTGCGCGAGATCGGGCTGGCTGTATCCAGGCTGTCGCCGCGCATCGCGCTGCCCCATGCGCCCGATCGCGTGTTCCCGCTCGAACATGCGCTGGGCACGCCCGTGCACATGGTTTTCATTGGCACGTGCGCGGGCGGACGGGTGTCCGACTTTCACGTGGCCCTCGCCGTGCTCGAGCGTGCCGGTGGGCGCGTTGCGCCGGATGTGCAGCTGGTGCTCACACCGGCCTCACGCGAAGTGTACGTGTGCCTGCGCGAGGATGGCTCACTGGCCAAATTCCAGGCCATGGGTGCTATCGTGACCCTGCCGGGCTGCGGCGCCTGTTGTGGTACCAGCGGCGTGATCCCCGGTGATGGCATGAATGTCATCTCGACCGCGAATCGCAACTTCAAGGCGCGCATGGGCAACGCCACCGCCGCCATCTATCTGGCGTCAGCCGAGGCCTGTGCGGCTGCGGCTGCGACCGGCCGGGTCACGGACCCGCGGCTGTTTTGACATGCAGCAAACGTTGGAGGGCCGCGTCCGCCGATTGGGTGATGACATCAACACGGACTACATCATCACGTCGGCGCGCAAGCGCGAGACACTGGATGAATCCGTGCTCAAGCAATACTTGCTGGAAACCGTGGATCCCACCTTTGCGGCGTCCGTATTAGCGGGCGACATTTTGGTAGCGGGCCGCAACTTTGGCTGCGGCTCGGCCATGGAGATTGCCGTGACCGTATTGCTGGCCGCGGGCATTCCTGCGGTCGTGGCGAGCAGTTTTGCCCGCTCGTTCTATCGCAATGCCATCAACAACGGCTTGCTGCCCGTGCAGTGCGACACCGGAATGTTGTCAGAAGGAGATCATATTTCGATCCGGATGCAGGCAGAAGGGATCGTGGTAACCAATCGATCCACGGATCAGACGGACAGCGCAGCGGCACTCCCACCCTTCGCCATGCAGATGGTTATGGCCGGCGGTCTCGTGCCGTACATTCGGCGATACGCCGGCTTTGCTCGCTGATGCGCCTGGCATCACCGGATGCGGAATGCCTCGTGCATGGGTGATGCACCGAAGCCCGCGCGTATGCCACCGCCAATCACATGAATAGCGTCAGCAACCGTGACCGCGCCCATGCCGTGGCGGGGCGTGGGCATGTCCGCCACGCGTCGCCAGGTCCGTTGCGTCGGATCGTATTCCTCGGTGTGCGGAAAGACGCCCGGGTTTTCACCGCCAAACACGTACAACTTTCCGTTCAGTGCAGCAGCGGCCAGGCCGCCGCGTGCGGTGGGCATGTCCGGCAGTCGTTCCCAGGTGTTGGTGGCCGGTGCATAGGCTTCCAATGCCGCCGTGTTGTTGGGCGCTCGTCCGCCCACAACGTAGATGCGATCGCCAATAGCGGCCGCCGCCAGGTGCTCGCGCGGCACGCTCATGGGCGCCAGTGTGCTCCACGTGTCAGTAGCAGGATCGTACACTTCGTTGGTCGTAGCCACGCTGCCCGAACGTACGCCACCAATTGCATAAATCTTTCCGCCCAGCTCGACCGTGACATGTGCGCCACGAGGGGCCAACATCGCTCGTTTGGTGATCCAACGTTGCAGGGCCGGATCGAAGGCAAACACGGTCGCGCTGCCGCCCCCCGCGGCCGCGTAACCGCCGGTCAGGAATACGCTGCCGGCTGCCGAGGTGACACCGGGATGATGGCGGGCCTCGGGCACGGCTGGCCCGGTCGACCAGCGGTCCGTGGCTACGTCGTAGATCTCGAGTACAGTCGATGCCTGGCCGCCAGCGTTATAGCCGCCTGGAGTGTAGATACGATTGGCAACCAGCGCGGATGGCATTTCCTGCCGGGCCGTGGACAGCGGCGCGCGTGTGGACCAATCGCCCACACCGGATGTTGGCCCGTCGGGCGCGGCCGATTCACCATAGCCACTGCAGTTCGCCAGCAGGCAGAAGAAAAGCACGAAGATGCTGGGGCAGGATTGTTTCATAATGTTCGACCTGCTTTGTGAGGACTGAGCGAAGATAGGACCCGGGCATTCCACATGGAATGGCGCCGGGATGGCTCGACAGCGGGGCGGCGGGCAGCGCATGTTCCAGTCATGCCCGAATACGTGGCACGAGTGCTGCCCGGAACCAGAGTGAGACGCGTGGCGACCAGGAAAAAGGCGGGCGGGAAACCGCATCCGAAAGCGAAAACGAAAACCAAAGCGAAAGCGAAACGGGAACGCAGCGCGGTCGAGAAGATCGCGCGCGCCGCAGGCTGGATGGCGGGCGCCATGGAAGGGCTGGAGGTCATGCTCACGCCGACGCGCGATTTGTTCGACTCGATTCATGCCCGCCGTTCGCACAAGCGGTTCAAGGACAAGCCCGTCGATGCAGACCACGTGCGCGTCTTGCTCGATGCCGCAGTGACCGCACCCAATCACAAGATGACCGAGCCCTGGGGTTTTCTCGTTCTGGGGCCAAACCTCAGACGCACCTATGCAGAACGCAAAGCGCAGCTCAAGTTCGGCGAGCTGATCGCGACTGATGGTAATGCCAAGGCCGATCAGATGATCACCGATTTGCTCGGTGTGCCGGTCGTCATTGGAGTGACGCAGAAAGTCGATGCCGATCCGGTACGCAGGGAAGAGGACTACGCAGCCGTGTTCATGGCGATTCAGAACATGCTGCTGGCGGGTACCGCGCTCGGCCTGGGCACCAAAGTACAAACAGGCAACATCCTGGACGATGAGCCGTTTCGTGCGGCACTCGGTTTGACCGAGGGTGAACGGTTGGTCGCCGTGTTGCATGTGGGTGAACCCAGCGAGGAAATGCCGGCCAAAAAACGGACGCCTTCGGCAGACAAAACGCGCTGGCTGGACTGAATGCTGCGCTTGCACACCTACGCGTACGAGCGACCACGCACGCTCGAGCAGGCCCTGCAGCTGGTAAGTGATGCCGACCACGGCTTTATGTTCATTGCCGGCGGCACGGACCTCATGCCGAACATGAAGCACCGCCTGTTCACGCCGCAGTTCCTCATCGCGCTCAAACACGTGCAGGATTTGCGCGGCATCTCTATCCAGGGCGATGAGCTGCACATCGGCGCTGCCCAGACCTTGACTTCCATTTCCCTGGATCCGCTCGTGCGGCAGTACTTCCCGGCCCTGGCACAGGCGGCCGGTCTGGTAGCGGCGCCCCAGCTGCGCAACATGGGCACGATCGGCGGCAACGTGTGTCTGGACACGCGTTGCACATACTACAATCAGACCTGGTTCTGGCGCAGTGCGCTCGGCTTCTGCCTGAAGAAAGACGGTGACGTGTGCCACGTGACACAGGTGGGAAAGAAGTGCGTTGCCGCGCACTCCGCCGATACACCGCCCGTGCTCATGACGTTAGACGCCAGTGTAGACCTGGCGTCACCCGGCGGAGCTCGCTCGGTGAACATCAATGACTGGTTCGTGGCCGATGGCATTCGGAATACCGTGCGCCGCGCGGATGAAATCGTGACTCGCATACGCATACCCCTGCCACCACCCACCCGACGACAGGCGTTCATCAAGCTTCGGCAGCGCGCCGCCGTCGATTTCCCGCTGCTCAATGTAGCCGTGAGCGCGGATTTTGAGGGCCAGACGGTGCGCGACATGAACATGGTCGTGTCCGCACTGGGTGCACGACCACGCAGTATCAGCGGCCTGGAGAAAGTGGCAGTGGGCCGCCCGCTGACTCGGGAAGTCATGGACGCCATTGCGCAACGTGCATTTCAGCAGTGTCACCCACTCACCAACATCATTGTGGATGCGGAGTGGCGCCGGGCTATGGTACCCCTGTACGTGAGTCGAGCCCTGACCGCACTGGCACGGTCCAATACAACCACCTAGCCGAGCCACCACTCGCTACGTACGAGCATGGGCGGACCGAACGCGGCGCATCTGGCAGTGGCGGCACGCAGGGCCAGCGTGGAAGATGGGCGGCCGCCGTCGGGGACGGTCGGCGTTCGGCAGACGGCCTGCGGTGCGTATGGCGGTGACCGAGTATGGCGCTCTGTTCGCGCAGATTGTTGATGTTGTCCGCTCCATACACGCGACCTCGATTTGTAGTAGCCGTGTTTCGGGCCTCGCCATTTCTCAATTGCCAGGCCCGTCAGCGCCAATTGACCCAAAGCGCCATTCTGATGCCCCGGCCGAGCAGGCACATTCGATCCGTGCGTGCGCCTGCTTCCGACCTCACCGAGCTGCAAAACATTCTTCGTGCCGTGCGGGACGCGCGGTTCGCGCACGGACTCTACTGCCCCCGTTGCCATAGCTCGAAGGTTCAACGCTGGGGCTCCTTTTCCTGCCGCCAGCGCTACCGCTGCCTTCAATGTCGCCGCACGTTCAGCGATCTCACGTCAACGGCTGCCGCTTATACCAAACGACTCAGCCTGTGGCGTCGATATGTGTACTGCATGATAGGAAGCGACACGATTCGGAGGGCGGCCAGAGAAGTCGGCATTCATCCCAGCACAGCATTTCGATGGCGCCATCGAATACTGGACTCGGCTGATCGAAACGATCGGAGTGACCTGGCGGGCTGGATCGAGATTGATGAAACCGGATTTCCATACTCGGAAAAGGGTCGTCGGAATCTGCATCGACCTGCGCGAACGCGCGGGTACTGGAAGTATTCGCCACGCACGTTAACCGCGCACTACATATGCGTAGTCGTCGCCTGTGACCGAGCCGGGAAGGTGGTATCAGCCATGGTCCCCAGACGCCATCCATATGATTACGATTTGCGCGAACACATCATTACACGCGTCCAGGGGAAGGCCACGGTCCTGGCGCACTATCTCCCGCTCAGTCACTGCGGCCGGGCGGCGCGATTGAGCGGGCACTCGTATGTGCAGGTTCCACGCTTCCGCCAGCCGATCAGTCCGCAGCCACTGCACCATACATCGACAGTCATGTCTTACATTAACCGATTGTGCGCCTGGCTTCCCCGATTTCGGGGCGTAGCCACACGCTATTTGCAACACTACCTCGCCTGGCACAGGTTGCTCGACGCCATCAACGTGCGTGCTGGCGTGGCCGCGTTGATTCGGAGCCTCCCACACACGGCCTGAGCACCTGAAAGAACGCGTCGGGTTAGTCACTTGTAGCGCAGGAGGTCGCGACTCACGACATTTTGCGACTACTGAACGGTGTCGGCGCAAACTTTCTCGATCGCCGTCTTCCTCAAGGACGTACGAAGGAGCGCATTCCACAACAGAACGACCATACCAACAATTCCTGCGAACAGAGCAGCATGGTGCTGGAAGAGCCTCAGTGCGCCTGCTCACTACCAACTTCGGGCCAGCATCTTGCCGAGCAGCAGGCTGGTGGAAGCAAGCCGTGACACGGGTGCTCCATGTAGATTGTGCGCGGGCGCGAACCAGGCACCCGCCTTTTTTTCTCGATCAGGCCCCGAATGTGCGGCTTACCCATCAAGTACTGGAATTGACGACTCGGCACGAGTTCCACATTGCGCGTGCAGCGGCGCCGTCCGTGCGGCGCAACGTTTGGGTGCGCCTCGAGGACAGTGATGGTCTGGACGGCTGGGGCGAGGCGGCGCCCAACGCGTATTACGCGGAGTCAGTAGAAACAGTGGTAGCGGCACTCGAGCAGATGCGCCCCGTACTGGATCCGGTGCACACATTCAAGGTTGATGGCCTGGCCCTGATCGAGCGTGACCTGGCCAGTGCGGCGCGTGACGCCGCCAGCGCACGGGCGGCTGTGTCGGCCGCGCTTCTGGACATGCTGGGTAAGCGCAGCGCCAGGCCGGTTTACCATGTGCTTGGTATGGATCCGGCACAGGCACCTGCATCATCGTACACGATTGGCATCGACCATTTGGATGCAATGCGGGACAAGGTACGCGCTGCCACGAACTATCCCATCCTCAAGATCAAGGTGGGCACGGCGCAGGATGAGGCGGTGTTGTCCATGCTTCGTGAGGAGCGGCCGGATGCCGTGATTCGCGTGGATGCCAACACGGCATGGTCGCGCGACACGGCCCTGCGCAATCTGGCCGTGCTGTCATCCTACGGCGTGGAACTGATCGAGCAGCCGCTGCCGGCCGATGATTGGGAAGGCATGGCGCGGCTGCGCAGAGTTACAGACATCCCGATCATTGCAGACGAATCATGTCGATTTGAAGGTGATGTAGAGCGGCTTCACGGTTGTGTGGATGGCGTCAACATCAAGCTGGCCAAGTGCGGCTCACTGCTGGAGGCCATGCGCATTGCGGCGGCGGCGCGGCAGCGAGACATGAGCGTGATGGTGGGCTGTATGATCGAGAGCACACTGGGCATAGCGGCGGGCATCCAACTCGCGCCTCTGGCGGACTATGCAGATCTGGATGGCGCGGCGCTGCTGGCGCGTGATTACTTCAACGGTCCGGGCCTGGAAGCGAATGGTCGTCTACGATTCAACCGTGGTCCGGGCCTTGGTGTGACAGCGATCTAGCCGGTGGCGGTCCAGCCCAGCACACGCGCCACCTCAGCTGGATCGGCGGCCACTTCCAGCATGCGGAACGCGGGTGAAATGGCGTACTCGGGATCCTTCAACCCGTTGCCAGTGAGTACGCACACGCACTGCTGTTGCGCTGCGCTGGCGCCGGCGCGCACGGCCGCGCGCAAGCCGGCTACACCCGCGGCCGATGCGGGCTCACAGAAGATGCCTTCCTTGCCGGCCACGGCATGATACGCTTCGATGATTTCATCATCGGAGACGGCACGCAGATGACCGCCGGAATCGCGAGCGGCGGCTACGGCTGGTTCCCATGTGGCCGGCCGTCCAATACGAATTGCGCTGGCCAGCGTTTCCGGCTGGTCTACGGGTTTGCCCTTGACCAGTGGTGCGGCGCCGGCAGCCTGCACACCGAGCAAGCGCGGCCATCGTTTGCTGCGTCCATCCTGATGGTAGCGGCGGAACCCTTGCCAATATGCGGTGATGTTACCGCCATTGCCGACGGGCAACGCCAGCAATGCGGGTGCATCACCAAGCTCATCACAAATCTCGAAAGCAGCCGTGGTCTGACCGGCAATTCGATAGGGGTTTACGGAATTGACCAATGCGGCGCCGTACTCGCTGCTGAGTGCACGCGCAATTTCGAGTGCGCCATCGAAGTTGGTCTGCACCGATACAACCTGGGCGCCGTAGACCACGGCCTGCGCGATTTTGCCGGGTGCCACTTTCCCGCGCGGCAGCAGCACAACGGCCTCGAGTCCGGCGCGCGCGGCGTAGGCGGCCGCACTGGCGGCTGTGTTACCGGTGGATGCGCAGAGGATGGTGCGCGCTCCTTCTTCCAGGGCCTTGGCCACGGCCACGACCATGCCGCGATCCTTGAACGACCCGGTCGGGTTCAGTCCCTCGAACTTGAGGTACAGTTCTTCCACGCCGATCCAGCGGGCCAGCCGGGGCGCCGGTATCAGCGGTGTAGCGCCTTCGTGCAGCGTGAGACGCGGTGTCTCAGCAGCAATGGGCAGCAGCTCCGCGTAACGCGCAATGACCCCCGTGGCAGGCGACTGACTGGTCAACATTACGAATCCTCTAGCAGAATCGAAGCGCCCGTTGCATCGGGTTGCATAGCCAGGGCCAAAGTTTCGCCTGGATTCTCAATCTGCAATGCCGCGGCCATGGCGGCGGCCACGACCTGTTCCGTTCCGCGCGCACAAACCGCAATCAAGCCGGAACCGCTGCCGGATATGGTGATGGCAGCGGCGCCGGCAGCGCGGGCCGCAGCAAACGCCCGTTGCGCGCCGGGAATCAGCGGCAGCCGATAGGGCACGTGCAACTCATCGGTAAAACCAATACGCAACAGACTGGTATCGCCAAGGGCCAGGCCGTGCAGCAAGGCAGCCGTGCGTCCGAGCGCGCGCGCTGCGACACCATGAGGAACGTGCTCGGGCAGCGCTCGGCGGGCCAGAGGCGTTGGCACCTCGAGGTCGGGCGCGGCAAAGGCAAACCCGATCTCATCGGACAACGGTAAACGTATGGGATGCGCGCTGCCATCTTGCGCGCGCGCCACGGCAACCAAACCACCCAGCAGCGCGGGCGCAACGTTGTCTGGATGTCCTTCGCGTTCTTCTGCCAGGGGCAGCAGCGCCCTGGGGTCGACACGGCTCTGGCCCAACACTGCGTGCGCGAGCAGGAGTCCGGCCACTACGGCGGAAGCGGATGAGCCCAGGCCTCGCCCCAGTGGGATATCCGACCGAATCACGAGCTTGCCCGGCGGCACTGCAGTTTCCAGCCGGTCGAGCTCGGCCACGAAACAGGCGTACACGTGATCGCGATCGAGCGTGATGCGCGCAGCCGTGCCCGTGCGCTCCACCGAAAGCGGTGCGTCGCCGGGCCAGAATTCGGCAGTCAGGTGGCGGTCCAGCGCCAGACCGAGGCAATCGAAGCCCGAACCCAGGTTCGACGTGCTGCAAGGCACGCGCACGCGCGCACGTCGCAAGACTGTCATGGGGCTGTCATGGGAGGTCAGAGCAGTTCGAGCACCTGCTCGACGTGCAACGCGGGTTTGACGCGCGGTAAGACGTTGGCCAGTCGGCCCCGCTCGTCAATCACGAACGTGGTCCGTTCGACGCCCCAGTACTTGCGACCGTACATGCTCTTCTCTTTCCAGACGCCGTACTGCTCGGCCACGTGATGGCCTTCGTCAGCCAGGAGACGGAAAGGCAGGCTGTACTTGTCGCGGAACTTGATGTGATCGGCAACACTGTCGGGACTGACACCCAGGACGAGTGCGCCACGCGTGTCCAATTCCTGAATATGATCGCGCAACGCGCAGGCCTGCGTGGTGCAACCCGATGTGTCGTCCTTGGGATAGAAGTAGAGCACGATTTTGCGGCCGCGCAGCTCGCTCAGCCGCACCGTGGCGCCATCATCGGCAGGCAGCATGAAATCAGGTGCAGGTTGTCCTTCTTGCGGATAGCCGCTCATACCGGGTCGGTGTTGGTTTCCACGGCCGCTTTGCGCGCTTCAATCGCGCGTTCTTCCCGCCACAATGATACGGCCAACACGAGAGCGCCGCAGGTGATGGCCATGTCGGCCACATTGAAGATGGGAAAGTTGGTGAAGCCGAGATTGATCGGCCCGATGAAGTCGACCACGCCTTTGTCCCACTTGAGGCGATCGATCAGGTTGCCGGCCGCGCCCGCCATCACAGCGGCAATGGAGAACACGCGCAGCCGATCGCCGGGTTCAGCCTGGCGCAGCAGCACAGTGAGCGCGCCCATGACCAGGATGGTTCCGGCCACGATCAGCCAGCGGAATTCGCCCACTCCAAGGCCAAAAGCCACACCCGTGTTGAAGGTGAGTGTGAGCGGCACGAAGCCGAGGGATGTGGAGTGCCCGTGCCAGAGTCGGTCGAGCGCCCACTGCTTGGTTGTGAAGTCCAGCACAAGGATCGCGGCCAGCAGCAGGCCGGACATAGCGACTTTACGGTTCATGCGTAGCTTCAGACAACGTGAAAGGTTTCAGTCAATCTAATGATTCCACAATTCTACCGGACAGAGCACGCGTTCCAGTGGTCCTATGCACCGGATCAGCAACGCGTGTTCGAGTCGGCCATCACATGGCGCGAACAACATGCCACCAGACCGGCTGGATGGGACCGACGCCGCGTGCACCTTCTGCTGATCGATGTGCAGAAGGATTTCTGTTTCCCGCAGGGCGCATTATTCGTGGCCGGCCGCTCCGGCCGCGGCGCCCTGGAAGACAACGACCGGACGGCTCGCTTCATCTACGACAATCTGGATCGCCTCACCGAAATCAGCTGTACGATGGATACTCACTTTCCTCATCAGATCTTTTTTCCCTCGTTCTGGTTGCAACCGGACGGTAAACCGCCGGCCCCGCACCGTGAGGTCTCAACGGCCGAACTGCGTGCCGGCGCCCTCCGTCCCAATCCGGCTTTGGCCACGTGGCTGGCCGCCGGTGACGTTGAATGGCTGACCCGGCAGACCCAGTACTATTGCGCCGAGCTGGAAAAGGCCGGGAAATACAAGCTCTATCTCTGGCCGCCGCACTGCCTGCTGGGCAGCGAGGGTCACACCTTGGCGGGCGTGGTCCACGAGGCGCGTTTGTTTCACGCGTACGCGCGCGCGGCCCGCGCCTGGGTCGAAATCAAGGGCGCCAATCCCCTTACCGAGTTCTACTCCGCACTGGCCCCGGAAGTCCCTTCCCGGCACGATGGCGGGCTGCTGGAGGAGCCCAACACCTCGTTCCTGCGTACACTGCTGGAGTTCGATGCGGTCATTATTGCCGGTCAAGCCAGCAGTCATTGCGTCAAGTCCACGATCGATGATTTGCTCTCCCGCATCGAGCCCGAGCTGGCCCGTAAGGTGTACATCCTGCGCGACTGCATGTCCGCGGTCACCGTACCCGATCCGCAACGGCCCGACCAGTTTCTCTTCGATTTCACGACCCAGGCGGAGGTCGCTCTGGATCGGTTTCGCGAGGCCGGCATGCACGCCGTGGATTCGACGACGCCCATGCATGAGTGGCCTGGCATGTCGTAGTTAATGACACTAATCCTAATCCTCTCCGGATTAAGGCGAGGATTAGGGGTTAGGAACAAATGCAGATGCGCAGATCAACACCCACGGTCTGGATCGGCCAGGTGCCGCTCGGTAGCCGCCATCCAATCGTGGTGCAGTCCATGACCAATACGGATACCGAGGATCCGGCCAGCACGGCCGCGCAAGTCGAGCAGCTGGCCGCTGCGGGCAGCGAACTGGTGCGCGTCACGGTCAACACGGACGCCGCAGCCCAGGCCGTGCCCGAGCTGGTGGAGCGGCTGAACGATGCGGGCGTTGCGGTCCCCATCATCGGCGACTTCCACTACAATGGGCATCTGCTGCTGACCAAATACCCCGCGTGTGCGCGCGCGCTGGCCAAGTATCGCATCAACCCTGGCAATGTGGGCGCCAAGCGGCGGGATGAAAACTTTCGCACCATCGTCGAGGTAGCAATTGAGCACGAGAAGCCGGTGCGCATTGGCGTGAACTGGGGCTCGCTCGATCAGCAATTGCTGACTGACATGATGGATGAGAACGCGGGCCGGCCCGAGCCACTCGATGCCAGGACGGTCATGATGAATGCCATGGTGAAGAGCGCACTGCGTTCGGCGGCACTGGCGGAAGAGACCGGCCTGCCGCACGCTCGCATCCTGCTCAGTGCCAAGGTATCCGGCGTGCAGGATCTGATCGGCGTGTACCGCCACCTGGCCGAGTGTTGTGACTATCCGTTGCATCTCGGATTGACCGAGGCCGGCCTGGGTACCAAAGGCGTGGTAGCCAGCACGGCTGGCATGGCCGTTCTGTTGCAGGAAGGTATTGGTGATACCATTCGCGTATCACTCACGCCCCGACCGGGCGGCGATCGCGCGGAAGAAGTGCGCGTTGCGCAGCAAATCCTGCAGTCACTCGAGCTGCGCAGCTTCACGCCCCAGGTGACTTCCTGCCCGGGCTGCGGCCGCACGACCAGCACGTTCTTCCAGCAGATGGCAGAAGACATCCAGCATTACATCGCGCACCAGATGCCGGTCTGGCGCGCGCAGTATCCGGGTGTTGAGGATCTCAAAGTCGCGGTCATGGGTTGTGTGGTTAACGGGCCAGGTGAATCGAAACACGCCAACATCGGCATTTCGTTGCCGGGCACGTTTGAAGAGCCCAAAGCGCCCGTGTACGTGGACGGCCGATTGTACACGACCCTGCGCGGTGATGGGCTGGTGGCCGATTTCCTGCGCATCCTCGGTGACTACGTGAACGCACGGTACGGAGCGGGCGTGTCGGCTTGAACGGGCGTGTCGGGCGTGTCGGGCGTGTCGCGAGTAACGGGCGTGTCGGGAAAGGAGTGAAGGGTGGTCGTTGTCTATGTGTTCGCGGCGCTCGTGCTGCTGCGCATTGTACTGGTTGGCGTAGGCGCAGCGCTCCTCATCCGTCACGTGGCCGAGTGCCCAGCCTGCTTCAACGAAAGCGTCCGCATTCACCGACCTCTTCTTTCGCGCCTGGCGCCCTGGTGTGAGTGGCGTTGGTGCCCGAGCTGCGGCTGGGAGGGTCCATCCCGGCGAGCCTGTCCGGATGTGGGAACGCGGCTTCCCACGGCCGGGTCTCAGCGCCGGCCGAAGTCCTTGCCCAGCGCGTAATTCACTTTCTCTCCCAACAATACTTCTGAGCTGTGCCGCGGGCACGCGCCTTCCTTTTGGAACCTGACGTGAGACCGGATCCATCGACCTCCCTAGCGATCTGGAAAACCTGTCAGGAGTCAGTTTATGAGTTGGAAGCGCATTCGTTGGCGGCTGCCGCTGCTGCTTGCACCGGCCATGCTGGCTGCCGCGCTGGGCAGGGCAACGGCGCAACAGGCGCCCGCCACCTTGAGTCTCCAGGAAGCGATCGATTTGGCGCGTCGTTATAACCCCGATTATCGCACACAGCTCAACGACCAGGGCGTCTCCGACTGGCAGGTGGCGGAGGCGTTTGCCAACCTGCTGCCCGCGGCATCGTTGAATACGCGGTTCTCGTACACCATGCCGGGCACGCCGCGCATCATCGAAGGATTGGACGCCAACCAGTTCGGTATCTCGCGCCAGCCTCCGGCCTACAATTCGAGTTACGGTTTCAACCTGGGCCTCGGTCTGAGCGGTGCCACGTATTTCAACCTGGCCCAGTCGCGCGCCAATCGCAGTGCGACGGATGCGCGTGTGTCCGCGGCAGCGTACACACTCGATGCCGATGTCACGCGTGAATACCTGGCCGCTATGCGCTCGCGAGATGGGGTCACGGTTGCCCGTCAGGATTTGGAGACCGCGCGTGAATCGAAGAAGCTGGCCGATGCGCGTTACGCCGGTGGTGTAGTCACGCAAATCGATCCGGCGCAGGCAGAAGTGGCAGTGGGCCGATCGGAGGTGTTGCTCATCCAGGCCGAGAATCTTCACGAAGCGGACAAGTTGCGGCTGCTTCAACGACTGGGTTTGACGCTCGACCGCGACCTACAGCTCACCACACAGCTGGAAGTATTCGAACCGACTTGGACGCGCGAAGAACTTCTGCGCACGGCGCTGGCGGATCATCCGCAACTGCGCTCTGCGCGGGCCAGCGAAGACGCGAGTCTGGCGGCCGCACGCGCAGCCAAGATGTCCTATCTGCCCAGTCTCTTTTTGAGCGCGGGCTGGGCCGGTTCGGCGCGTGAAGTCGGCGATCGCAATGCCATCCTCAACGGCGCGCGCAGCAACGTCGAGAACCAGCGCGAGAACTGCATATCCAATAATCGCATTCTGGCGTTGCTGGGTGATCCGCAACAGGACTGCACCCGCCACGTCTACACGGATGAGCGCGGTCAGGCCGCGTTGGCCGCCAACGACGTGTTCCCGTTCAACTTCACGGGACAACCAGCGTCATTCGCGGCAGGCATTAGCATTCCGATTTTCAACGGCCTGACGCGCGAACGTCAGATGCAGCAGTCGCGTGCGGATGCGGATGATGCCAGGCACCGCCGGCGGGCCGCGGAATTGAACCAGCAAACAGTCGTGGCCACGGCTTATGGCAACGCCATGGCGGCTCGCAAGTCGGTCGACATCGAGCAGCGCAACGTGAAAGCGGCGGACCTGCAGCTGAACCTGGCGCGCGACCGCTATCGACTGGGCGGCGGTCAGTTCCTGGACCTGGCCAATGCGCAACAGAGCAAGGCGCAGGCGGACCGCGCCTACTTGAACGCACTCTACCAGTTCCATGAGAGCGTGGCGGCGCTCGAGGCCGCCGCGGGTCGACCGCTGCGGCAGAAGTAAAGGCAATCGGGTTGGGTGAGCGCCGCGAACGGTTGCGGCCCCTCTCCGCGCTAGCGGTCGCTCGCCCGCCCGAAAGCCAAAGTCCAGAACTGGGATGAGGCCATCCCATGGTCGCGGCGGCCGGGGTGACGGTGGCCCTGGAATCGGGTAGGTTTCCCATGCGGCACAACAGGTCTTTGCGTCCGGTCGGGCGGCATGGGTCTTACTTGAAAAACGGATCGTGAACGAGAGCGTTAACGAGAACGAGAACGCGGATGGAAGCGATTCCAACCGTTCCGGCACATAGTGAGTCAAAGAGGAAGATCCGATGGACGTCATTCGTACCAACAAGAAAAAAAAGCGTACCCCGATCTACATCGCGGTCGGCGTCATTGCCGCTATCGGGGTCACCGTGGGATTGTCCCAGATGGAGCCGGCGCCGCCCAGCATGGACGACGCGTCGGCCTGGCGGGATACGGTCCGCCGCGGCGACATGCTGCGCGAAGTCCGGGGTCCGGGCACCCTGGTGCCCGAGAACATCCGGTTCGTCACGGCGGTGACTAATGGCAGGGTAGAGCAGGTTTTTGTGCTGCCGGGCGCGCGCGTGCAACCAGGCACCCCGCTCCTGGTACTAAGCAATCCGGATGTGCAGCGGCTGTCACTCGAGGCGCAGCAGCAGCTGACCAATGCGCAATCCCAGCTGGTCAGCCTGGAGGCCTCACTCGAGCAGACGCGCCTGAACATGGAAAGCTCGGTGGCCACGATCCGCGCCATGTACAACAATGCGGTACGCGTGGCCAAGCTGCAGGAAGAGCTGCAGAAATCGGGCGTGGCTGTGAAGAATGAGCTAGAGCAGGCCAAGGACCAGCTGGAAGAGGCCCAAAAGCGGCTCGAGACCGAGCAGAAGCGGCTGGTAGTGCACAATGCGTCCATTGATGCACAGCTGAACGCGCAGCGGGCGCAGGTCGAGCAGTTGAAGCAGATCGTGGCGTTCCGCCGGGTCGAGCTGGCCTCGATGAACGTCAAAGCCGAGACCGAGGGTGTAGTCCAGGAGTTCTCGCTGCAGATCGGGCAGTGGGTCAACGCGGGCACGACCCTGGCGCGGGTGGTCGAACCCGGCAAGCTCAAGGCCGTGATCCGGATCCCGGAGACCCAGATCAAGGACGTGGTCATCGGCATGAAGGCCCGGATCGACACGCGAAACGGGATCATCGAGGGCGACGTAATGAGAATCGATCCGGCGGCAGCCAATGGCAGTTTTGGCGTGGATGTGAGGCTGCCGGCCAATCTGCCGGCCAGTGCGCGACCTGATCTGAGCGTGGACGGCACGGTCGAGTTGGAAAACCTGAAAAACGTGCTGCACGTGAGCCGACCGGCCTATGGCCAGCCGGAATCCACGGTCGGATTGTTCAAGCTGGAAGCCGATGGAGTGACTGCGGTACGAGTGAACGCGCAGCTGGGCCGCGCTTCGGTCAACTTCATTGAAGTGAAGCAGGGCCTCAAGGAAGGCGATGTCGTGATCCTGGCCGACATGTCGGCCTATGACGCCTTCGAGAAAGTCAAACTCAAGAAGTAACAGAAAGGTGAATGGTGACGGGGACTCCCGCACCGTCACCGTCACCGTCACCTTGTCTCTCCGAGGAGTATCATGGATCAGGCAACCGAAGCCCTCATCAAGTTGGAAGGCGTAAGCAAAGTCTTTTTCACGGACGAAGTCGAGACGCACGCGCTCGCTACTGTTCACCTGGAGATCGGACGCGGCGAATACATCTCGATTGCGGGACCCTCGGGCTGCGGCAAGACCACGCTACTTTCCTTGCTGGGACTGCTGGACACGCCGACCGAGGGCAGGTACCTGCTGGACGGCAAGGATGTGTCCAATCTTTCCGCTTCCGAACGCGCGCGCGTTCGCAACCGGGAGATCGGGTTCATCTTCCAGGCCTTCAACCTGATCGGTGACCTGACGGTCTTCGAGAACGTCGAGCTGCCGCTCACCTATCGCGGCATGTCATCGGGCGAGCGCAAACAGCGCGTACAGGAAGCGCTGGAGCGGGTGGGCATGTCGCACCGCATGAAGCACTACCCATCACAGCTGTCCGGCGGTCAACAGCAGCGCGTGGCTGTAGCACGCGCCATTGTGGGCCGGCCGCTCATTCTGCTGGCCGACGAGCCCACCGGTAACCTGGACTCGAAGAACGGCGAAGCGGTGATGGACCTGCTCAAGGAATTGCACGCCGACGGCGCCACCATCTGCATGGTCACGCACGATCCGCGTTATGCGCGTTACGCCGATCGCACCATCCACTTGTTCGACGGCCAGGTTGTGCGCGATGAAGACGCCAAGGCCGGCGGCGAGCTGGAGGAAAGCGGCTTCGACGTGCACCACGAGCACCACCGGCACTAGCACACGTTCTCGTTAACGTTTTCGTTAACGCTCACGGTCCGTTTCGAACGCCGAAACGGACCGTGAACGTTGGTGTGAACGTGTCGCTAACACGCGCGCGGGCGATGCAATAACACCGGCACCATTGCGCCGCGCACGATCTTGTCCGCCACACTTCCCAATACCAGACGCAAGGCACCACCGTGGCCATGCGTGGTCAGCGTGATCAGATCCGTGGGGTGCGTCTCGGCGTACTCCAGGATAGCGGCCGCGGCGAACGTTTCCAGATCGATGGCAATTTCGACCTCAATGGCACGGGCGTGCAGACGTGCGGCCACCTTCTCCAGGTATTGGGTGGCCAGATCGCGACGGGCACGGAGCACGGCGAGGTCGACCGGGCCGGGGATGGGGATATAGTCGGGCCCCAGTCCAACCACGGGAGAGACCGCCTGCAACAGCGTGTACTTCGAGACGCCGCTTTCACCCAGAGCCATGCTGTGCTCGAGGATGGCTTCGGCTGCACTCGATCCATCCAGCGGAACCAACACGTTGTGGAAGCGCGGCTCGAAGGCCAGGTCTGCGGGCTCTTCACTGCGCGGGCGTATCAGCAGCGTTGGAATGCGGCTGCGGCGAGCTACTGTGTCGGCCACGCTGCCCAGCCAGAATCGTTTGAGTGGGCCGTATCCATGCGTGGCCATGACGATGAGGTCGGCGCCCACATCCTTGGAGTGGCGCAACAGCGATGTGGCGCCGCGGCCGTGCCCGCTCTTCACCGTGTGTTTGACCGGTCCGCGATATATGGCTGCCACCCGCTGCGCCACGTTTCTCAGGTAGGCGAGCGGTGCATCCTGAGTGGTTGCATCCGAGGTTTCCGTGCTCAATCCGCCCACCGCGCCCAGGGTGGGCAACACGATTTCTACCGTAATCAGCTCGAGCGAGGCACCGCTGCGGCGTGCGATGCTAATGGCCACGGGCAGCGCCCATTCGGCCAGCATCGAACCATCGAGGGGCACGAGGATGGTGTGGTACATGATGCGCGCGCTCGTGCACAGTTGCTACATGAAGGACGCTACTCAACCCGAGCGCGCTGATGCAGCCAGGCGCGCTGCGTACTGCCGCTCGTAGAAGCGACGATACTCACCGCTGCGGACCGATTGCAGCCAGGCCGGATTGGACCGGTACCAGGCCACCGTCTCGGCCAGGCCTCGAGTCAGCTCGTGTTGCGGCTGCCAGCCCAGCTGGCTCGAGATCCTGGTGTGATCCATGGCGTAGCGGCGATCGTGACCGGGGCGATCGGGCACAAACCAGATCAATGATTCAGATGCGCCCGTCAACTCCAGGATCCTGCGTACCATATCGAGATTGGCGATCTCGCAATTACCGCCCACGTTGTACAACTCGCCCGGCGCTCCGCGTTCGAGCACACAAAGCACGGCAGTGCATAAATCGTGAACATGGATCCAGTCCCGAACGTGCTGGCCATCACCGTAGACCGGCAGTGGTTTGCCTTCCAGCGCATTGGCAATCATGAGCGGGATCAGCTTTTCGGGAAACTGATACGGCCCGTAGGCATTGGAAGAGCGCAGGATGAGCGCGGGCGCCTGATGCGTGTGCACATAAGCAAGTACCAGCAAATCGGCCGCGGCCTTGGACGCGCTGTACGGACTGCTGGGCGCCAGTGTCGTGCTTTCCGTGAAGCGGCCGCTGGGACCCAGCGAGCCGTATACCTCGTCGGTCGAGATTTGCAGGAAGCGCGAGCAGTTGCGCTCGAGAGCTACATCGAGCAGCACCTGCGTGCCGCCTACATTGGTGCGTACGAACGGACCCGCATCCATGATGGAGCGATCGACATGACTTTCGGCCGCGAAGTTGACAACGGCATGGGCGCCGTTCACGGCATCACTCACCACCGCGCGATCGTTGATGTCGCCCTGGATGAACGTCAGGCGGGCATCGTGCAGCAGGTCGGCCAGATTCTCCAGATTGCCTGCGTAGGTCAGCCGATCCAGCACCGTGACCTGCACGGTGGGCCGGCTGCTCAGGATGTGTCGAACGAAATTCGAGCCAATGAAGCCACAGCCGCCGGCAATCAGGATGCGCATCTTTCGCTGCTCCAAATTTTGCGCGGATCCTGCAACCTACACAGTGCTTTGCGATCCGGCCAATCGTGCAGCTCAGACATCGAAGATCACGCGCGCTCGCCACGCTCCGTCGTGCGGGCGGACGAACAGCTGGTGGTAGGTCACGGCCTTGATCTCGCGCCGCGCAGCGCGACCGGCCGGGACGCCGGTAAGCTCGGCTGCCAGCTCACGCTCGGTGAGTACGGTAAACTTGGACCGGGCCAGGCGCAGCCCGGTAGTCTCGTACCAGAAGAGCAGCTCGCGCAGCCAGGCTGCCAGCAGCAAGCCCGGCTCTTCCGCTTGCAGGTGGAGGGTCAGAACCGTCGTTTCCGTTGCCGTCCCAGCCCTGGACGCGGTCTGACGGCCCAACAACAACTCGAATAGCCCGGCCGCGGCGCACTGGAACAGATCGGTCAAAGTGTCCGCGTCGATCTCAAAACCGAGATCGGCCGTGTGCTCCAGGTATCGCAATCGGGGCGCAGCCACCGTTCTCAAGCTCAACAAACGTGGGAGAAATGCCGTGTTCGGCAATCGTAGAGCGGGCCAGTTGCAATGGGCAACCACGCGCTACCCATTGCCAGGGCCGCCCTGAAATCTGCATGATCGACGCGGCCAAATGCGAAAAGGGCGCAGAGAATCGAGGGACCCGGAGCGCACGACGCGCACGCAACCGATGCTGGAGCGCGTCGACCGCTTCCGCTGGCGAGTGCCGCGTCACGGCTGCATGCGTGTGGACGGACTGATTTACGCGGATGCTGAGCTCCTGCGCGAGATGGGCAGCGATGAAGCGGTGCAGCAGGTGGCGAATGTTGCCTGTCTGCCGGGCATTGTGGGTCGCTCGATCGGCATGCCCGACATCCACTGGGGTTACGGCTTTGCCATTGGTGGTGTGGCCGCCTTCGACCCGCAAAACGGCGGCGTGATCAGTCCCGGTGGTGTGGGCTACGACATCAATTGCGGCGTCCGTCTGCTGCGCTCCGCTGTGACCGCCGATGAGCTGCGGCCGCACAATGCCAATCTCATCAATCAGATCATGCGCGATGTGCCGGCCGGCGTGGGTGCCCACTACAAGACTTTCGCGCTGAGTGATGCCGAAGTGCGCGCCGTGCTGGAGCAGGGTGCGGGCTGGCTGGTGGACAAAGGCTGGGCCACCCCGGAGGACATCGAGTGCACAGAAGCGCGCGGCAGACTGGCCGGCGCCGATCCGGACCAGGTGAGTGAGCGAGCCGTACAACGCGGCCGCAACCAACTGGGGACCGTGGGCTCGGGCAATCATTTCATCGAGATCGGATACGTGGACCACATCTTCGATGACACCGTGGCCCGTGCCTTTGGACTCGAGCAGGACCACGTGACCGTGCTCATCCATTCGGGTTCGCGCGGACTGGGTTACCAGGTGTGCGATGATTTCCTGCAGACCATGACAGGCGCAGCTGCACGCGCAAACATTCAACTGCCCGATCGCCAACTCGCCTGTGCGCCCCTGGATTCGGTAGAAGCAAAGAATTACCTGGGCGCCATGAACGCCGCGGCCAACTTTGCCTTTGCCAACCGCCAGCTGATGGCGCAGCGCGTGCGCGACGCGTTTGCCCACGTGCTGGGCCGGCCCTGGACCGAGCTGGGACTCACGCAGGTGTACGATGTAGCGCACAACATCGCGAAGTGGGAAGAGTATGAAGTCGACGGGAAAGCGCGTCGCCTGTGTGTGCATCGCAAAGGCGCCACGCGCGCATTCCCGCGCGCACATCCCGAACTGCCGGATGTGTATCGCGATGTGGGGCAGCCCGTGCTCATCCCGGGCGACATGGGCCGCTATTCTTTCATCCTGGTGGGCACCGAGCAGGCCATGCAAGAGAGTTTTGGCTCGTGCTGCCACGGCGCCGGCCGGCGCATGAGCCGGCACCAGGCCAAGAAGTCGGCGCGCGGTCGCAACCTAAAAACAGAATTGAAGGCGCGCGGCATCGAAGTGCGCGCAACTTCCTACGCAACGGTCGCGGAGGAGATTCCCGAAGCGTACAAGGATGTCTCCGAAGTTGTCGATGTCGTGCACGGCGCAGGCATAGGCCACAAAGTGGCACGCTTGAGGCCGCTGGCCGTGTTGAAGGGCTAGGGCGACGGTGAGGGCAAGGAACACAATGGGCGCGGGCGCGAATGACTTTGGACCACGTTCGGTGCGTGCTTCTTCGGTAATCACGTGCGGGAGGAAATTATGAAGCCTGCGGATGCGTCATGGCGCGTGGTTGCGCGGGCTCTGACGTGCCTTTCGCTTGCGGTGGTGGCCGCATGTGGTTCGGATGCTTCGCCCGCGGGCTTCACGGAGCGTGATAGTTCGGGTATTCGCATCGCGGAGAATCGCGGAGCGCCGGCGCAGACCTGGACAGTGACTGCCGAGCCTCTGGTCGAGATTGGCGCGGTGGAAGGTGATACAACCCAACTGTTCCACAATGTGAGCGGCGCGCTCGTTGTTGGCGACCGTATAGTGATCGCCCATGGTGCAGCACCGCTGCTCCGTTGGTTCGATCGTGAAGGCAAGTTTGTGCAGGGCGCTGGTAGGACGGGCGGCGGACCGGGAGAATTCCAGGGCCTGGAAGGTGGTGGGCGCGTATGGGCGCTCTGGCCGCTTGGTCCGGATTCCATCGCAACCTGGGAGCACTCGCCGCGCCGCATGCAGGTCTTCGATGCGAAATGCGCGATTCGCGCGAGCGGTTACACTGGCGCTTGCGTCTGACTTTCCGGCTGGGTCGTTTCCCCAAATTGTAGGTCGGCTGGGTAACCATGGATTCATTGCGGCCTTGTCGGCGCGCGGGACCAGCGAACCTTCCAACCGGACCGGCACGTGGCGAGAGCCGATAACCTATGCCAGATGGACGAACCATGGTTCGTTTGCCGGCAGCGTCGCTCAAGTACCAGGCTTCGAATATTTCAATGCTGAATTCAATGGTCGCCGGTATGCCGGACGGCCACCTTTTGCGCGACCGCCAGTAGCGTGGTCGGACAGCAACCGGCTGTACTACGGAACCGCCGACCAGTTCGAGATCGCCGTATACGAGCCAACGGGAGCTCTCACGATGCTGATCCGGCGTGTTGTGCCCCGCCGACCGGTCACCGATGCCAACATTGCCGCGTACATCGAAGAGCGCATGGCCGAGGCACCCAACGATCCCGCGCAGCGAGGCGGCTGGGAGACTTCACTCAGGGACTCGCCCTATCCCGACAGTCTGCCCGCCTATCGCAGAATACGCGTGGACCGCACGGGCGCGCTGTGGGTTCAGGACTACGACATGCCGGGTGAAGCGAATGTGTCGTGGCATGTCTTCGATCGCGCGGGCCGCTGGCTGTCCAGCGTCACCGTGCCGCGCGCCTGGCAGATCCAGGACATCGGCCATGACTACATGCTGGTGCTGCTCACCAACGAGCTGGACGTGGAAGTTGTGCGCAAGTACGGGCTGACGCGGGGAAACTGATGGCGGACCACCACCACGAACTCCCGTTTCGGCCGTTTCCAACATGGCGACCGACGGTACCGACTGGAGGAGGGGCAGGCCTCCTCTCGCAATAAGACAACAAGTGCAGAAAGCCCGCACGTCACATCATGGCGATATGAGTCAAAACGGGAGTTCGTGGTGGTGGTCCGCATAGACGGCGACCTTGTGATCCCTGCACAGGCAACCGGGCTGGTGCTGTTTGCGCACGGCAGCGGCAGCTCGCGCAAGAGCCCACGCAACCGCTACGTGGCGGGTGTGCTGCAGCAGGCGGGCATCGGCACGCTGTTGTTCGACCTGCTCACTGCGAAGGAAGAAGCCGTTGACGCGCGCACGGGGGAATTGCGTTTCGATGTCCATCTGCTGGCGGAACGACTGGTAGAGGCGACGGATTGGCTGCAACAACAGGAGCGCGTGCTTGCCATGCGCATCGGGTACTTTGGCGCCAGCACGGGCGCGGCTGCGGCCCTGATGGCGGCGGCGCGCACACCTGAGCGCATCGCGGCCGTGGTATCACGCGGCGGCCGGCCCGACCTGGCCGCAGCGGAGCTGCGCGAGGTAAAGGCGCCCACCCTTCTCATCGTGGGCGGCCGCGACCAGGAAGTCATCACGCTGAACGAACGGGCGCTGGCCGAGCTGATCTGTGAGAAGCGCTTGGCAATCGTACCGGGCGCCACCCACTTGTTCGAGGAGCCCGGTACCCTGGAGCAGGTGGCGCAACTGGCGCGCGACTGGTTCTCGAGCCGGCTGGCGCCGCGCGCGTCTGGCACGCAGCGCTGACGTTTGACTACGCCATGGGCACTTCGGGTGTGACCCGAGCCTCGACCTCGGCCACCGAATTGTGCAAGCGGTCCTTGCCGCCCTCATGATCGTCCACGGTGATCATCATGAAGACGCGATCGTACTGGCGGTGCAACGCCTGCTCCGCGCGGTGAAGGACGGGCATGACCTGATCCCACTCGCCTTCCACCACGGTGCTCATGCCGTTCACCTGGTAACTCAACTTTGCGTCTTCAATGGACTGAACGACTTCCGCTACCGGTCCGGCAATCGAGCCGTCGACACCCATGGGCAATACCGTGACGCCAAATAGCATGACAACCTCCCTGTTGAGATGAGACGGTTCGAGTTGCAACTCGCGCGCCGGCAGGAGAAGAACTTCCGGAAGGGAGTAAGAGAGTAAGAGAGTAAGAGGGGAAACAGATGCTGGCCCTGAGGCGCCGCAAACCGAACCAGCTAGTTTAGACGCATGCGTGAGCCAGAATCCAAAGCTGACATTGTGATTGTAGGCTCGGGCCCGGGCGGAGCGACCGCGGCGCGCGCGCTGGCGCGCGCTGGGAAGCAGGTGCTGCTGCTGGAGCGCGGGCGCGATTGGCGCAAAAGCGTTCTGTACGGCACGTACCCGGGTGCGCTGCTCTATACAGACCGGCATGCAC
>JBOHRF010000034.1:0-29214 GCA_050732575.1 Longimicrobiales bacterium
CTTGCCCACGGAGTGATCTCGATTACCATCGCTGCGCTCATTCGCGATCACGTGAAACGCTACCAGATTAATGGCCGGGTAGGTGTCGAGATCGGTTACGTGCTGGGACTGGCGCGCGATCCGCGCCGCACGCGGGCGCCGGATGTGTCTTACATCACGAACGCGCGACTCGAGCGCGCAGGTGAGTCTGCCACGGGCTTCGTGCTGGGCGCTCCTGACCTTGCCGTGGAAGTGGAATCAGCCAGCCGGCCAGGGCCGCTCCAGCAGCGCATACAGGACTACCTCGACGCCGGCACGCCGCTGGTCTGGGTGATTCACGTGGAAACCAGATCGGCCACGGTCTACCACACGGATGGTTCGGCACGGCTGCTGCGCGAGTCGGACGTGCTCGATGGCGAAGATGTTTTGCCGGGGCTGTCAATTCCACTGCGCGATGTGTTCGAGGACTGAACAAACCTGCCTCGCGTGTTGTCCGCCCGGCCGCGGCGGGCACGTCAATCTGTACCCGATGGTGACCTTTCCGGGACGAGGCATCATTTACATCGCCCCTAGCCGTGAATGCACCACCAGAAGGTGGACCAGTGCGGGTTGGGTTCGGTTTGACGGCTTCCGGAGCGGTGAATCACTCGCCACCTGCGCTGGTCTGTGGGTTGCACGGCGAGCCCGCGTCGCGCGGGGCCGAGCGCGGCCAGCAGGCCCACCCCCAGGGCGATTAGCCGCCACAAAGGGCGCGCTACAAGGGCGGCAAGGGCCTGGCCGAGATGAGATCCTTCTTGTCCGCCCTGACGAAGACCGTGAACGTGGCCAGTCCTACCTTTCGCCGGTCGAACTCCGCTTGCCCGCGCTCGCTGAGCGAGCCGCGCACGAAGGGAAGGATGAGCTCCGGCTCGGCGACGAGGACGATCGCCGCGTGGTTTTCGCTGGAACGGTGGCCCCGGTTCATGTTGGGCCGCGCGGTCTTCTCGACGATGGTGTCGATGAGCGCGTGCGTGAAGTCCTCGATGCTCCTGTTCGCGCGCCCGAGTTGAATAATCGGCCCGCCGACGATCGACTGCACCTTGACCGCGAGCGACCGGGCCACCGGTCCGTCCGTCGTGAAGACGGCTAGTGCCGGCATGTTTTTCACATCGCGGCCGAGCCGCGACATGTTGTATCGCTCCAACGCGGGTAAAACAACGATGCGCGCCGAGGGGATGGTGTCGCCCTCCTCCGGGGGTTGATTCGAGCTGCGACCCTGGGCATGTACTGGTGTGAACGGAACGGACACGCACAGAGTCAGCAGCGAAGCGCGCGCGCTGCACGAAAGTCTCATCAGGTCACCTTCAGGATGGAGCATCACTCATGGCGCAGCGCTTCGGTGGGTTGCACCGCGAGCCCGCGCCGCGCGGGGCCGAGCGCGGCCAGCAGGCCCACCGCCAGCACGATCGCCGCGACGATGGGCATCAGGACGAAGGCGTCCTGCAGTCCAGCACCGACGCCGGACGAATTGCCCATGGCCTTTCCGCCCGTCGCCCATTGGAGCACGAGGGCGAGCATCAGACCCACGGCCACGCCCACGCCGAGCTGGGCGCCCGCACGCGCAAAGATGCCGCCCAGAATCCGGCTGCGATGGGCACCCAGCGCGATGCGGATGCCGATCTCGCGCCGTCGCCGCGCTACGGTGAACGACAGCATGGCGTAGATGCCGGCGGCGGAGAGGAGCAGCACGCTCAGCGTAGCGAGTGCGACGCCGAGCGCGACGGTTCTGTACGTCCGCCGGCTGGTGCGCACGGTCTCGGCCATGTTTTGCAGCTCGTGCAGCTCGAATTCGGGTTCGATGGCTGCGACGATGTCGCGCAGGCGACGCGGGAAAGCCGGCGGCGGGCCACCTCGCGCGCGGACGATGAGGAAGGACGCAGTCACCTGATCGCCGCTCACGGCGAAAATCCGGCCGGGCGGCGCGGTGCTGTACACATGCGGGAGCGCGTCGTCGTCCAGGCCGCTGCGGGATGGCAGGTCGTTCACCACGCCGACGATCTCGAGCCAGGGTGCGCGCTCGGCGTCGCCCGGACGCGATCCGTTCCGGCGCGGATCGCGGATCCGGCGGCCCAGGACGTTGCCGCCACCCATCCGCTCGGCGAAGCTGCGATCCACGATGACCGCGTTCGATCCTTCGACCGCATCGGCGGCGCCGAAGCTCCGGCCGCTCAGGATCGTTGCATCGTAGAGCTCGAAGAATTCGGCACTCACGGCGCTGACGGCCGCTCGAACTCTGCCCTCGCGTAGCGCCGGATCCGTCGGGTCTACCGTCGCCACCTCGCCTTCGATCTCGAACCAGCGGTCCGGTTCGCCCCCCGGTATTTCGTTGGCGTACGACGCGCCGACGCCCGGCTCCGACGCGAGTAGCCGCGTCAGCGCGTTGGCACGTTCCGCGAAGCGCGCTTCCAACGCGCGCTGGTCCACACCCGCCTGCGCGCTGCGCGGCGCGTCCGTGCGATCCAGCGTGAGCTCCGCGCTGAAGATCTCCTCGGCCGCAAAACCAGGATCACCCATGCCGTACTGAACCAGCTCACTCGCGAAGTAGATCGCTGTGGGCAGGACGGCGACGGCGACACCGACCTGCACGATGACCAGCGCGGTCCAGGTCCGGCCGAGCTGCATCTGCGTGCCACGCGCCGCCAGCTGCTGCAGACCACCGTATGCTTTCAGGCCGGTGGCCTTTAACGCGGGCAGCACACCGACGATCGTTCCGCCCAGGATCGCCAGTCCGGCGACGTAGGCGATCAGCCCGCCGGATACACCCAGGTCGAACCAGAACGGCAGCCTGCCATCCACTGACACCATCAGCCGCTCGAACCAGCCGAGGGCGACAAAGGCGAGAGTCAGCCCGCACGCGGCCGCGGCCGCGGACAGGACCAGCGCTTCGACGAACAGCTGGGCGATCACGCGGGCGCGACTTGCCCCAAGCGCGCTGCGCACCGCGATCTCGCCCGTGCGCGAGGCAGTACGCGCATAGACGAGCACCGCCACGTTGGCCGCGACCAGCGCGAGCAGCAGAGCAGTGCAGAGCTGGACCGCGTACAGGAGCCGCCTGCTCGCCGGACTTTCCAGGTCGAACGCGGTGAATGCGTACGGGATGATCGTCGGCCGGAGGTGCTCGTGCGTGTCGGGGTAGGCGGCGCTAATGCGCTGCCCGATTGCAGTGAGCTGGCCACGCGCCTGCTCGAGCGTGACGCCGTCCGCGAGCCGGCCGAACACGTGCAGCGAAGGGCCGCTCCCTCGCTCGTACCTCGACACGTCCAGTCTGAGCGGAACCCAGAATCCGTTGTTCACCGGGAAGTGGAAGTCGTCCGGCATCACGCCCACCACGGTGTGCACCGTCTGGCCCAGCCGCACGGTCCGGCCGATGATGTGGGGATCGCCATCGAAGCGTCGCTGCCACTCGTCACGTCCGATCACGAGCACCGGCGGCGCACCCGCACGTTCGTCGTCTTCCAGGAGTGGCCGGCCCAGCAGCGGCGGCACGCGCGAAACGCGAAAGCCCGCCGCCGACATGTGCGCGACTTGGATGAGGTCGGTCCCGCGGCCTTCGATGATCAGGTTGCGACTGGGCTCGAGGCGGAACGCGCCCAGGTCGCGCACCATCGTCAGCTCGCTGCGCCACTCGAGGAAGTCGTGCAGGACCTGACGATCGGGGCGGCCAGGCTTGTCAGCACGGTGGTTCTGCAGCGCGACGATGCGGTCGCCGCCAGGGAGCGGAATCGTCGGGTCCAGCAGCGCGCCGAGCGCGCCGAACACGCCCGCACCGATCGCAATCGCGACCGCCATCCCGAGCACTGACACGAACGACAGTCCCGGATACTTCGCAACCATGCGCAGGCCCAGCTTCACGTCGAGCCACGAGACATTCGGCAACGTTCGACGCTGGCGTACTACCGTCGCGACCACGCCCAGAAACGCTTTACTCCAGAACGCGGCCGACGCCGCGATGCCCCGGCCTGCCGCTTCTTCACGCCATGATTCGTTCAGGTATTGCTCGAGCTCTCGCGTCCACCTCTCCCGGAACGGCCGCGGGTGGAACCTCAGCAAAACACGAAACAGCCACTCGAGAAACCGCGACGGGCGCGCTTTCATCCGGGCTCCTTCAGCGGCAGCAGGTTCAACCGATCGGCTGTCTCCATCACATAGCGCAGCCGGCGCGCTTCGGCCGCTGCAACACGCCGCCCGAACGGAGTGAGCGCGAAATACTGGCGGCGTTCGTCCGCTGCATCGTCGCTCCTGGTCGCGCGGATGAGGCCGGCCGCGATCAGCCGGTCGAGCACATGATAGAGGTTGCTCGGTGGCAGTCGAATCGCGCCGCTGCGCTGCTCGGCAAGCCGTTTCGCGAGCGAGTAGCCGTACTGCTCCCCTTCAGCCAGTGTGATCAGGATCGAGAAGTCGACCGGCTTGAGTGGCAGCAGCCGATCGATTTCCTCATTGCGCGCGCTCATCGGGCCCTCGGATGCGGGTGTGGGCCATATTATAATATTTATAATAGATCCACAAGCCCGGTCTCACCCCGCCCGCGCTACGCGACCATCACTCAATACACATCCAGGTCCTGCGCGACCACTACTCGCCCCGCGTATGTGCGCCGGATTTCCGCCAGGTACTCCTCATCGGGGATGTCACCAGAGTACGAGCAGCTTCGGTTGTGTCACGCGTGCAATCTCGGCCAGCTGCGCGGCCGTGGTGTGGAATTTCGAACGGTACTCGATCCAGTTGGGCACGCGAGATGGGCGGTACGCGTCGATGAACACCTCGTGAATCAGGACGTCGCATTTCTGGCAGTTCGCGATGAGAGCCGGACTCGGGCTCGCATCGCCGGAGATGATGATCGTGCGATCAGCGCTGTCGAACCGGTAGCCGAACGCTTGTGGCACGTCGCCGTGCAGCACGGGAAACGCGGTAACCGTGACGTTGGAATCCCGGTACACTACACCAGGCTCGATCTCGTGCGCGTTGACGCGAGCGCCGGCGGGGTCGCGATTCTCGAAACCTTTCGTCCGGATGTCGATGTCCGGCTGCCAGGCTGCCAGCACGTGCTGCGTCATTGCTGCGATCCCACGCGGGCCGAAGACTTCCAGCGGTCGGCTGCGTCCGTGCACCCAGGAAGTAAAGATCAGGTCGGGATAACCGGCCGTGTGATCGGAGTGCAGGTGTGTCACGAACGCCGTGTGGAGTTTCTCGACGGCGAGGGCCTGGGTTCCGCGGTCGAATGCGGCCTGCGCGCGCCTGATGACTTTTGTTGGCCTGCGCGATGAGGTGCTAGTGCGCATCCGCCAGCACGAAGGTTTTGGCTACCTCGATCAGGCCACGCGCTTTCTGGAGAGTGCGGAGTGGTTCGAGGCGCCGGAACACACCGGCCTCGTGGCGATCGAACGTGATGCGCTGCGCAGCGGGCTGGAACTCCTCGAGCGCGCGCGCAACCTGGCAGACCGAGTTCCGATCGACGAGCTGCTCGAGCTGATGCTGGCCGTGTCGGGCTACCGCCAGCACCTGCAACTCGTGCCCGGCAGCCGCGAAGCGCTCGCCAACATCCAGGCATTTCTGCACTACATCGAGCAGCACCGCGAACACACCATCGGGCATTTCCTGCAGATCTGGGACAGCCGCGATGACGAAGCGCCGGAGCTGCCGCAGGGTCAGGTGTTCAGTGCCGCCGATGATGTGGTCACGCTCAGCACGATCCACGCGGCCAAAGGACTCGAGTGGCCGGTCGTGTTCCTGGTGGACACCAGCAAGGACATCAGGGACGACCCGCACAACACGTACTGGAGCGACGCGAGCCTGGGACCCGTGCTCTGTCCGAAGGGCGATGAGCGGGGTCCGCGCGCCCGGCGCATGGTGGAGCACCACAAGTCGCGCGATGCCGCCGAGCGGGCGCGGCTGCTGTACGTGGCCAGCACGCGCGCGCGCGATCGGCTCATCATCATGGCGGCCGATAATGCGCCCAGGTCGATCGTACGGTGGCTGCAGCAGGGCAAAACGTTATGCGAAATGCGCGGCGAAGTGACGCCGAAGGTCACGGATGCGCAACCAGCGGCCATCGACCTCTCCTGGCTCGATGCCGTACACACGGGGGAGAGCACCGTGCTCAGTCGCCCGCTGCCGGCGCCACCGCACCGGTTCATGACTTCGGCAACGGAGCAGATGACCCGCGCAAAAGACCCGCAGTTGTGGGCAGCGTTCTACCTGCACGGCATCGAGCCGGTCTGGCAGTTCGCGCCGCGCGGAAAAGGCAAGGATCTGCCGGAACGCCTGCGCGGCGATGTGATTCACGGCGTGCTCGAGCGGATGACCACCGACGCGGTGATTGCGGAGGTCCTGGAGGAAACCATTGGCGAGCTGGATGCACCCGAGCTGGAGTTCGTCCTGGCGCCCGGCACCGAGCTGAGGTCGGAACTGCTCGCGGAAATCGATTGCGTGCTCGCCAGCGCTGAGTGGAAGTGGTACGTCGAAGGGGAGAACCATCGCGAGCTGCCGTTCCTCCACCTCAAGGCGGAGCGCGAATGGCGCACGGGCGCGTTCGATCTGTTCCGGCCCGGACGACTTGATCGTCGACTTCAAAACGCACCAGATCCGTCCCGAACAAGCGGCGCAGAAGGGCGAGGAGTACCGGCTGCAGATGCAACTGTACCAGGAGGCCGCGGCAGTCAGGGCAGCCGTGCGCACGCAGCTGCACTTCACGCACTGCAACGCGGTCGTGGAGTTGAGCCACACCGATTAGCGGCGATTAGCTGCTCCAGGGATTGAAGACCGGCACACTGACGGCGGCCACGTCGGCCACGTTGCGCGTAACGAACGTGAGATTGTGGTGCAGTGCCGTGGCCGCCAACTGCGCATCGATCGTGGGCAGATTCAAACGACGCTTGCGAGTCGTGGCTTCGATCTGTCCCCAGCGATCGGCTACGCCTTCATCGAAAGACAACAGCCGGCCGGCGAACCGCGAGCGCACCTGGTCCTCCAGCCAGTTCAGCAGCGCGGCGCGTTTCGGATCGTCCTCGGCAAGCAGGTCAATTCCTTTGCGCACCTCGCCCAGCGTGATCACGCTGAGATGGAGCAGGTCCTCAGCCGTACCTTCGATCCAGCGGATGACACCCCGATTGGGCCGGCGCTTCATCAGCTCCGACACGACATTGGTGTCGAGCAGAAATCCAGTCACGATACGCGCCCCTCACCACTTGAGCATGCGCGTGACGTCCGGCTTCCGGGCCAGGTCCAGCGCTTCGGCGCCCACGGGCGCGGCCTGGAAGAATTCGACCAGTGATGAAGGTTGCTGGCCCCGCTGCGTCATCTGGTCGAACACTTCCGCAGGCACGATCACCACGGCCTCACCACCCTGCTTGACGACGCGTTGCGGGCCCTCCGAGCGCACGCGTTTGAACAGCTCGCTGAAATGCGCCTTGGCTTCGTGCAGCTTCCAGACGCGCCGCGCGGGTCGGTTCCCCTGGTCTTTTTTCATGTTTCCAGACTAGTTGGACTAGTCCAACTAGTCAAGTGCGCGCGTGGGACCATGGCTCCGGTGAAGGCGGCGGATTCATACCAGGAGATCCAGCGGGATTCCGAACAACTCGCGCAGCGCGCGCGCCTGGTTGAGAGACAACTTGCGTTTGCCGCTGAAGAACTCCGAGACGCGGCTCCGGCCACCCAGAACTTTCGTGAGATCCGCGCGTGTCAAACCGCGCTGCTCGAGCAGGAATTCGACTGCCTCCTGGGGTGATGCATCGGGAAGGTCATGATGCTCGTCGTCGTAGGCTGCGATCAGGACGCTGAGCATTTCGAGCCGGTCGAATTCCTCCGTTCCTTCCTTCGGATCCTGGTCCAGCAAGCCATCCAGCTCCGCAACGGCCGCATCGTATTCACGGTTGTTGCGCAGTACGCGCGGCTTCCTGGCATCCAACAACTTTGCCATGTCCAAACCACCTCCCGCGAGACGCGCACCCGCGGTTGCGCCGCAAGACGTCCGGCTTGTGGTCCGGTACCGGCCAGCGAGTACCTGCTTCTTCCTGCGCTTCAATGTCCTCACATCGATCCGAGCGTATTCTTCGTGCGTCAGCACCGCCCGGACATAGATGCGGCCGCTCCCGTAATTCACATCAGGGATCAGCCGGTACTTGTTACCGCCGATATCAAAGACGACTCGCGCCCCACCCACCAGGTCCGCGCTGCCGAACACCGCAAGAAGTTCACCCGGCCTGGCAAAACGCGCGCGCTTCATGACGGAGAACCAGGCCGGCAGCGGTGCTGGACCTCGCCGCGATGCACTACGCGCGCACTCGCTCTAACGCAGGTCGGGCTGAGCCACCACAACGTAGGCCAACTCCGGACTGACTTCGAGCTGAATGCGAAGGGCGCGGCTGTGAACCAGCCTGAAGATCGCCGCTCCCGTGAAGGAGCGATCGACTGCGGCGGTCCCGCCCTCCGCTACCAGGGTAACAGGCAAAGGCGTGCCGGAAAGGCGGGCTGAGACCTCCTCATCAGGAAAGTGTAAGCCATGCCGTGTGCCGAACGCCGTCCCATCAAATACCAGCGACGAATACATCGTGGCGAGCACCAGCGGCTCGGCGATACCAAACGCCAGGTGTGTGATTCCCAGTGAAGTCCTGCGCGAATCGTACGCCGTGTCGATGATCGCTTGCGAGACCCCTTCGCCATACGACTGGTGAACGTACCAGTAGAACAATGCGCCAAGGTCGTACGGATAGAACCATGGATTCTGTTGAGTCTGGTTCGGCTCAACGAACCGGCGTTTCAGGGACGCCCAGAGCTCGTCGAGCCGCAGGCCGGAGATCGTCGACATCAGTTCCGCCTGTCCTTCGCCGTAGTAGGCCGGCACAGAGAAAGAGGCCCAGCTGCCGGATCTACGATACGCGTGCGATTGCTGCAGGATGTGCGTGGTTTCGTGCAGGATGTTGCGCGGGTAGTAGTTGGTGACGTAGAACTGTCGATTCGTTGGCGTGGGATTGAAATGGTCGAGTGATGCTATGTAGACAAACTCACCGCGATCCACACAACCAGTAAGCGTCACTCGAAGGTGGCAGCCGTCAACGTAAGCCTCGCCGGAGGATCGGTGCTGCATCATCGTCCGGCTGACGAACACGATCACGCGTTCGTTGCCATCCAAATCGGTTGGTGATCCCATCAGACGGTAAAGGCGCCCAAGTTCTCCTTCCATCACGCTGTTCAAGGCCTGCCACTCGGAAGTTGTGAACCTCACGATGTTCGCTGTGTCTTCGTAGAACGCGTGCGTGTTGCCGGTAAACGCAAGACGCCCCGGCACCGGGATGTAGCGTTGCTCGGTTTGGGACCAGATATGGAAAATCCTGCCTTGCAGGAGCGCCCCGGCCGGGCCGGAAGCGGGCTTGCCCCACTCGTGCCGGACGGGCCTTTGTGCCTGGGGAAGCGCGCGCAGGGGCGTTGGTTGGGCCGGCGGAGCGGGCGAAGTGCTGATCGCGAAACGAATAAGCTGGTCATGAAGATACTGGCTTCGATTCCACCAGTCGGCCGAACTCAGGTTCGGGACCGCAACGATGTAGGTCTCGCCCGATGGCGATGCCGGGACATCGATCACGAAGCGTCCGTTCGTGACATCGGCCGGCGCGAGATACCCGACCGTAGAAGCCGATGCGTGGTCGAACCGCGCAGTCACGGTCAGGTTCGAATTCATGGCCACGGAACAAATCCCGGTTCCAGAACAGGCCCCTGACCAACCCACGAACGAGTGCCCGGCTGCTGGCGCGGCGGTCAGTGCCACGCTGGTAGCGCGGTCGAATGCCGCCGCACATGCTCCCGCCGTATTTCCAGCTGAGGCCACACACTGGACACCGGACGGTGAACTCGTGATCGTGCCTTCGCCAGCCCCGCTTGCCGTTACTGTCAGCGAATACTGAAGCCTGATAAAGTGGGCGATCAACGAACGATTGCCTCTCACCGTGAAGCTGAAACTGGCGCTTGTGGAGACCTCGACGCCGTCTTCGGTCCAGTTCCTGAAGGTGTAGGAACCAACCGGCAGCGCAGTGACAGTTGCCTGTTCACCGCTGGCGTACGTTCCACCGCCGGCAACGTTGCCGCCCTCCGGTGGCTGGGGAGAACCAGCGATGGCGTACAACACGGGACCTTCTGGGCCGGCGGGTCTGGATTCACACGCACAGATCAGAAGAATGAAGGCAGGAATGACGAGTCGCCGCGCTCTCACTGTCACATCCTTCGCCGGATGAGGGATACGATCATTCGGTGATTGGCCCGACGGCGCGAACCGCAACGGCAAGGTCGATGTGCCGTATCGCGAAACGGAGCGCCCTTGACGCCGTGACGGCAGGCAAGAATATCGCCGTCAACGAAGCAATGACAGAGGCCAATCCAGACGCCAGTCGCCCGCGGCCGCTCCAGCAGCGTATCCAGGATTTCCCGCGGGCACGCCGCTGGTGTGGGTGATTCACACGGAAACCAGATCGGTCACGGTCTACCACGCCGATGGGTCGGCGCGCCTGCTGCGTGAATCGGATGTGCTCGACGGCGAGAATATTTTGCCAGGCCTGCAGATTCTGCTGCGCGAAGTGTTCGAGGAATGATACCGTACAGGAGAGTAGATGTTGACTGTTTCCGATAACGGCGTGGTAACGGGCGAGGATGGCATCGCACGCTGCTGGTGGTGCGTGGGTGATGCGTTGTATCAGACCTATCACGATCGCGAGTGGGGCCGGCCCGTGTCGGACGACCGACGTCTCTTCGAGAAACTTTGCCTCGAGGGATTCATGTCCGGGCTCAGCTGGCTCACAATTCTGAAGAAGCGCGAGAATTTCCGGCGCGCATTTGATGGCTTCGACATCGAATCGGTAGCGCGTCTGAACACGAAGAGCGTGGACCGGCTCATGAAGGACGATGGCATCGTGCGTAATCGCGCCAAGATCGAAGCCACAATCAACAACGCGCGCCGCTGCCTGGAGCTGATCAAAGAAGCCGGGAGTTTTGCCGCGTACGCATGGTCGTTCGAGCCCGACGTCGCGTCGCGACCGAAGACGCTGGACTGGCCCACGCTCCAGAAGCTCGGCACAAACGCAGAGGCAACGACCATGAGCAAGGATCTGAAGAAGCGCGGCTGGGCCTTCGTAGGTCCCACCACCGTGTATTCCTTCATGGAAGCGATGGGCCTGGTGAACGATCACGTGAGCGCGTGTGCATTGCGCGCGGAAGTGGTGCAGGAGCGGGCGGTTCGCGAGGCCGTAGAGTACTGCTTCAGGAGGTCAGGGTGAGATAGAGGTCGAGGTAGAGGTCGAGGTTGGGAGGGGTTGAAGGGAGGCCGGGCGCTTTGCCTGCCGGGCGGCCGCGGCGGGTACGTCAACCTGTCCCCGATGGCGACCTTTCCGATGCCGGGGCATCATTCACGCCGCCAATAGCCGTGAATGCACCACCAGAGGGTGGACGAGTGCAGGTTGGGTTCGGTTTGACGGCTTCCAGAGCGGTGAATCACACGCCACCTGTCATGGTCTGAGGTTCGGGGCCGCTTTCACCGCGGTCTTCCGAGGTGCGCGCCACGATCACCCACTCGTCGACCACCACGGTCGGCGTATTGCTAAACTTGCCGTTCGCTCACGCCCCGCATAGCGTCCCTTTGCCAGACCTCTCCATCCGCGTCCATCCGCTCCAAAAACTTGAGGTGTCCGATGTTCACCGTGCGACCTCTTCGGCTCGCTGCGCTCGCGACGATCCTGATCTCCACACACGTAGCCGCGCAGGCGCCCGCTGCTGGCCCGGCTCCCGAGCTCTACGGCGCGCTGCACTGGCGCTTCATCGGGCCGGAAGGCAACCGGTTCAGCGCGGCCGCGGGCGTGCCGGGCGATGCGCGCACGTATTACGTGGGCGCGGCATCGGGCGGGATCTACCGCACGAACGATGGCGGGGTCAGCTGGAAGCCGGTCTTCGACGCGCAGGTAGTGCAGTCGATTGGCGCGCTGGCGGTGTCGCCCAGTGAGCCGAATGTCGTGTGGGTGGGCACGGGCGAGGGGAAGATTCGGAGTCATATATCGGTGGGGCAGGGGGTGTACCGCTCGGTTGATGGCGGCGAGACCTGGAAGCTCGTGGGGCTCGAGCAGACCGGCCGCATCCCGCGGCTGGTCGTGCATCCGAACAATCCGGACATCGTGCTGGTGTGCGCGCTCGGTCATGCCTACGGCCCGCAGCGCGAGCGCGGTGTGTTTCGCACGATCGACGGCGGTACGACCTGGAGGCACGTTTTGTTCGTCGATGAGAACACCGGCTGCTCGGACCTGGCCATGGATCCGAAGAATCCGCGCGTGTTGTTCGCCGGCACGTGGCAGCTCGACATCAAGACCTGGGGCCGCACGAGCGGCGGTCCGGGTGGTGGTCTGCACGTGAGCCGCGACGGCGGCGAGACCTGGACGCGACTCAGTGGCAACGGTCTGCCCGCGAAGCCAGTGGGCAAAGTTGCGGTCGCGATTGCGCCTTCGAATCCGCAGCGCGTGTACGCGATGTTCGAGACGGGGGATGGCATTTCCTGGAATGGACAGGCCACGGAGGATGGTCAGATCTGGCGTTCGGAGGATGGTGGCCGGCGCTGGACGATGGTGAACCGCGATCGTGATGCCATGGGCCGGCCGCACTACTACTCGCGTATGGCCGTGTCGCCCGCGGATGAAGACGAGACGTATTACCTGACGGCATCGTTCGCGAAATCGATCGATGGCGGTGTCACGCTCACCACCATGACACGGGCGCAGGGGCCGGGCGGCGATCATCACGACATCTGGATCGATCCGGGCAATGCGGACCGCATGATCGTGGCACACGATCAGGGGCTGTCGATCACGAACAACCGCGGCCGCACCTGGCTGCGGCAGCGACTGTCGAACGCGCAGATGTACCACGTCACGGTGGACAATGCGGTTCCCTACAATGTGCTGGGCAACAAGCAGGACGAGCCGACCTACCGCGGTCCCAGCAACAGCCGCATCCAGGGCAGCCGCGGCATCAACTACATCCCGCGCGGCGTGTGGCACGCGGTGGGCGGCGGTGAAAGCGGCTGGGCTACTCCCGACCCGACCGATCCGAACATCGTGTGGTCGTCGTCATCGGGCTCGGGCATGGTGGGGGGCATCTTCACGCGCTACGAGGAGAACCGGCGCCAGTTCCGCTCGGTGGAAGTGTGGCCCGATCAGAGCCGCGGCGCGGCCGCCGGCGTGCGCTACCGTTTCGTCTGGGATGCGCCGCTGCACATCTCGCCGCACGACAACAACACGGTGTACGTGGGCAGCCAGCACGTGCATCGCACGACCAATGGCGGGCAGAGCTGGGACGTCATCAGCCCGGACCTCACACTCAACGATCGCTCGCGCATGGGCCCGTCCGGCGGACTCACCTTTGACAACATCGGCGTCGAGTACGCGGGCGTGGTGTTCGGCATCGCCGAGTCGCCCATCGAGCGCGGCTTGATCTGGGCGGGCACCAATGATGGACTCGTGCAGCTCACACGTGATGGCGGACGCACCTGGACCAACGTGACGGCGAATCTGCCGGGACTGCCGCCCTGGGGCGCGGTGCGCACGATCGCGCCTTCGCGCTACGATGCTGGTACTGCGTATCTCACCGTGGACTTCCACCAGGTGAACAACCGCGATCCGTTCGTCTATCGCACGCGCGATTACGGCAAGTCGTGGCAGAAGATCGTGCAGGGCATTCCGCGCAGCATGCTGAGTTATGCGAAAGTGATCGCCGAGGACCCGGTGCGCCGCGGCCTGCTCTACCTGGGCACCGAAAACGCGCTGTACGTGTCGTTCAACGACGGCGACTCGTGGCAGCCGCTGCAGAACGATCTGCCGCACGCGCCCGTCTCCGGCATCGTCGTGCAGAAGCAGTTCAACGACCTGGTCATCGCGACCTATGGCCGCGGCTTCTTTATCCTGGACGACTTGGCGCCGCTGCAGCAGCTCACGCCCGCAGTGATGGCATCGACTGCGCACCTGTTCAAGCCGCGCGATGCCTACCGCTTCCGTCCCATCACGCCGCCTTCGGTTCCGTACGATGATCCGACTGTCGGTGAAGATCCGGAGTACGGCGCGTCCATCAACTACTGGCTCAAGGCGCCCGCGCGCAGCACGCCCACCGTGACGATTCACGATGCGCAGGGCGCGACCGTGCGCACGCTGCGCGCCAGCAACCGCGCGGGCGTGAACCGCATCCACTGGGATCTGCAGGATGAGCCGAGCACACAGATCCGGCTGCTCACCAGTCCGACGTACGCGAGTCACATCCAGGTCGGGCCGGAAGGGCGCGCGGCACCGGGCGCCGGTCGCATCACGATCCTGCTGCCGCCCGGACAGTACACGGTCAAGCTCAACGTGGACGGCAGCGAGCAGAGCCAGCCGCTCACCGTGCTCAAGGATCCGCACTCGGCGGGTACAGTGGCCGACATCGCAGAGCAGGTTGCGATGCTGCGCAGCCTCAAGGCCGACCTGGAGCGCGGCGCGGCCGCCGTACATCGCATTGAAGCACTGCGCGTGCAAATAGCCACGCTGACCCGCTTCAGCGACGACACGCAGGTGAAAGCCGCCGTGCAGACGCTGGCAGACAAACTCAGTGCACTGCAGATGAACCTGGTCGATCTGCGCCTCACCGGCAGAGGCCAGGATGGCGTTCGCTTCGAAGCGAAGCTGCTGCAAAAAATCGTCTACCTGGCGGGTGGGCTGGCCGGCGCGGACTTCAAGCCCACCGATCAGCAGACCGAGGTGCGCGCCATCGTGTTGACCCAGCTGAACGAGCAGCTGCGCGCGCTCGACACGCTGGTCCAGAGCGAAGTCGCCGCGCTCAACCAGCTGCTGCGCAACAAAGGCATGACCATCATCGCGGCGGGACCAGGGTCCTGAAGTCCTCCCGGCAGCATCGCTTGGCGAGGTCGATGGAAGTTGGATCCCCCATCGACCTCGCCTTGCGATGTTGCCCTTGCCCAGTTGTCCCGCGTTTGAAAAGCCTCGGTCCCGCATTTAGCACTTCGTCCCTCGTTAGCCGCCGGTTCCGCCAGACGCAACTCGTTCTGAAGTCATGAATTAGCGCGTTGAGCGTGGCTGGCGCTCGTATTGCCAACCCATAGGAACCCTGATCGCCGATGTGATCGATACCATTCCATCCGGGCGGTAGGAGGGTTCCATGGCACACCTGCGCGACGAGCTGCAGTCTCATTTCACGCAGTCCGAGGGAGCGAGGCAAGGCGGCCTCCGCTGGGAAAGCATCGCTGCCGATCTCAAGTACGCTGTGCGCGCGTTGCGTCACAGCCCGGCCTTCACCGCCGTCGTGGTGATCGTGCTGATGCTGGGCATCGGTGCCAATACGGCGATCTTCAGTGTCGTGCGCGGCGTGTTGCTGAAGCCGCTGCCGCACCGGGACGGCGATCGCCTGGTCTACCTCCGTCAGTCGTCGGATCGCGGCTCCAACATGAACTTCTCGGTATCGGAAGTGCGCGACTTCCGGACGGGCGTGAAGTCGCTCGCGCAGGTTGCCGAATATTCCCCATACAACGGCGTCGTGCTGCGCACCGAAAGCGAGTCGATGCGGCTGCGTGCCGGGCTCGTGACGGGGAACTACTTCGAGGTGATGGGCCTCTCTCCGATCCTGGGCAGGCTGACGCGGCCGGGCGACGATGGACCGGGAGTGGCGGCCGTGATCGTACTCACGCACGACCTCTGGATGCGGCGCTTTGGCGGCGATTCCAGCGTGGTCGGCAAAGTAGTGCGCGCCGGCAGTTCATCGGCAACGATCATCGGCGTGCTGCAGCCTGCACCGTTCTTCCCGCTGCGCATGGATGTGCTGATGAATATGGTGATCAGCCCGCACCACATCGGGGCCTCGATGCAGGAGGACCGTACGCATCGGATGACCGAAGTGGTGGCGCGCATGGCGCCGGGAGTGACGTTCGCACAGGCGAAGGGGGAATTCGGCGCGCTGTACAGGCGACTCGGCCGGGACCATCCGACGGCCTATGATCCGGCGTATCACTATCGCGCGGAAATGATCCCCTTCAAGGACGCACTCGGCAAAGATGCGCAGCTCACGTTGTGGCTGCTGATGGGAGCGGCCGCGTTCGTGCTGATCATCGCCATGGCGAACGTGGCCAACCTGACGCTCATGCGGCGCGTGCGGCGCGAGCAGGAGCTGCTGGTGCGCGCGGCGCTGGGCGCCGGCGTGGCGCAGTTGCGGCGCCTGGTCCTTGCGGAGAACCTGACGTTGAGCGTTGCCGGCGCGTTTTTCGGAACGCTCCTCGCGATGGCCGGCTTGCCCCTCCTCATTTCGGTTGCGGATCGCTACTCGGCGCGCGCCAACGAGATTCAACTCGACACGCCGGTTCTGCTGTTCACGCTCGCGCTTTCCGTCGCGACCGCACTCTTCCTCTCGTATGTGGCGGCCGTGCCGTCAGAGAAGGAACTCTCAACCGTGGCGTCGGGCGGGCGGCGCGGGAGTGGCGGACTTTCCAGGCGGCGTCTGCAGCGTGCCCTGGTCATCGTGCAGGTTGCGGTGTCGGTCGTGTTGCTGGCCGGCGCCGGCCTGCTCACGCGCACGATGCTGCGCCTCGCCGACGTGCAGACTGGCCTGCGGACCGAGCAAGTTCTCACGATGGAGATTGCTGGTCTCGCCAACGGAGCTGATACTCGCAGGGACACAGCCGCTGCAACCGCCGCTCGTGCGCTCTTCACGCAAATTCGGGATGAGATCGCTGGGCTGCCGGGCGTCGAGGCGGTGGCCATCGGTTCGATTCCGCTGCGCACCGGCTTCCGCAGCCTGGACCTGAAGGTCGAGGGACGGGTTCTGCGACCGGGCGAGGCAGCGCTGACTGTCGATGCACGATTTGCCAGCCCATCATATTTCACATCGCTCGGGATTCCGTTGCAAAAGGGGCGCTTCTTCCAGACTACTGACCGAGGCGCTGCGGGCGGCGTTGTAATCGTGAATGAAATGCTCGCGCAGAATCTCTTCCGGGGCGAAGATCCAGTCGGCCGGCGCATCGCCGAAACCAACCGGATCCAGCAGTACGCCTCCGAGCCAGACATGTGGTTCACCATAGTCGGCGTGGTGGGCAATACGCAGGATGACGGGCTCGCGGAGAACCCGCGTCCCTCGATGTACTACGCGCAGTGGGATGAGAGCGCGATGAGTGGCGGACTGGTCGTACGGGCCGAACGTGGCGTCGCGGCACTTTCCGCTCCCGTGATTCGCACGGTACGGCGCCTCGCACCAATGGGAATCATCGACAACGTGATGACCGTGTCGCAGCTCAAAGACGAGAGCATCACCCCCCGCCGGCTCAACGCCGTGCTCGTTTCAGCCTTCGGCATGCTGGCCGTGCTCATTGCGGCTGTGGGCATTGCCGGCGTGCTCGCGTTTTCCGTGAGCGCGCGCCTCAACGAGATCGGGATCCGCATGAGTCTGGGCGCCGACCGCGGGCGCGTGCTGCGCATGATCCTGGCCGAAGGCGGCACGCTGCTGGTCATTGGTCTCATCCTGGGCACGGCCGGCGCTCTCCTGGGCGCGCGAGTCATTCAGGGGTTGCTCTTCGGCATCGGACCTCGCGACCCCATCACGTTCCTCGGCGTGGCCCTGCTGATGGGGGCGATCGGCATCGCCGCGTGCTGGATTCCCGCGCTGCGTGCCGCGCGCGTCGATCCGGCCATCACCATGCGCGCGACTGGCTGATGGCGCGACAGGGAAGGGAATCATGAGATCCCTGCGCGTGGCGCTCGCGCGCATCATTGGAGTCTTCACTCGCCATCGCGCGGACGCCGATCTGCGCGAAGAGCTGCAATCTCATCTCGAAATGGAGACCGCCGAGAACATCCGGCGCGGTATGGCGCCGGATGTTGGCCGCCGGCAGGCGCTGCTTTCGGCGGGTGGACTCGTGCAGGCCGCGGAAGCGGTGCGCGCACAGCGCGGGCTGCCCTGGATCGAGAATGCCGGCGCTGACCTGAAGTACGCGCTGCGTTCACTCCGCCACAGTGCCGGGTTCACGGCCGTGGTCGCGCTCACGTTGACGCTCGGCATTGGCGCCAATACGGCCATCTTCAGTGTGCTGCGCGGCGTGCTGCTCAAACCACTGCCGCATCGCGACGGCGATCACCTGGTCTACCTGCGCCATTCGATCGACGGGCCGGGTGGCTCCAACATCAACTTCTCCGTTCCCGAAGTGCGTGACTTCCGCACTGATGTGCCCTCACTGTCCGGCATCGCGGAGTACTCATCGTGGGGGTTGACGCTGGAGCATGACCAGGAGGCCGTGCGCATCGACGTGGGCCTCATCACGGGCAACTACTTCGACGTGATGGGACTGTCTCCGGTGCTCGGCAGAGTGACCAGGCCGAGCGATGACGGCAAGGGCGTTCCGCCTGTGATGGTGCTTACGCACGAGGGTTGGCTGAAGCGCTTTGGCGGCGATTCGAGAATCGTCGGCAAGCATGTGATCCTGGACAAGACACCGGTCACGGTGATCGGCGTGCTGCAGCCCGCGCCGTTTTTCCCGGATCGTGCGGAAGCGCTGCTCAACATGGTGGTCAGCGAGCACCACCTGGACACGTACATGCAGGAGAGCCGCGCGCATCGCATGACAGAAGTCGTCGCGCGGCTCGCGCCCGGCACCAGTGTGCCGCAGGCCCGTGCCGAAGTCGACTCGGCTTATGCACGCATGCAGAGCGAGTTCAAGGAGGCATATGATGTGCGGTCGCACTACCGCGTAGCATTGCTTCCGTTCAAGGAGGTTTTGGGCGAACGGGCACGCCTGACGCTGTGGCTGCTCATGGCCGCGGCTGCATTCGTCATGATCATCTCGGCGGCCAACGTGGCCAACCTGACACTCATGCGCGGCGTGCGGCGCGAGCAGGAGCTCGTGGTGCGCGCCGCGCTGGGCGCGGGCGTGACCCGGCTGCGGCGCCTGTTGCTCGTGGAAAATCTCGTGCTCACCACGATGGGCGCCGTGTTCGGCGTCATCTTTGCCGTCGGCGGCGTGCGGCTGCTCACGTCACTGGCCGAGCGCTATTCGCCGCGTGCCAATGAGATTCGCCTGGATGGTGTGGCACTGGGCGTTGCGCTCGGTCTTTCCGTTGCCATCGCGCTGCTGCTTTCCTTCCTCGCCTCGCTCCCCAGGGAAGGCAGCTTCGCGTCCGCCATCGTGGCGGGCGCGCACCGCATAACCACCGGCGTGAGAAAACAGCGTCTTCAGCGCGCGCTGGTCGTGGTTCAGGTCGCAGTATCTGTAGTGTTGCTCGCGGGTGCGGGCCTGCTCACGCGCACGATGCTGCGGCTCGCCGAGGTTGACACCGGCCTCGCCTCAGAGGAAGTGCTCTCCATGCAGGTGCCTCTGGTCACCAGGAGTGACCGTCAAAACGCGGCGGCCCTCGCGCTGGCCAGCGAGCGCCACCAGCGCGTCCGCGAGGGCATTGCCGCGCTTCCCGGTGTCATGGAGGTGGGCGCCGGCGTACCCGTGCTGCGCAACTCCGGCTTGATGCGCGATCTCCGGGTGGAAGGCGAACCGGTCGCGGCCGGCGAGGGCATGCCACGCGGCGAGCTTCGGCCGGTCAGCAACAACTACTTCCATGCTGCGGGAATCCCGCAGCTCGAAGGCCGTGCGTTCTCCGCCGATCAGACCGATTCCAGCACGATCGTGATCATCAACAAGACGCTCGCCGACCGGCTGTTCCCCGGTGAAGAGCCACTGGGAAGACGCCTCTCCTGGAACGACGGAGAGAACGCCGGCGTGTTCGAACCGTGGCACACGATCGTCGGCGTGGTCGGCAATACACGGGATGGTGGGTTGGATGCCGAGCCCCGCGGCGTCGTGTTTCTGCCCTTGAGGTTGGACGCTCCGATGACGACCATAGGCGATGGTCTGGTGATCCGGGCCCAGAGCAATGCCATCGATCTGGCGCAGGCCGCCACGCAGATCGTCCGCCGCATCGCGCCCCTGACTCCCATCGAAAACGTCCTGACCATCGCGCAGATCAAAGATCAGAGCGTCGCGCCCCGGCGCCTGAACGCAATGCTGGTATCACTGTTTGGCATGCTGGCCGTGATCATCGCCGCGGTGGGAATTGCCGGTGTGCTCGCGTTTTCGGTGAGTGCGCGTACGCACGAGATCGGCATCCGCATGAGCCTGGGCGCGGACCCTTTGCGCGTGCTGCGTATGATCGTGGCTGAAGGTGGCACGCTGGTGATCATTGGCCTCACGCTGGGCATGGGCGGCGCGCTGCTGAGCGCGCGCGTCATTCGGGGCCTGCTCTTCGGCATCACGCCTCACGATCCAATTACATTTTTCGCCGTGGCCGTGCTGATGGCTGCGATCGGCATCGGCGCGTGCTGGATTCCCGCGCTGCGTGCCGCGCGCGTCGATCCCGCTGTCACCATGCGTGCTGCCGAGTAATACGTCCACCCGACTCGTTCTCGTGCTCGTCCGTTAAATGCGATGCGCGGAGTGCGACTCCGTCGTGGTCAGCGGGACACCACAGAGGGGGCCACGCTGCCCGGCGATGGCGAATCCAACCTGGAGACGTCACCAAGGTCGTCTGCGAAGTCGTAGAGGATCCGGGATCGAGACCTGAGCCGGACGATGTGACTCGTATTCAGCAACCACTTCAGTGAGCTCCTTCACAAACGAACCGAAGTCTTGCGACCCCCGATGGCTTTCGATGAACTGTGAACGCGAAAGAGGAACGATATACACCGGTCCAGCGGATCTCACGGTCAGAAGCCACGCAAGGATCTGTTAGCCGAAGTCCAAGAAAACGGGCGCAGGGCTTCCTGGCCATTCCCGCAACAGCCGGCACTCGTCCGAGAAAGCTCTCCGCACCAACTGCTTCGCGCCGACCGGTTTGCCTTCCTCCCATGCACTTCTGCGTGGCTTGCCAGCCATCCCTTGAGCCTAACGCGCACGCGCATCGTCCAGCTGCCGTTGGCGGCCGTGCATCGCATCGAAGCTCTGCGTGTGCAGCTCGGCCTCGACACGCTGGTCCAGAGCGACATCGCCGCGCTCAACCAGATGCTGCGCAACAAAGGCATGACCATCATTGCGGCAGGTCCGGGATCATGATGCAGAGATCCCGCTGGGCCTGCCGAATCCGGACAGGTCGGACGTTAGCCGCACTCGTAGCGCTGGCGATGCGGGCGCGTTCGGCTGTACCGCTACAGGTAAGAGCTGAAGCCGGGCGACGCCGCGTAGGATCTTATTGGTGTCGCAAGGCCGTCAGCGGTTCGATTTGAGCTGCCCGCCGGGCCGGTATGGAGCAAGCCAGCCAGGCGACGGTCGTCAGCAGCAGTGTGATCGCGACATACGTGAGCGGATCGGCGGCGCTGATGCCGTAGAAATAGCTCGTCAGCAAACGCGTCAACGCGAGTGCGAGCGGCACACCAACTGCGATCCCGGCCAGCGTCAGAGCCAGGCCTTCCCTGATGATCATGCGCACCACGTCCGTGCGCTTCGCGCCGAGCGCCATCCGAATACCGATCTCTTTGGTGCGGCTCGCTACTGCATAGGCCAGCACGCCCGCCAGACCGACCACAGCCAGCAGCAATCCCAAACCACCGAACATCCCAAAGAAGGTCGAAGCAATCCTCGAGGGCAGCGTCTGCCGGGCAATGTTGTCGGCCAACGTGGATTGGCTGAGCTTGATCTCCGGACCGGAGTTTTTGGCGAGGCTGGCGATGGACGGCAGAATTGCGCGGGCATCATGACGCGTGCGCACGACGACGACCACCCGGTCATTTTCCGCAAAGAAGCTTTGCTTGAGAGGGCGGTACAGAATCGGCTGCGCCTCCTCGCCCAGCTTGTTGTGTGCCGCATCCGTGACCACGCCGATGATTTCCAGCGGCTCTCCGTTATCGCGGAAATTTCCGGTCAACAGACGGAGCTGGCGCCCCAGCGGGTTTTGGCCGGCAAACGCGCGGCGTGCGAAGGTCTCGTTGATGATGACGACGCGCGACGATTCCGGCAGATCGCTTTCACTGAAGTCGCGGCCGCGCGTGAAGGAAAGGCCGATGGTCGCGAAATAGTTCGGACGAATGGCCAGACCCGGAAGCTCGCGCTCGCCGAACGGCGATAACTCGGACCCAACCACCTGCACTCTGTGTGTATCCCGATCGCCTCTGCCTTCGAGTAGCACGTCATCGGCCAGGCTGAGGGATTGGACAGCATGACCGCCAACGCAGCGAACGCGGCGCTGTTGGCCAGCGTGCGTGCGCCGTAACGCAACTCCTGCCAAAAGCCTTTGAGCATCGTTGACCTTGTTGCTTTCGAACTGCAGGGATATCGCGGCGGTGCACAGCCGGACATGCGCATTGACCATGCCCACGGTAGCGCGCGTCTAACACGATACTCTACAGCGAATTGCCCGATCTGGAACGGCAGGTCTCTGCACGCTTTTGCGATCCGGCGTCCCGGAACCGGACATGACCAACGTTTCCTGGCGGCCGCCGGTCCTAAAGTCGTTCGGTCGCGATCTTTCGCACACGCGGCCTGCTGTCCTGTGGCGCGCCTGCTTGGGCGAGTGCGGGCCACACAGCGGCGAGCATGGACATCCGGCCGAGGCGTTCCCTGCGATTCATGACCAGGCCGGACCCTACGCTCGTTGCAGGTTCAGGCGCCATATCCCACGCAGCGCGGGCCCGCGGCGGACCGGTTCCGTTAGCGAGAACCGGTCCGCGAGCGGGGCGCGTAACTGGCGCCAGGCCTACGCGGCCTGGGGCGCCTCCTTCATCTTCTCCAACGCCTGATCGACCGTGAACGTGTTGGGCCGCTGCACAGGCGGGAATTCCTTGAAGGTGTCCGCGAACTTGCCCGCGGCCGCCTGTGCGACATACATGACGTAGACGTGGTGCAGATACCAGTCCCAGTACGTGTTTGAGGTCACGTCTGCAAACTCGAAGGGATCGGTGCGCAGGTTGAAGAACTTGGGCAGGCGCAGCGGAGTGAACGGTTCGGCCCAGAGTTCCAGCGTGCCCTTGGCGCGCTGCTCCATGAACACGATTTTCCAGTTGTCGAAGCGCAGCGCAAGCATGTCACCATCATCACTGAAGTAGAAGTAGAAGTTGCGCGGGCTCTTCTCCACTTTGCCGGTCAGATAGGGCAGCAGATTGAAGCCATCGATGTGGTTCTTGTAGGTGCGGCCGATGGCCTTGTAGCCCTTCTTCAATTTTTCCACGACATCATCGGCACCGGCCAGGGCCAGGAAGGTGGGCAGCCAGTCGTGGTGCTGCACGATGTCGTTGCTGATCGAACCCGCCTCGATGTGGCCCGGCCAGCGCACCAGCATGGGCACACGGAAAGCACCTTCCCAGTTGGTGTTCTTTTCGCTGCGGAAGGGCGTAGTGCCGGCGTCGGGCCAGCTATTGCGGTGCGGGCCGTTGTCGGTCGAGTACTGCAAGAACGTTTCGTCGGCAATGCCCAACTCATCCAGGAAGTCCAGCATCTGACCGACGTTCTTGTCGTGGTCGACCATGGTGTCGTGATAGGGCGACTGCCAGCGGCCGGCCTGTCTCAGGCTTTTCTTCCTGGTGTGGGTGTAAAGGTGCATGTGCGTGGTGTTGAGCCACACGAACCAGGGGCGGCCACTCGCGTGCGCGCGCTTGATGAAGTCCTTGGCCGCGGCAATGAACTCATCGTCACAGGTCTCCATGCGCTTTTTGTCCAGCGGCCCCGTGTCCTCGATCTTCTGCTTGCCGACTTTGCCCCAGCGCTCCATTTCCGTGGGGTCATCCTTGTTGGTGGCCCAGGAGTGAATGACGCCACGCGGACCGAAATTCTCGCGGAAGTTGGGAAACTCCTTGGGATCCGGATAATCGTACATCTCCGGCTCTTCTTCGGCGTTCAAGTGATACAGGTTGCCGAAGAATTCATCGAAGCCGTGATTGGTGGGCAGCATGTGATTCAGATCGCCCAGGTGGTTCTTGCCGAAATGGCCGGTCGCATAACCCTGCTCCTTCAGCAGCGCGGCAATGGTCACCAGCTTTTCGTTCATGCCCACCGGTGCGCCGGGCACACCCACCTTGGACAAACCAGTGCGATACACGCTCTGTCCCGTGATGAACGAGGCGCGCCCGGCCGTGCAGGACTGCTCGCCATAGCTGTCCGTAAACATCATGCCCTCGCGCGCGATGCGGTCAATGTTGGGCGTCTGATAGCCCATCACCCCGTGCGAGTAGCAGCTCAGGTTCGTGATGCCGATGTCATCGCCCCAGATCACCAGGATGTTGGGGTGTTTGCCGATCTTTGCGTTTTTGGCCACAGCCAGTCCCTCCCGTTATGCGCGATTCAATCGGAAAAGTATTCAGAGTTGCGGCACGCTCTGGTATGCTACATTGGTCGGACGGCCAGTCATTTCGCTGTCGTAGCCCCGGGCCACATTGACTTCGCTGCCGCGCCACTGGATAGTGCGCGTGAATCGTTCTTCCCACGATCGCCACCTCAACGACGAAGCTGAGCCATGTCCACAGCGCGCAAGCCAACGATGAGGTTACCTGATCGAGCTGCAGCAGGGGAGTGAACCGCGTCTCTGGAGGTGTGCGACTATGGTCCCGATGGCGCAGTGCAGCGGCAGGGAATCAGCCGGCAGCACAGATCGCGGCGGCAGCGCGCACGCGCGCGAACCCTCAAAAACGCGGCGGCACCGTGCGCACGCCGTCGCACTGCCCTCTGCTGCTGATGGATCTGGCATGTGAGGTGCACCCTTGCTCCTCCATGGACCCGGCCACGGGTGACGGGCGCAAACGAGGGGTGGAGAAATCCCGCTGGGACCTGCCGAATCCGGACAGGTCGGACCTTGGTCGTGCTCGTAACGCTGGTGATGCGGACGAGCAGGAACGCAATCGTCGGGCGCCCGAGCGCGCTGCGGACGCGCATGAAGGCGAGACCGAGAGCGCGCTGCGCGAGAGCGAGGAGCGCTTCCGATTCCTGTTCGAGGACAACCCCACGATGTACTTCATCGTGGATGAAGCGGGGACCATCCAGTCGGTCAATCGCTATGGCGCGGAGTACCTGGGTTACACCGTCGCGGAGCTGGTCGGCCAGTCCGTTCTCACTGTCATCCTGCCTTCAGACCGCAAGATCGTGCGGCAACATCTCGCTCAATGTTTACGCACGCCTGGCCAGGTCTGCCACTGGGAGTTTCGCAAGGTCAAGAAGGATGGGAGTGTGCTCTGGGTGCGGGAATTGGCGCGTCCGATGCGGGAGGCTGGTTCCGACAAAATCTCCGTTCTAATCGTCTGCGAGGACATCACGGATACGAAGCGCGCGGCGGAGACGCAGCGCTTCCTGTCCGAAGCGAGTAGCCTGCTCGCTTCGTCTCTCGATTACGAGCGCACGCTGAAGGCGGTGACTCGCCTGGCAGTTCCTGCCGTGGCCGATTGGTGCGTCATCAACCTCGTGGATGCCGAAGGAAAGATGGAACGCGTCTACGTGGCGCACCGCGATCCGGAGAAAGAAGCGCGGGCGCGTGCGGCCCGTCGGCCGGGCAGCGAAATGGCCACAGACATCGTCTCGGAAGTCATCCGCACGGGAAAGTCGGTACTGGAGCGCGATATCTCGAAGGAAGCGCTGGTGCGGCTTACGGGTGATGAACAACTCTTCCAGCTCGCCATCGAGCTCGGTACGCGTTCGGGAATCGCAGTGCCGCTGCGCGCGCGCGGCCGCGTCCTGGGAGCGATCACGCTGGTCGCGTCTGATCGGAACTATGATGCGAGCGACCTGGCGCTGGCCACGAGCCTGGCGGACCGTGCCGCGCTGGCCGTGGATAACGCCAGGCTTTACCGCGAGTCGGAGCGCCGCGCCGGCGAGGAGCGGGCGCTGCGCGAAGCGGTGGCAGAAGTGGGCGCCGCCGGCACTACGGACGAGGTGATCCGGGAGATCGCGAGAACCGCAGCCGTAGCGACCAGCGCGGACAGCGCGTTTGTGACGCGGCTCCGTGAGGGCCGCGATGACGTGGAGATCGTTGGCGTGTCCGGCGTTCTCCCGCCCGCCGATGCGCAGGTCACGGTCAGCGACGCGCACTACACGCGGCAGGTCATCGAGCACAGGGAGCCGCTTCTCGTGCCGCGCCTGCGGGAGGCCGAAGGCCCGCTCCGCTCAGGTGCTCTGGCGCGCGCGTGGCCCGAGGGCTCGGCACTCGTCATTCCCCTCATTGGTGGCGAGCAGCCGATCGGTGCACTGGTGCTCATACGTGCGCCCCGCAAACCGGTGTTCACTCCGGACGAGGTGAAGCATGCTCGCACGTTTGGCGAGCTGGCTGCACTCGCTTTCCGCAGAATCCAGCTGCTCGAAGAGTCGGAGACGCGGCGAAAAGAACTGGAGCGCGTGACCGAGAGCCGCGCCCGGCTGATGCGCGGCTTTTCCCACGACTTGAAGAATCCGCTCGGTGCCGCTGACGGCCACGCCCAGATTCTGGCCGAGGGAGTCCTGGGTGAGCTGTCGCAGCAGCAACTCGAGAGCGTACAGCGGATCCGCCGCTCCATCCATAACTCGCTTGGTCTGATCCAGGAGCTACTCGAGCTGGCCCGCGCCGAATCCGGGCAGATCACGGTCGCGGTCGCGCCTACGGACGTCGCTGCCGTGGCACGCGATGCCGCGCAGGACTTTCGCGCGCAAGCAACGGAAGCGGGAATCGCCCTGGTGGTCAACGCGCCCGGCACTCTGCTCATCGAGACCGATTCCCGGCGGGTGCGCCAGATCCTGCACAACCTCCTTTCCAATTGCGTGAAGCACGGGGCCCGTGGGACGGTCACGGTGACTGTGGAAAGGAAGGCGCGCGGCCCGGCAGCACGCCCCGGCGAGTGGGTTGCCCTGAGCGTCACCGACACCGGTCCTGGCATCCCGGCAGAGAAACACGAGCTGGTCTTCCAGGAGTTCACGCGCCTCGATCCCAATGCACCTCAGGGCACCGGTCTCGGCCTGGCCATCAGCCGGCGCATTGCGCGCCTGCTGGGCGGCGACATCACGCTGAGCAGCGAGCCTGGCCGCGGGTCGACATTCACACTCTGGCTGCCGTGACCGTGTCCGCTCTGCACGTGGACGAGGCTCCGACATCACCATGGCGCAGGATACGCTGCACGCGTCCAGGCCCACGAAGTATTCGACTCTCAGCTGACGCCCGGCCAGGACCATATCACTCCCAGACCAGGCGCGCGGCAACGTTGATGGTGGCCGCACGGATTGGTCATTCAAAGAGTTTCATCTGCCCCTTTATCGCCTTCCAACCGAAATGGCCGCCTGACATGTAGCGAGCGTCGATACCTGCTTTGCGCAGCGTGTCCGCCGTCCGGCAGCCGATGTGGAAGCCATAGACGCAAAATGTTACGACGGGCTCGTCCCTGGGTACCTCATCGATCCATTCAGCAACGCGCTCCGGATCTCGCCAGACGGCGCCCTCGAGGATCTCGTGAGAGCGCGTAGCGTAGTGCCTGGGTCGTACGTCGATGATGTGAACCGCTGTGCCCGATTCGAGCATCGAGCGTACGTCTTCCGGTGAGATCGACGGCAAATCGCCAAACTCGTTCTGTTCCAGTTGCCGCGACGCCGGAACCTTCAGCGCGTCCTCATACCTCGCCTGCACTGCGTTCCAATCGATGTTGCGCATGAAGGCGGCAATGTAGGCCGTGGCGTTGGCGCCGAACTCCAGCTGATACGCGTGCTCGTACATGTCGAGCGCCAGAATCGGGACAGCCCCGGCTATCGTCTGGCCATGCTCCGAAGCGGACTGAGTGATGAGCTGCGCATCGCGTGGAAGGTAGCTCAGGAGTACCCAACCGGAGCCCCCGGCAAGTGCCGCCGCCATCGCCATGAACTGCTGCCGCCAACGGTCGACCGACCCGAAGTCGCGTGTAAGGGCTGCCTCCATGGGCGGCGGAATCACTCTTCCGTCTCCACCCAGGCTGGCGAAATACAGCTCGTGCAGGAGCGTCGAGTTCAACAGCTCGAGTTCGTCCCGCTTGAGCCGATGGATCACGACGGGCGGCGTAGTGCTGCGTTCCAGCGCGTCGATTTCCTGTCTGATGGCGTTCAGGCGCTGAACGGCAGCACCGTAGTGATGCTCGTAGTGGCCTTCAATGAGCTGCGGTGAAATGCCGTTCAACGTCCACGGGCGGCAAAACAGCGGTGCAATAGGATAGTTCATGAAGAAAGTTCCTGATCTACATGAGCCAATATGATTGGGATCGGATTACGCATCTCAATGTAATGAAGCGAAACTTGGTTCGCAGGAATCCCGTGCGTAGGAGTGAAAACAGCGCGCCCGAAACGAGGGGCAATCGGGGCAGCAGTGAAATGCTCCACCAGAGGCGCTGCAGATTACGATCGTTCGCACGTCGTATACAGCGACCTGAGGCCATGCGAGGTCTGCTTTGTGCACGCCCTGCACGCCGGCGCCGTCCGCGAAACGCGTTGCATGGCGCCTGGCCGATGGGCTGCCCAAAGCCAATCTCACAGGGCGGTCATCCTTCGGCCATGCGCCCGATGCGGAGCGCGAAGTTTGGCTCGATTGGCGAAGGGTCTCGTCTGCTGGACGGCCAGCAGCGTCGCTTGACGTGGGCCCGGATACAGTCGAATTCTTGGCAGGCAGGGTCCTATCGCGGAGTATCGCCGCGAAACTATCGCCACCGATTCCACGTCGTAGTTACTATTCGGCCCTTCAGATGATCGCATGACGACTTCTCTCATCGAACTCGACGGCCTGAGTCAGGCGTACGGCAACCTGGTTGCCCTCAACGGGCTGACTGGCACCATCCCACCAGCGAGTGTGGGTCTGGTGGGCGCCAATGGCGCGGGCAAGAGCACGCTCATCAAGGTCCTGCTCGGCATTCTGAAGCCTACATCGGGGACTGCCTCGGTACTCGGGCTGTCCGTGATCGACAACACGATCGCGGTGCGGGAACGGGTGGGTTACATGCCGGAGCGGGGCGGTCTGCCGCCGGATCAGACGGCGGCCGACTTCATGATCTACGCGGCGGAGCTGGCGGGGATTCCGCATCGAGCGGCGCGGCAGCGGGCCTCCGATGTTCTCACGCTCGTTGGACTGCACGAAGAGCGGTTCCGGCACCTGGGTGACTTCTCCACAGGCATGTTGCAGCGGGCGCTGCTGGCCCAGGCCATTGTGCACGACCCCGATCTCGTGCTGCTGGACGAGCCGCTGGCCGGCCTCGACCCGGACGGGCGCGACCAGATGC
>JBOHRF010000035.1:0-27931 GCA_050732575.1 Longimicrobiales bacterium
CCGCCCGATTCAGGCGAATCGGGCGGCACTTCTCTTTCCCGACGAGCGACCTGGTGCAGTATCTGAAGACGCTTACCGATGTAGATGGTCGGCCTCGCCGTCCTTCGTGGTATGCCGACGTGATCCCAATCGAAAACTGCGTTGAACCGGGCCACCAGCAATGGCATCCGTAACGTCATGGAGGGTGATGCGGTCGCATCGGTTCGGGCTGGTAACGAGTTGCACGGCGCTTCTGCTGGCTGCGTGCATGGAATCCCGGATCACGGAACCGAACGGTGCACAGTCCGGCAGGACCGCGGCCTTACCTGATGTTCATAGCTCAGGCAAACCCAAGCCTGCTGTTGCCGTTCGTGCGCTGAAATCCTCGCACGCCTAGATTGTCCCAGGTGGCCATGTACCGCTCCGCTCGCCGTCGCGAATGTTCCCCACCACCAGGAACAAGACGGCGGACGGAGCCCCAACCGTGTCAACAAGTCGCGTGCCTCTGATTACACCTGCTGAATACCTGGAAGCGGAACGCCGCGCAGAAACGAAGAGCGAATACTTGGCCGGTCAGGTCTACGCCATGACGGGCGCAAGCATGCGGCACAACCTCATCGTAGCAAATTTGGTGAGCAGCCTACACGCTCAGCTCAAGGGGCGACTTTGCAGTGTCCTGCCAAGCGATATGCGTTTGCATGTGCCTACCGGCCTGTACACATACCCGGACGTGACGGTGGTCTGCGGGACTCCCCAGCTGGAGGATGAGCATCTCGACACATTACTCAATCCGACGTTGCTCATCGAAGTGCTATCTGACTCGACGGAGCGGTATGACCGGGGCCGGAAAGCGGAGCACTACCGACGGATCGAATCCCTCGTGGAGTATCTGCTGATTGGGCAGCACGAAGCACGCATCGAGCGGTATCGCCGGCAAGGCGATCGGGAGTGGGTCCTCAGCGAGGCCATCGGGGTCGACGAACAGATAGAACTCTCTTCCATCAATTGCGTACTCACGCTGCGCGATGTGTACGACCGAGTGCTTGCGTAGCCCTGGACAACTGGTCAGGCCCTGGTGCGCATATTAGGTTGCGCGCGCCATGACCATGCGCGACAAGTTGAAACACCTGGAGTCGCTCCGCCGAGCGGCTCAGCTGGGTGGCGGCAAAGACCGGCTCGAGGCGCAGCACAAGCGCGGCAAGCTTTCCGCCCGCGAGCGGCTGGACCTGTTGCTGGACCCGGACAGTTTCGTTGAGCTGGATCGCTTCGTGGCCAGCCGCACTACTGGATTTGGCGCCGAGGATCAGCGCTTCCCCGGCGATGGCGTGGTGACTGGGTACGGCACCATCCACGGCCGGCCGGTCTATGTGTTCAGCCAGGACTTCACGGTGTTTGGCGGCTCGCTCTCCGAGGCGCACGCGGAAAAGATCGTGAAGATCATGGACCTCGCCTTGAAGACCGGCGCGCCCATCATCGGTCTCAATGATTCGGGCGGTGCGCGCATCCAGGAGGGCGTGGTCAGTCTGGCCGGTTACGCCGACATCTTTCTGCGCAACACACTGGCATCCGGTGTGATTCCCCAGATCAGCGCGATTCTGGGACCATGCGCGGGCGGCGCCGTATACTCACCCGCCATCACGGATTTTGTGTACATGGTGCGCGGCATCAGCTACATGTTCGTGACCGGCCCCAACGTGGTGAAGACGGTTACCCACGAGACCATCGATATGGAAGGCCTGGGCGGCGCCGACGTGCACGCCTCCACATCGGGCGTGGCCCAGTTTGCCTGTGACAGCGAAGTCGAATGCCTGGAGTCCATGCGCAAGCTGTTCACCTACATTCCGCAGAACAACAAGGAAGATCCACCCGATCGGCCCACGGATGATCCCTTCGACCGGGCCGATGAAGAATTGCTCGAGCTGGTGCCGGATGAGCCAACCCGACCCTACGACATGCATGACGTGATTCGCCGCGTGGTTGATGAAGGCGAGTTTTACGAGGTACACCGGGACTTTGCGCAAAACATCATTGTCGGACTGGCTCACCTGGGTGGCCATGCCGCCGGCATCGTGGCCAACCAGCCCGCGGTTCTGGCTGGCGTACTGGACATCAACAGTGCGGTCAAGGGCGCCCGATTCGTGCGCTTCTGCGATGCGTTCAACATCCCACTGGTCGTCTTTGAGGATGTGCCGGGCTTCTTGCCCGGTGTTGCGCAGGAACATGGCGGCATTATCCGGCACGGCGCCAAACTGCTGTACGCCTTTTGTGAGGCCACCGTGCCGCGACTCACCATCATCACGCGCAAAGCGTATGGAGGTGCCTACGACGTCATGAACTCGAAACACATCCGCGGCGACTTGAACTACGCGTGGCCCAGCGCCGAGATTGCGGTCATGGGACCCAAGGGTGCGGTCGAGATCCTGTTCCGCAAGGAAATCGCTGAAGCGCAGGATGCGGCGGAGGCCACCCGTCAACGCGAGCAGGAATATCGCCAGGAATTCGCCCATCCCTACATAGCCGCCGAGCGCGGCTATATCGATGACGTCATCGACCCACGCGAGACGCGCGCACGTTTGATTGGCGGCTTGGATCTTCTGCGCCAGAAGCGGGATAGCAATCCGCCGCGGAAACACGGGAACATACCGCTGTAACAAATTGGCGTGAGCGTGAACGTCCGTTACATTCGTCAATCCGTTCTAACGTTGGAGACTACGATGGCAGACGTAATTGATTACAAGGTCTTCGGTGATGACATCCAGGTAGTGGAGATCGGACTGGATCCGGGCGAGGGCGTGCGCGCGGAAGCGGGCGCCATGTTGTACATGGAAGGCGACATCGAGATGCAAACCAACATGAGCGGCGGCGTGTTTGGCGGTTTCAAGCGCATGTTGACTGGTGAGAGCTTCTTCATCACCACGTTCCTGTACAACGGCGCGAGCAAGGGTCACGTTGCTTTTGGGGCGCCGTACCCGGGCAAGATCATTCCGCTCGATTTGGGCACGCTGGGTGGCTCCTTCCTGGTACAGAAAGACGGCTTCCTGTGCGCAGCGCGCGGCATCGAAATCGAGATCGCGTTCACCAAGCGCATCGGCGCCGGCATCTTCGGCGGTGAAGGTTTCATTCTGCAACGATTGACCGGTCAAGGATTGGCCTTCGTACATGCCGGTGGCACGATTCTGAAGCGAGAGCTCAAGTCGGGTGAGCGGCTGCGTGTGGACACCGGCTGTTTGGTGGCATTTGCCGAGACCGTGGACTACGACATCCAGATGATTGGCGGCTTCAGGAATGCGCTGTTCGGCGGCGAGGGCCTGTTCGTTGCCACCATCACGGGACCGGGCACGGTGTACTTGCAGAGCCTGCCCTTCTCACGACTGGCCGATCGAATTGTAGCGGCTGCGCGCTTTGGTCGGGAAGAGAAGCGCGGCATGGGCGGGATGGGCGGGAATCTGCTGGGGGGAATTCTTCAGGGCGATCGCTGAGGGGGCTCAGCCGCTGGCCACGCGCACGACCTCTTCGGCGGTCGTGATGCCTTCCGCGATCATGCGTACGCCGTCGTCACGCAGCAGCCGCATGCCCTTGGCCTGTCCGATTTTCGCCAGGTGGCCGGCGCTGGCGTCTTCGTGCACGGCCGTGCGTAACTCATCGTCCATCACCAGCAGTTCGTAGATACCTGTGCGGCCGCGGTAGCCGGTACCGCGGCACGCACTGCATCCCGCTCCGGCCCAGGCCTGGGGCAGTCGATCCCTGGTCAGGTTGAGGGCCGCGCGTTGATCGGCTGAAATGGATTGCAGCTGCTTACAGCCGTCACAAATGCGGCGGACCAGTCGCTGCGCCAGCACGGCTTGCACGGTGCTGGCCACCAGATACGCCTCGATCCCAAGATCGATCAAACGAGTGAGCGCGGTGGCCGCATCGTTGGTGTGCAGTGTGGAGAGCACGAGGTGACCGGTGAGCGCCGCATGGGTGGCAATGTCTGCCGTATCGCGATCGCGGATCTCACCCACCAGCATGATGTCGGGATCCTGACGCAGCAGCGCGCGCAGCGCGTTAGCGAACGTCAATCCGACTTTTTCATTGACCGGCACTTGCGGTACGCCTGCCAGTTCGTACTCCACCGGATCTTCCACGGTCACGATCTTCTCACGACCCGTGCGGATGCGATCGACCGCGGCATACAACGTGGTGGTTTTGCCCGAGCCCGTGGGTCCAGTGGAGAGGACAATGCCATGCGGCCGTGCAATGACCTCCACAAAACGCTGCATGGTATCGTGCGCCATGCCCAGATCCTCGAGCCGAATGCGCCCGCGCTCCTTGTCCAGCAGGCGCAGCACGACGCTCTCGCCGTGGAGTGTGGGCAGGGTAGCGACGCGCACATCGACCTGACGGTCGCGCATGCGCAAACGGATGCGGCCGTCCTGCGGCACGCGACGCTCCGCAATATCCAGCTCGGCCATGATCTTGACCCGGCTCACTACGGCAGCGGCCAGTCGGCGCGGCGGCGCGCCGGCATCTTGCAGAACACCGTCCACGCGGTAGCGCACGCGCAATCCACCTTGATAGGTCTCGAGGTGAATGTCCGAAGCACGAGCCTCGAGCGCTTCCAACATCAGCAAGTTCACCAGCTTTACTACGGGCGCTTCATTGGCCAGGCTGACCAGGTCATCCAGCGCCGCATCGGTCTCCGTAGCGGGGCGTACTTCGCTGGCCATGCCCGCAATGACATCTTCGGCGGTGAGCGAGTCAGGGGAGTAGACCCGGCGGATGGCACTGCGTAGATCGGCTTCCGGTGCGCGCACCAGCTCGATGGGTGCGCCCGCCAACAAGCGCAGGTCGTCCAACGCCTGGACTTCCACACTGTCCAGCCAGGTCGCCACAACCAGCCGGCCGCCTTCCCATGAAACCGGCATCAGACCGTGGTGCTCCAGGAAATCAGCGGTGAGTGATGTGGACAGCGGACGAGCCGCGTGCAGGACACCCAGCACGTCGGCATCACCATTGCGCGCGCCGTTTATCTTGGGCCCGGCATCGGCCCGATACGCTTCCAACGAACCGCTCACTACTACCTCCGAATCGTGTCCGGACGCTGGATGGGCCGAACCAGCGGGCGAATGGGCGCGATCTTGCGCAGTTCCTCGGCGTTTCGTTCAATCTCATTGCGGATGCGATCGGCGTCCGCATCCGACTCCACGATGTGCGGCGTGAGGAACAGGAACAGCTCGCTGTTGATGTTGGTCCTGCGCAGCGAACCGAACAGCCAGCCAATGATGGGAATATCGCGCAAGTACGGTATGCCCGAGCGCGTATGCTCTTCCTGATTGTCGATCAGACCACCAATCACAACCGTCTGCCCATCGCGGGCCAGCAACTGCGTCACGGCCGAGCGGGTGGTGATGACGGGCGCGCCAAACTGCAGCTCGTTCGATGCATTGTTGACTTCTTGCGTGATGGCCAGATTGACGTAGCCGTCCGCATTGATGGTGGGCGTGATGTTCAGCGTAGTGGCCACGTCACGGTATTGTACAACGTCATCACGCACGGGCTGGTCGGTGGCAAACTGGCGCGAGACCGCCACAAAGGGCCGCTGCTCGCCCACCGCAATCCGTGCCTCCTGGTTGTTCTGCGCCTGGATCACGGGCCGGGACAGAATGCGCACGTTGCCGGTGAGTGCCAGCGCGGACAGCGTGGCCTCAATGTTGACCTCGCCCACGCGCGTATAGCGCACGATGAAATTGTCAGGAGCGTCCACGCGCGGCAGCTCGGATACCACATTGCGATCCGGGTTGCGCAAGTCCTCCCCACCGAACGTCACTCCCACATCCAGGTCCTTGGTGCGCCGCACTTCTGCAATCACGACTTCGATCAGTACCTGGAGCGGCCGCAGGTCCAGTGACTGAATGGCCTGCTGGATGATCTGGTAGTCGGCTGGTGTGGCGCGAATGAGAAGCTGGTTGGTCGCTTCATCGGGCACGATCAGAACCGACCCCTGCAGCGCCATGTTACCGCCCACCACAATAGGCGCCACCGGCCGCGCCACCTGCGGCTGCTGCTGTTGTTGCAATTGTTGCAGCTGCTGGTTGAGTGTTTGAGGCGTGAGCGCGCGTTGATTGCCGATCGTGGTGATGCCGAAGATGGCTTGCAGCGTTTGCGCCAGGGCAGGCGCACGAGCGTGACGCAGTTTCTGGATGTACAGCTGGCGCATGTCGAGTGGCAGTTGATCCCCCAGGCCGGGTCCCAGCAGACGGATGAAGCCGCTGCCTTCCGTGACGCTCACGCCGTTTGCTGCAGCCAGACTGTAAATCAGGGCGATCAACTCGCTGGCCGGAACGGGCTGAAACGTGCGCAGCGTTACCGGTCGCGCGGGCAGGTTCGAGTAGATGATGTTGACGTTTGCTGCCTGTGCCAGGGCGCTCAATACGTAGGCCAGGTCGGCATCCTGAAAATTCAGGTTCACGCCGCCCTGTGCCGGACGTACTTGCGCGGCCAGTACGGCGCTGTGCAGCTGAAGGAGCACGATGCTGCTCAAAGCAAGCGCAACTGCACGCATTCGTGGCATGGACGGTTTCCGTTTAGCGGTTTCGACCTTGCGGGCCGGACTCGATCATCGTGTCCGGCCGGGGTCGAATGATCATTTGCTGCTGACCGTTGGCGCCGCGCACAACTTCGACACTGCCGATGCCCCGACCGTTGGGAAAGTTCCGCCGCAACAGGTCCTGAAGCATCTGCTCGGCTTGCGGGTTGTTGACGCCAGTGGCGCGCACCCGCTCCATCATTTCCATCACCTGGCGCTCACGCGCCTCGTTTTGCTGGCGCGCGGCATCTGCGGGTGTGCGCGCCGGACCACCGCGCCCGCCGCGCGCATTCCGCGTCTGCGAGGGTTGCTCGATCTGCAGACTGTAGTTTCGACCGCCATTGCCTTCCACTGTGGCCGTGGATGGATTGACGGCGGCCAGGCGGAAACCGAACAGCGATTCACCCACGCCGACCACGCGCGGCACCGAGCCCTGTGTTTCGATAACGGCCACGCCGCCTTCCGGGGTCACGATCGTGCCCAAAACACGAAAAGGTGGTGGTGGCGGCGGTGGTGGTGGCGGCTCTTCTTCTACGATTTCCTCGCCCGGCATGCGATAACGTTCGGGCGGCCGTTGCCGATCGGGCCGGAACGGATCGTGGTCCACGGCCAGCATAAGATCACTGCGGCTAAGGCGGCCGTTACTGGCCGACTTTGCCGAGCTGGCAGGCGCCGGTGGGGTCTGCTCGGCCGTGGCCGGCTTCACCTGTCCGGTCTCGGGTGAGCGCATGGGCACAACCACCACTGCGCGCACGAGCGTGTAGCCGAATGCCAGACACGCACCCGATAGTGCGCACGCGGCAATGATCAGACTGCGCTGCCCGCGGATCATGGCAACTCCTGGGCTGAAGTGGTCACCGGCGCAAAGGCCTCGACCAGTACGGTAAATCGCATGACGCCGAGCTGCGGTCGGCGCGTGGGACGTGAGCCGGCGCGACCGCGCGGTTCGAGGCGCGGCGGCGGGGCGTTCTCGATGGTGAGCTCACGCACGCGCAAAAGAAGCGGACTCTGCTCGATGCGCTGCAGATATGTGACCACACCTTCCAGATCGCTTTCACCGCGCACAGCCAAACGCAGCAGCTGCATCCCTGCGGGTGATTTTTCGTCACGATCGGGCGCAACGCTGCGTACTTCCTGAAGCAGCACGCGGCTCAATTCGGCAATCTGCTCGAGCAACTCTGTGACGCGGTTCTCGGCGGAAGTCAGGTTGGCCGCCTTGACCAGGCGGCTCTCCGCGCGTTTCACGGAACTGTGGGCCGTGGCCAGGCTGATCGGCAGACTGTCTTTGTCGGCCAGCAGCGCAAGTTCACGCTCCAGCAGCTTTCGCTCTGCCGCGACCCGGTCGCGGGTATCCAGCAGCGCGGCACGATAGGGCTTGAACGCGGCGACGTATCCCATGGCGGGCAGCAAGATCAGCAGGCCGATGCGGATCGCTCTCCGATCGCGATCGGAAAGGGAATCGAGCACTCGGGCAGGCCACACGGGGAACCTCATTGCGACCTGCCGGCGCGGGCGCGCGTGTCCGGACCGGCTACATCGGGGCGCGCCAGGGAGTCGCGCGGCGCCAATCGCGCTTGCAATGTAAACCGCTCCATTGAAGTTGCGCCGTCCTGCAACTCACGCTCGACCTGCCCTTTCAAGCGCACATCACGCAACGTGTTTGCGCTGCGCAGCGCCTGGATGGTCTCACCGGCCCGATTGCCACTGGCTTCAACCACCAGTGTGTCACCTTGTGCGCGCAGCGAGCGCAGGTGCGTATCTGCGGGCAAGAGCATGGCCAGATCGAACAGTGCGGACGTCCATGACGGTGCTTGGGATACCAGTCCCGTAACCCGCGCGCTGCGTTGATCGAGGACTTGCACGGAGTCACGCGTAGCCAGGAGCGGCGAAACCTGCTCGCGAATGGCCGCGCGTTGAGCGCGCAACTGGCTCAGTTCTCGGCGGGCGCCCCACAACTCGGTGGCCATGGCTGCAACCAGCAACAGGAACGTGACCGCTGCCAGGCGCGTGGCCAGTCTGCGTTGGTTTTGCTGTCGCTCCAGATGCAGCGATTGCGGCACCAGCTCCCATCCGCCGGGCGCCACCAGGTGCGCTGCCACGGTTGCGGCATCGCCCGGAATGGACGTCGGCGGCTCGACCTGCCAACCGGCCGCGACCAATCCGCGCTCGATTGCAGTGCGGTCCGCATCCGTGGTAAACAGATAGGCGAGTCCCGGCCCCGCGCCAATCGATTCCCAAAGTTCACCGAGTGAGGTCCGCGGGACTCTGCGGATTTGCAGCGGATCACCTTTTCCGCGCACCACGTGAAGCGTGTCGCCCACCTGAGCTATGATCACATAGGGCTTATGGGTGGAGGTGCGCTCGACCACTGACAGCCAGGACGCAATTGCAGGCGACACCGCGTGCACGCGCCAGCCGATGCCCCCTACCGCGCGGTGCAGCTGCTCGATCAACGTGGCCGTGGCGGCTACGGCCAGAACCGGAGCCGTACCAGCACGCGCGCGCGCCGGCTGTTTCAGGGCAAACGCCCGCGGCCCGCTGGCACCCACGAAGTGGCGAGCTGCATCTCTGCGGATCACGATTTCTGCTTCCGCGTTACGCAGCGGCGGCAGCGCGATCAGCCGCGTTTCCGTCAGCGGTGGCAGCAGCGCAATGTCCACGTCCACGTGGCTGAGGGATGAGCCCGTGGCGGCAGAGATCTGGAGCCGCATTTCCTCCAGTGCCGCACGCAGCGCCTCGGTCGAATCGAGGTCCGCAGTCACGACACAGGGCACGGTCACGTGCGTACTCGTGCTCGGCACAAGGGCCGTCATCTGATCGGCGCCCACGGCCATGCGGATGCGCAGTCGGGAGAACCTGCGGCCGATTCTCACTCGATCTTTCTCCAGACCACGGAGGCACCGGTAGTGGCGCGCGCAACCACGACCAGCGCGTGCACGCTGACCGGACTGCCCGGCAGGTCCACCAGCACGTCGATTTCGATTTCATCGGTCGTGAAGGCCGAGCGGCGCGTGAATTCGCGCTGATTGTCGTTGAGCGTATTGATGGCACTGGCCGGTAAGAGCGCGCGCAGCTCCTGGGCACTGCGCGGAAAGCGACCTGACTGCCGCAAACGTAGCAAGGAGGTAGCGGCTACTGGCGTGAAGCCGGGCAGCGCAAGCAGCACCGGCTCGGGTGCCGCATTGAGGTTGATGCGACCCGAGCTCACCAGGGTCAGATAGGGACGCATTTGCTGGAACAACTCCGCCGTCATGCCCAGCACGTGACGCAGCTCGTCAAGCGTGGCAAATGGTCGGTTGCCGGGCAGCACGGCCGCGCCTGCCTCCGTGTACTGCTCGCCTTCTGCTCCATTGATGCGCGGCAGATCATCCTCGTCGCGCCAGTCGAGAATCGCTTGCGTCAGCTCGTCAGCCAGCGCGTAATCGATGCGCAATCCCTGCGCAAAGAATTGGCGCAGCATCAACTCGTCCGCTTCATTCGGGTTGAACGCCGCGCCCGTATCACGCAATTGCATGGCCGCCTCGATATCGCCCACGGCCACTGTGGGCGGGACCAGCTCGGCCGGCTCGCGCCACGGATCTTCTGCCGGATCCGACTGACGGAACAGGCTGGTCATGTCCTGCTGATGGGCGCGCTGACGGGCAGCCGTCGTCGTGGCACGCGCGGCCGCTTGCGCACGCAGCTCGTCGGCCCGGCCCATCATGGCAGAGCCCAGGCGCGAGCGTGCATACTCGACCGCGGCTTCCGCAATCGTGCGCGCGCGTGCCTCATCCAGCAGGTTGGCCGTGGCCAGCCGACGCGTGCGGTTGCGCAGCGAGACCTCCAGGCCTACGGCGCCCAGAGCAACCAGCAACCAAAGAGCGGCCATCAATACGAATCCAGGGCGGCTGCCTCGCCCGGCGCGCGCCGCACTGCGCTGCGTACTCACCAACGTGCTCCCAATGCCACGCGCATAGGGAGGCGCAAAAGAACGGGCAGCGTGTCGCCGGGTGCAGGTTCGAGCACGATTTCGACTCCACGCGGAAGTCGGTTCTGGCCGTTCCAACCATCCATCCAATCCGATTGCGTCGGACTGCCCGGTAGATAGCGGATGTGCAGGACGTCGGCTTGCGGCACCAGCTGCATGCGCCGCTCCGCCTGGCCCGGCACAACGCCCGTCAATTCGGCCACCAGTCCCTGCTCTGGCGTCTCTGGATCTTCATCGATGTACAACCCGACTATTGTGTAGGCACCGTCCAGTGGCGTTACCGCTGTGGTGGGGAAGAGCAGCATGTCGCGCGCCTTGCCATCTTCTTCCTGATCCACACCCTCGAATTGTTGGCCGGCCGGCGCGCGGAAGCGCGCGCTGCTCAACCAATCCATCAGCAGCGCACGCTGCGTGGCGCCCGCAACGGCCCCGCGCGCCGATGCTTCCGCGTGTTCGCCGCGATCGCGCACGAAGGCCAGCGTGGCAAAACCTGCGGCAAGCGCCAACGAAGCCACGGTCAGGCCAACCAGCAGCTCCACGAGCGTGAATCCCTCGCGTGCGTTACGCATCACGAGCGTCCTGACGGGGTGGCGATGGCACGCGGTCGATGCAAAAGGAAGTGCAGTGGAAACGAATAGCCGCGACCTTCCACCACTACGGTAGTCGTGAACAGATCGTATTCCTCTTCCAGCGGCACGGCCGTGGCTGACCACGTGAAATCTTCGAATGGTTCGGCAAAACGTCCCTGCGCCAGCGAATCGGGCAAGCTGGCCAGAGCATCATAGTCGAGTAGTTGCAACGCCATCAAGCGATCTTCCGCCAGTGCTCGCTCGACCAGCAGCACGTTGCCTCGATCACTGGCGCGGACCTGCGCACCCACGGCGCCCAACAACGCCACCGAGAAGAGCGCGATGATCGCCAGTGCAACCACCGCCTCCATCAGGACGAAGCCATTCGCACGCTCAGTAGAGCACATCACCGGTCCATGGATGCAGTGTGATCAAGCGCGTGGTAGACGGCGTGCGCAAAACGAGCGAATCCGCGAACACCGCACCGCTGGGCGAAAAACGGAATTGCGCGCGCGCCCGCGACAATTCGATCTTGACGGAGCTGGGCAGCTCGAGCGGCGCGCCAGGCACAACCGCCAGCTGGCCCGGCGGGCGCAGCGCTGGAATTGCCGGCAGCGTGCTGTCATTGAGTTGGCCCGTCAACCAAACACTGCCGGACGCTGAATCCATCCATACACGGACCGGCTTGCCCGTCGAGATTGCAGAGTCGCGCGCCAGACGGAACAACAATTCGAGCTGGCGTGTGGCCGCTGTCAGCTCATCTTCCTCCACCCAATTCTTGAACGCGGGCACTGCCAGGGCGCCCATGAGCGCCAGAACGATCAACACAACTGTCATTTCGACCAGAGTGAAGCCCATTTGGTTGCCCGATTGAAGCTGCGTTTTCTGCATGGTCACCGGAATGAGCCCGCGTTCACGCCGTAGATGGCCTGAAGCAGTGCCAGCGCCACCAGCGCTACCAGCCCACCGAAGGCCACGATCATGAACGGCTCGGCCAGCGCGACCAGCCGCTCCACTGCACGCTCGGTCCGGCGCTCGAGCAGGTCAGCGCTCTTGAGCAGAAACTCCGCCAGACGGCCCGCTTCTTCACCCAGTGCAACCAGCTGTGCCAATACGCCGGGAAACAACGATCGCTCGCCAATCGCGGCATTCAGCGAACTACCTTCACGAACGCGCGTGCGGATGCGCTCGGTCTCCGTTCGGGCCACCGGGTCAGCCAGACAATCCCGCGCATCAGCGAGTGCAGACAGCAGTGGTGCCCCACCGGCCAGCAGTTCTCCTACCAGTCGGGCGAAATGGGCAGCCAACGCCTGGCGGCGCCACGTACCGGCGATCGGCAAATGTACCAGGATACGTGCCGCCGCTCGTTGGCCTGCCTGCGTCTTTCGCAACAACAGCAGCGTGAGTAGGAGCCCGAACGGAACCAGCAGCAAGATTCGCCACGACGTTCGAGCAGTCATGGCGATGCCCAGAATCATCGCCGTGGAGCGCGGCAAGGCTGCGCCCGAAGCAAGGAGCAGCTCGGCAAAGCGCGGCAATACGAAAAGCACCAGCACCAGCACGGCGGCTGCGCCCACCACGGCTAGCAGCACGGGATAGATCGACATGGAAACCAGCTTGGAGCGCAGCTCATCTTCACGCTCCAGGTGTTTGGCCAATCGATCGAACGCACCATCCAGAGCGCCGCTCTTTTCACCCGCGCGCACCAGCCCGATATACAGCGGCGAAAAAAGCCTCGGATACTCGGCCAGTGCGGCGCCCAATTCGTCGCCGCGCTCGACCCGCGCGCGCACCGCGTCAAATGCGGGCCGAACACCAGCAGACGCAGTGGCCGTGGCCGCCTTCAAAGCGCGAGCCAGTGGCATGCCTGCGGGCAACAACGCCGCTACGGCTCGGGTGAATTCCAGCACGGCATGGCGGCGGCGAAAACCGAACCCTTGCGCTGCCTCCGCTGCCGCTCGCGCTTCGCGCACTTCGAGGGCCAGGAGACCGCGTGTCTCCAGTTCGTGCGCAATCGCGGCCGGTGTCGAGCCGGTGAGACGGCCCCGACTGCGCCGCCCGGATGCATCGACCGCTCGATAAGCGAAGGTGGGCAAGGCGTCAGTTCCAGTTCGTGATGTCCGTATCTTCACCTTCGCCGCCCTCGGCACCATCAGCGCCCAGGGACAGCAGATCATAACCTTGCAGATTCACTTCACCCGGACTCCGATACACGTATGGATTCCTCCATGGATCGGCTGGTACGTTCTTGCGCAGATACGGCCCGCGCCAATTGTTTGGCCTCGGTTCGCTGACCGGTGCCTGCCAGAGTGCATCCAAGCCCTGCTCCGTGGTGGGATACCGTCCATTGTCCAGACGGTAAGCATCCAGAGCGGCGCCCAACATCTCGAGTTGCGTTCGAGCGGCCGCGTCTTTGGCCGTACCCACATGGCGAAACACGTTGGGTGCCACGAGCGCGGCCAGCACCGAGATCACGGCAATCACGACCAGGATTTCGATGAGTGTAAAACCAGCTCGGACAACTGCGGGACCGCGCATCGGGGTCGCGCTCATGGGAGTTTTTCCTGCGTTGAGGTGCGCGTGGGCCGGTGGAGTAGCGTCCATCTTACCGCTTAGATGCGAGCGGGCGCAAAAGTGTTGGCCCGCAGATAGCGGTGGTCGAATCGATTAGGGACAGCTAGACTACTGCCCCCATGTTGAAAAAGGTCCTTATCGCCAACCGGGGTGAGATCGCGCTGCGCATTGTGCGCGCTTGCCACGAGCTGGGCATCCAGGCTGTCGCAGTCTATTCCGAAGCCGACCGGCTTGCGCCCCATGTTTTGTACGCCGACCAGGCCTTTCCTATTGGCCCTGCGCCCTCGGCCCAGAGCTACCTGAGACCCGAGGTTCTGATCGCAACTGCAAAGCAGGCCGGCTGCGATGCCATCCACCCGGGATACGGTTTTCTCTCTGAACGGGCTTCGTTCGCCGAATCGGTTACTCAGGCCGGCCTGGTCTTTGTTGGTCCTACGGCTTCCGCCATTGCGGCCATGGGCGACAAGACCCAGGCTCGCCGTCGCATGGTGGCCGCGGGCGTACCCGTGGTGCCCGGCACCAGCGAGGTCATTCGTGATGTGGAGGCAGCGCGCACGCAGGCCGAAGCGCTGGGTTGGCCGGTATTGCTGAAAGCGTCCGCAGGCGGTGGCGGGAAGGGCATGCGCGTGGTGCGTTCGCCGGAGGACCTGCAGCGTGCCTTCGAGGCTGCCACGCACGAGGCCGGTTCGGCTTTCGGCGATCCGAGCATGTATCTGGAGAAGTATCTGGAAGGTCCGCGTCATATCGAGGTTCAGATATTGGCTGACCAGCACGGCACGATCCTGCATTTGGGTGAACGCGAGTGCTCCATTCAACGCCGGCATCAAAAGCTGATCGAGGAATCACCATCACCCGCGCTCACCGCCGAGCTGCGCGAGCGCATGGGTGCGGCTGCCGTGGCCGCGGCCCGTGCCGTTGCCTACACGAATGCAGGAACTATTGAGTTCTTGTTTCAGGACGGCCAGTTCTTTTTCCTCGAGATGAATACCCGCATCCAGGTCGAGCATCCGGTCACCGAGCTGGTCACAGGCATCGATCTCGTGCAATGGCAGCTCCACATCGCAAGCGGTGACGCGCTACCCTTCAAACAAACCGATGTCCAATGGCATGGTCACGCCATCGAATGCCGGATCACCAGTGAAGATCCGCGTGAAAACTTTCTGCCTTCCACCGGTCGCATCGATCTGTTGACTCTACCTGCTGGTGCGGGCGTTCGTTGGGATGGTGGCATTGAAACCGGAAGCGAAGTCTCACTCTACTACGATCCCATGCTGGCCAAGCTGATCGTCCATGCGTCAACGCGTGCAGCGGCCATTGCCCGCATGCAGCGCGCGCTGGCCGAATTGGTGGTCGTGGGCGTGGAGACCAGCGCGTCCCTGCATCGGCGAGTGCTGCAAGAACCCGACTTCGTGGCGGGCCGCCTCACCATCGACTATCTCGACCAACATCCCGAACTGCTCCGTTCAACGCGGCCCGCCAGTGGACTCGAGCTGGCCGCCGTGGTAGCCGCGCTGCTGGAAGAGGAGAAATCCACTCGCCGCTCCGCTCCGCGCATTGCGCGCTCGTCTGGTTCACGCGCTGGCGGGCACACGGACCCGCCCAGCAGCGACTGGCGAGGCAGGCGCTCGTGGTAAGGGCGGCGCCGCGCATGAATGTTCGCATCGACAGCATCGGTGCAGGGGGTGCGGGTGTGGCCCGTTTACCTGATGGTCGGGTCGTCTTCGTGCAGCGCACAGCGCCCGGCGATCAAGCCATGATCGAGGTGGTGCGGGAGAAGAAACGCTGGGCCGCCGGCCGGTTGCTGCGCGTAATCGAGCCCGGACCAGGCCGGCGCGTGGCACCCTGTCCGCACTATGGGCATTGCGGCGGCTGCACGCTCGAGCATCTGGCGTATACAAACCAGCTCGAGATCAAGGCCGACATTGTGCGCGAAGCACTTCGTCGCATTGGCCGCGTTCACATCGACTCGCTACCCATCACAGCATCACCCATCGAGTTCCACTATCGCAACCGCGTGTCGTTTACACTCGTTCGTTTGGCCAATGGAGTTGTCATCGCGGGCTTCCACGACATCGATCGGCCCGACCGCGTGGTGGACATTTCAGCAGCCTGCATGCTTCCGGAGCCGCCCATTGCCCGGACCTGGGGCCAGTTGCGCCAGCATTGGGGACCCGCGGCCGCTTATCTGCCCTCAGGCGAACGTCTGCGCGTCACGTTACGCGGCACCGCGTATGGAGCGGTTGGGTTGGTGATCGATGGTGGTTTCAGTCAGGGGCAGCCGGATCGTTTGCTGGCCAGCGTGCACGCCCTGAGCGCGATCTGGCAGCGTCCTCACGGCGCCAGCGCCTTTCGTCTGCTCGGCGGCCAGGCACTATCCGAGGGATTCGAAGGTGATGGCGACGTGGTGGTGAGTGGAGCGGTCTTCCTGCAGGTGAATCGCGCGGCAGCTGAACTCTTGCAACAGCACGTTCTGCATCGTGCTCAGATGGGCCGCTTGCAAACTGTGGTGGACGCGTATTGCGGAGTGGGCCTGCTCACCAGCCGACTCGCTGCGCTCGCCACCGCCGTGACCGGCATCGAGCTCGATGCGGATGCCGTGGCACAGGCCAGCCGGCAGGCACCACAGAATTGTCGTTTCATGACCGGACGTGTCGAGGATACCATTGGTGAATTGTTGCCGGCCGACCTGGTCATTGTGAATCCGCCACGCGCCGGCCTCCACCCTCAGGTGACGCGCCAACTGGTGGAGCGCAAGCCCGGCCGCATTCTTTATGTGAGCTGCGATCCTGCCACTCTTGGCCGTGACCTGGCGCAGTTGATTACCGCGTACACCGTTACCGATGGGCGCTGTTTCGATCTGTTCCCGCAAACCGCCCACGTGGAAACCGTGTTGGAGCTGACGTGCGTTACTTCGTGACCGTCGATGGCCAGACCTTCCAGGTCGAGCTGGACGGGAGTGGTGTTTCCTGCAACGGCCAGGCCCTCGACATCCAACTCTCTGCGGTGCCCGGTACCGTGGTCCGCCGCCTGGCCGTGGCCGGCCGTTCCTACGTCGTTCACGTGGCCAGCAGCGCTGGGAGAGGCGCGTGGGATATTCACCTCGACGGCGAGCGTTATCTTGCCTCCGTCGTCGATGAAAGAACACAGGCTATTCAGGCTTTGACCGCAACGACCAATCTGGCGCAGGGCCCCAAGCCCGTGAAAGCGCCCATGCCGGGACTGATCGTACGCGTGCACGTGCAGCCCGGAGATACTGTACATGCCGGCCAGGGTGTGCTCCTCATTGAAGCGATGAAAATGGAGAACGAGCTGCGCGCCGAAGCGGGTGGTCGGGTCAAAGCGGTGCACGCTCAACCCGGGCAACCCGTCGAGAAAGGCACCGTGCTGATCGAGTTCGACGAAGGTCAGGGCTCTTAGTCATGCCGGACGAAAAGAAACGAGGCCGCAAAAAAACCGAGCGCCCGGAGCGGAAAGAAGGCGAGGCTGACCGTAGCGCTCCCGCCGATCGGCAAGAGGCGTTCATTACTTCGAGTGGACTGCCGGTCGAGCGCGTTTACGGGGCTGACGCCGAACGGGACCTGGGTCAGCCCGGGGCATTCCCGTTCACGCGCGGCATCCATCCCACCATGTATCGAGGCCGCTTGTGGACCATGCGGCAATACGCGGGCTTCGGCACGGCACAGGAAACAAACGCGCGCTACCGCTACTTGCTCGAGCATGGGCAAACTGGTCTGAGCGTGGCCTTCGATCTGCCCACACAAATGGGCTACGATGCTGATCACGCGATGGCCGCAGGAGAAGTCGGACGGGCGGGCGTGGCCATCTCCTCACTTCCGGACATGCGTGAGCTGTTCGAGAGCATTCCGCTCGAGCGCGTGTCCGTTTCCATGACCATCAATGCAACCGCCGCCATCTTGCTCGCGTTGTACATTGCCCTTGCGGATGAGCGTGGTGTTTCGCGCAACGCGCTCTCCGGCACGGTTCAGAACGACATCCTGAAGGAGTACATTGCGCGCGGCACGTATATCTATCCGGTCGAGCCGAGTTTGCGGCTGGTGACTGACATCTTTGCCTTTGGCGCCGAGCAGCTGCCGCGCTGGAATACCATTTCCATCAGCGGTTACCACATGCGTGAAGCGGGTGCTACGGCCCCGCAGGAAGTGGCCTTTACCTTTGCCAATGCCCTGGAGTATACGGGGCGCGCTGTGCAGCGCGGCTTGCCCTTCGAGCAGTTTGCGCCCCGCTTGTCCTTCTTTTTTGCCGCCCACAGTAACCTGTTCGAGGAGGTGGCAAAATTCCGCGCCGCGCGCCGCTTGTGGGCCCGGCTCATGCGCGAGCGTTACCACGCCTCCGACGAAAGCAGCCGCTTGCGCTTTCATACGCAAACCGGCGGCGTCACACTGACCGCGCAGCAACCGCTTAACAACGTGGTTCGGGTCGCCCTGCAGGCCCTGGCGGCTGTACTGGGCGGCACACAATCGCTGCACACCAATGGCTTCGATGAAGCGCTTTCGCTGCCCACGCAGGACGCCGCGCGGCTGGCGTTGCGTACGCAGCAAATCATTGCCGAAGAAACCGGCGTGGCCGATACTGTCGATCCGCTTGGAGGCAGCTATTATCTGGAATCACTGACCGACAGAATTGAAGGCAAAGCCCATGAATATCTGCGCACGGTCGAAGAATTGGGCGGCGCTGCCGAGGCCATTGGCTACATCCAGGATCAGATTCAGCGCGCAGCCTACGAGCATCAGATGCAAGTGGAAAGCGGCGAGCGCGGCATCGTGGGCGTCAACAAATATTGCGAGCCGGAGGGGCCGCCCCGCATCGAACAACCCGATTACTCTGCGCTCGAGCATGAACAGCAGCGCAAACTGAAAGCGCTGAAGGCCGAACGAGATTCCTCCGCCGTGCAGCGCGTGCTGGCGGCCGTGCGCGAGGCGGCCAGTGCCAAGCAAAACCTCATGCCCCTACTGGTGGACGCCGTCAAAGCGCAAGCTACGCTGGGTGAAGTGAGTGATGCTCTGCGCTCGGTTTGGGGCGCTTACCGTGGCTCCGTGCGCGAGCCCAATCCATCGGTCCCCTACCGTTCGCGTGCACCGGAACACGGATAATGCCGTGGCGGCGCGCCCTGCCTCAGGCTAGAATTCTCTGTCTTTCAATCGCTTAGCTGCTCATGCCAACGTACGAATATCGCTGCTCGCAGGGACATCACTTCGAGTTGTTCCAGCGGATGTCGGAGCCGGCCGCCGACCGTTGCCCGCAGTGCGGGTCACCGGCCGAGCGACTGCTTTCCGCGGGCGCTGGACTGATCTTCAAGGGCTCCGGTTTCTACATCACGGATAATCGCAGCGACAAGTACAAGAAAGCCGCCGAAAAGGAAGGTGGACCCGCGAAACCCGCCGCTGATGGTGGCGCGTCCAGCTCGTCCTCATCATCGGAGAGCAAGCCCACCACGGGCGGCTCGAGCGCCAAGGACTGAATGGACGGGTCAACGCTTTCCGAACAACTCGAACGCTTGGCTGAGTTGCTCGCGGGTAGGGCTGTGCCCGACATCCAGCTCGATCGACCGCGCAATCCCGAGCACGGCGACCTGGCTACCAACGTGGCCATGGTTCTGGCCAAATTGATGGGCAGGCCGCCGCGGCAGATCGCCGAAACCATCATCGCACAGCTCGATCTTCCAGGCGCCGGTCTGGCTTCCGCCGAAATTGCTGGTCCCGGTTTCATCAATTTTCGCTTTCTGCACGGCCGCATCCAGAACGCGCTCGGCCAGATTCTGGACGGCGACCTGGCCTATGGCCGCGCCTCCCACGGACAGGGCCGGCGCATCATGGTGGAGTTCGTGTCGGCAAATCCGACCGGGCCTCTGCACGTGGCGCACGGGCGCGGCGCGGCGCTCGGTGATGCCATTGCCAGTTTGCTCGAGCATACCGGTCACGACGTGGCGCGCGAGTTTTATGTAAATGACGCCGGCGTACAGATCGATCGGCTGGCGGAATCGCTGGAAGCGCGCTGGCTCGAGCTGCGGGGTGAGGACGTGCAGATTCCGGAAGGTGGCTACCACGGTGCTTATCTGCGTGACCTGGCCCTCGAGATTGATACTGCACACGGTGCGCAACTGACGTCCATGCCGGCCGAGGAACGCATCCGATTCCTGCGCCAGTGCGCCAGTGACCGGCTACGCCAGCAGCAGGATAAGGACCTGCGCGACTTCGGCGTCGTTTTCGATCACTACTTCTTCGAGAGTACGCTCTACCGCGAGCGTAAGACGGAGGAAACGCTCCAGGACCTGCGCGGCCGTGCTATCACTTTTGATGCCGATGGTGCGACCTGGCTGCGCACCACAGCGTTCGGCGATGACAAGGATCGTGTGCTGGTCAAGAGCGATGGCACCTATACCTATTTCCTGCCCGACCTGGCGTACCATCGCGATAAGGCTCGCCGCGGTTTCCAACACGTGATCAACATCTGGGGCGCCGATCACCACGGCTATGCGCCGCGTTTGAAGGCCGGCTTGGCCGCACTCGGCTACACTGATTTCCTGGACATTGAGATCGTGCAGATGGTTCGACTCATGCGCTCGGGCGCTGAAGTCAAATTCAGCAAGCGTGCGGGCGAATTTGTGTCGCTGCGTGAGCTGTACGAGGAAACGGGCGTGGACGTGGCGCGCTATTTTTTCCTGATGCGCAGGAGTGACACGCAGATGCTGTTCGACCTGGATCTGGCGCTCGACCAATCCGAAAAGAACCCGGTCTACAAGGTGCAGTACGCGCACGCCCGCATGATGAGCATCTTTCGCAAGGCCGAGGTGGAGGCCGATACGGTCTCGCGCGCAGCGGCCCTGGCTCGGCTCGAGCATCCGCTCGAGATCGAGTTGATCAAGCAACTCACCATCTATCCGCAAATCGTCGAGCGCGCAGCCCAGGCGCGCGCGCCCCATTTGCTCTGTGATTACCTGGAAGAGACGGCGGGAAAAGTGAACTCCTGGTACCATGCCGGAAATCCCAACCGCAATCCGGATCTGGCCGTGCTGGTGGCCGATCCCGAGTTGCGTCGCGCACGGTTGGTCCTGGCCCGTGCCATCCGGATCGTGCTGCGCAATGGACTCCAACTGTTGGGCTTGAACGCACCGGATCGCATGGTCCGTGCGGAGGCCGCATGAGCCTGCTCGTGGTCGGCAGCGTTGCCCTGGATACCATTGAAACACCATTCGGCATCGCCCGCGACACATTGGGTGGTTCAGCCACCTTCTTCAGCGCTGCCGCTTCCTTGTTTTGCGGCGTACGCCTGGTGGGCGTGGTCGGTTCGGACTATCCCGCTAGCAAGCTGCAATTCCTGGTTGATCGCGGTGTCGATCTGTCCGGCCTCGAGCGCGTAGAGGGTGAGAGTTTTCGCTGGTCGGGCGTATACAGCTACGACCTGAACAGCCGGGAAACGCGCGAAACTCGCCTGGGCGTATTTGCCAATTTCGCGCCCAAGATTCCCGACTCGTTTCGGGCCGCCGAGTGGGTGTTTCTGGGCAACATCGATCCCGTATTACAGCTCGAAGTGTTGACCCAGGTGAGCGCGCCCAAGCTGGTAGCGTGTGACACCATGAATTACTGGATCAGCGGGAAAAGAAGCGACTTGTTGGCGCTGCTGGAACGCGTGGATTTGCTGCTCGTCAATGATACGGAAGCACGCCAGCTGACGGGTAACCACAATCTTCTGCGCGCCGCACGCTGGATTCAGAAGCATGGACCGCGCATGGTCGTGGTCAAGAAAGGCGAACATGGCGCCATCCTGTTTGCCGGCGATTTGATTTTTTTCGCGCCCGGATATCCGCTCGAGGATGTCTATGATCCAACCGGTGCCGGTGATGCCTTTGCCGGGGGCTTCATGGGCTGTCTGGCGCGCGCGGGTTCACTCGAGCCTGACGATTTGCGCCGCGCCATGGTGTACGGCTCCGCGCTGGGTTCCTTTGCCGTGGAGCGCTTTGGTGTGGAGCGCCTCATTGATTTGCGGCCGGATGAGGTGCACGAACGCGTGAACGATTTCCGTGAGCTCACTGCTTTTGACCACGTGCCCGTGTTGGCCGTCGATGCCTGAGACCACCGTGCCTGGCGGGACCAGTTACCGGGACGCGGGCGTCGATCGCGCGCGGGCTCAGCACGCCAAAGGTCGCATCCTCGAGTTGGTCGAATCGTCGCTGACCCCGGGCGTGGTGCGCAATCCTGGCGGGTTTGGCGGACTCCTGCGCGTGCCCCGCGATTTCTCGGATGGATTGCTGGTATCCAGTGCCGATGGCGTGGGCACAAAACTCAAAGTGGCCATGCGCGCCGGCCGGCATGACACGGTCGGCCATGACCTGGTCAATCATTGTGTCAATGACATCCTGGTCGAGGGCGCACATCCGCTCTTCTTCCTGGACTATATCGGCATGGGCCGCTTGGAATCACACGTTGTGGAGGCGCTGGTCACGGGCATGGTCGCTGGCTGCCGCGAAAACGATTGCGCGCTGCTCGGTGGCGAGACGGCCGAGATGCCCGATTTCTATGCGCCCGGCGAGTACGATCTGGCTGGCTTCATCGTGGGCCTTACGCGCGAACAGCAGCGACCTGGCGCTCACCGCGTTGGCCGGGGCGATGTCCTGCTCGGTCTGGCCGCGAACGGATTCCATACCAACGGCTACACACTGTTGCGTCGTGTGCTATTCGACCGCATGAAACTGGATGTGCACGACGCGTATCCTGGCACCGGCCGCCCGGTAGCGGATGAACTGCTGCGCGTGCATCGGAGCTACCTGCATGCCGTGTTGCCCTTGGTGCGGGATGGATCCGCACATGCACTCGCTCACATTACGGGCGGCGGCATTGCCGAGAATCTGGAGCGCGTCATCCCGGCCGGACTGCGCGCACGGGTAGACACGAGTACATGGCCGATCCCGCGCGCGTGCATCGCCATTATGGAGGCGGGGCCGGTGGCTCGGCCGGAAATGTTTGCCACTTTCAACATGGGCATCGGTATGATCGTAGTCGTGGGCGCGGATCAGGCCTCGACCATTTCCGGACGCCTTGAACAGGCAGGCCAGGAAGTGGTACCGATGGGAGAGGTTGAAGCGGGCGAGCCACGCGTCGTACTTGCATAAGAAAACGAGTTCATGATGAGGACTTCACGTAGCCTCCTCGCTACGGCCCTACTTGTCTCCTGTTTTGCCGCATCGGTTGCCGGTCAAAGTGAGATCAACCGGCCCTGCACAGCCGTTGCGCCTGATGCCAATCGTCGCTACTGCAATTCGATCGCTGAGGCGATCGCGGTTGGCCTGCCCCGCCTGGGTATTGCCTTCTCGAGTGGAAACCCGGTGCCGGGTGCGGCCAGTACGCTCGGGGAGCGCGTCGGCTCCATGCCTCGCCTGAGCGGCGACGCGCGCATCACCCTGTTGTCTCTCGAGCTGCCGCCCATTGGGCGCATGAACGCCAGCCCTGAAATCGGAGCCACGCTCCTCACGCTCAACATCGATGCCTCGGTCGGCATTTTCGGCGGCATCGCGTTGTTGCCCACTGTGGGCGGCTTTGCTTCGCTCGATCTGCTGGGCAGCATAGGTACCATGGCCCTGCCGGAGGATGAAGGATTCGACACGGGTCGCGTTCATAGCTGGGCGCTGGGCGCTCGGCTCGGCATCCTGCGTGAATCCTTTACCGCGCCCGGCATCTCCATTACCGGAGTGTATCGACGCCTCGGCAGCCCTTCGTTCGGTGATCGACAGCTGCAGTCACAAGACGCGTACTTCGAAGCCAATTCGTTGAGGGTTCAAAGCCTGCGCGCCGTGGTAGGAAAACGCGTGCTCGGGCTGGGCGCACTGGCCGGCGTTGGTATTGATCGGTACCAGAGCGAGGTGAGCTTTGGCCAGGGCGGCTCCGGGCAGCCCCGCTTCGATTTTCAGGTTCCAGACTTCGAGACCAGTCGCTTCAATGCGTTTGGAAGTCTGCACTGGACCACGCTCATCCTGAGCCTGGTTGGTGAAATCGGCTGGCAATCAGGCGGCGACGAGTTGACTGCGCCGCTGCCCGCCGGCCAAAGCACGGCCACTGGTCAGGGCACATTGTACGGCGGTCTGGCCGTGAGGCTGGCCCTTTGAACGTGCACTTCATGACCAGGGCGCTCGACCTGTCCGGGCGAGGCTGGGGACGAGTGCAACCGAACCCGATGGTGGGCGCCGTCGTGGTCAATGCGGAGGGGCTGATTGTTGGGGAAGGGTACCATGCAGAGCATGGCGGTCCGCACGCGGAGGTGCACGCCCTGCGGGCCGCCGGAGACGCGGCGCGCGGCGCCACGTTGTACGTGACCCTCGAGCCCTGCGCCCACCAGGGCCTGACGCCGCCCTGCACGGACGCGGTGCTGCACGCCGGCATCACTCGCGTCGTATTCGGAGCACCGGATCCAAACCCGGTGGCGGCCGGTGGCGCGGAAGTACTCCGGGCCGCAGGCGTGGAGGTGGTTGGCCCGGTGGCGGAAGTGGCCGTCCGCAGGCAGAACGCAATCTTTTTCCATTGCCACCAGCGGCGCGGCACCTTTGTTGCCCTCAAACTGGCCCTTTCGCTCGACGGTCGCATCGCTGGACCGGGTGGCAAACGGACCCAAATCACAGGTAGGGAAGCGCAGGCTGAAGCGCATCGGCTGCGTGCGGGGTACGATGCGCTGATGGTGGGCAGCGGAACCGCTCTGACCGACGATCCATTGCTGACCGTGCGGGGTGACGTGCAACCGCGCCGGCCGCCCGTTCGCGTAGTGCTGGATTCCGCGCTGCGACTGCCGGTCTCACATCAACTCGTGCGCACTGCGGTGGATGTCCCGGTGTGGGTATTTTGCAAGCACGGCGCAGCTCCCGAGCGGCACGCAGCGCTCGAGCAGCGCGGCGTTCGTGTGCTCCAGGCCCCTGGCACACCCAGCGGAATTGACATTGAAAGCGTGCTTGCCACGTTGTGGCGCGAGGGTGTGCGCTCGGTCTTTTGTGAGGGCGGAGCGCGCGTTGCCGGCTCGCTGGCCAGGACCGGACGGATTGGCCGGTTTTATGTTTTTCTGGCGCCCCTCATCCTGGGTCCGGATGGCATTAATGCGTTTGACGCGCTGCCCGCGCCTGATCGCATGCCGCTCGAGCTGGACCGCGTGCAGCGCTTTGGCTCCGATGTGCTCATGACCTACGAACCGGCTCGCAACCCACGCTTGTTCGTTCGTCCAATCGACGCCACCGTCGAGGGCTATGTTCACAGGTTTGGTTGAGGGCGTCGGCCACATTGGCGGCGTTCAGTCGCGCACCAATGCGCGCGAGTTTGAAATCACGGTCCCCGGTTGGGCCGCGGCGCTGACCCTCGGGGAATCCGTGGCTGTGGATGGCATCTGCCTCACCGCCATGGAGCTGCTTCCCGATGGGTTCCGCGTGCAGGTGGTTGCGCCTTCGTTGGCACGAACCACAGCCGGCGAATGGAGTCCCGGTCGGCGCGTGAACCTCGAGCGGGCGTTACGCGCCGATGGCCGATTGGGTGGCCACTTTGTTCAGGGTCACGTCGATGCGACGGGCACCGTGTTGCGCGTCCAGCACGCCGGCGAGCATGTCCACGTCGACATTCGGCTGCCGGAGATGGTAACCGAGCTCACCGTGTTACATGGCTCTCTGGCCGTGGACGGTGTCAGCCTGACCGTGAGTGAGTTGCCCGACGATGACGTTGCACGTGTGGCTCTAATACCGCATACCTGGAAGCATACCAACCTGTCGCGCTTGGAGCGCAACACGCGGGTCAACCTGGAGGGTGACCTCATTGGTCGCTTCGTAGTGGGATACTTGAAGCGCTGGGCACTTCCCGCGCTGGGCTGAGGAGAAGATCCATGCCATTCGATCGGGTAGAAGACGCCATTCAGGATATTCGGGACGGCAAGCTCGTCATCGTGGCCGATGATGAGGACCGTGAGAACGAGGGTGACCTGGTCTGCGCTGCGGCCAAGATCACGCCGCAGCTGATCAATTTCATGGTCACCCATGGCCGCGGCCTGATTTGCGTTCCGCTTACGCGCGACCGTGCCGACGCACTCGAGCTACCGCCCATGACCGAGCAGAACCAGGACTTCATGGGTACGGCGTTCACGGTAACGGTGGATGGGCACCAGCGGTTTGGTGTAACCACCGGTGTGAGCGCTTTCGATCGCGCGCGCACCGTGCAACTGCTTGCCGATCCCGGCACCAAGCCATCGGATTTCCGGCGCCCGGGTCACGTGAATCCGCTGCGCGCCGTACCGGGTGGCGTCTTGCGCCGGGTAGGACAAACCGAAGCGTCCGTCGATCTGGCGCGCCTGGCCGGCCTGCCACCCGCAGGCGTGATCTGCGAGATCTTGAATCCGGACGGCAGTATGGCGCGGCGCGCACAACTGGAGGACTTCGCGCGTCAACACGGCCTGCGCTTCATCACGGTCGCGCAAATCGTTGCCTATCGTCTGCGTACGGATCGCCTGGTCAAGCGGCTGGCCGAGGCCGCGTTGCCCACACCCTACGGCGAGTTCCGGCTCATTGCTTTCGAGAATCAGATCGATCATCGCGAGCACGTGGCGCTGGTCAAAGGTGGTGTGGCAGGCCAGAAGAACGTGCTGGTGCGCATGCATTCCGAATGTTTGACGGGCGATGTATTCCACTCTCAACGCTGTGACTGCGGCGAGCAACTCCACGCATCGCTTCGGCGGATTGAAGAACAGGGTCTGGGTGCCGTGGTCTACTTGCGCCAGGAAGGGCGGGGCATCGGGTTGGGCAACAAGATCCGTGCGTACGCGCTGCAGGACGACGGCCTCGACACCGTGCAGGCCAACGAATCGCTCGGCTTCAAGCCGGATCTGCGCGATTACGGCATTGGCGCCCAGATCCTGCTGGACCTCGGCATCAGCTCGATTCGGCTGTTGACCAACAATCCGCGCAAGATTGTGGGCCTGGACGCATACGGCCTCAAAATCACCGGACGCGAGCCAATCCAGGTTTTGGCCACTGACCACAACCGCAAATACCTCACAACCAAGCAGCAGAAGCTGGGACACCTGCTGAGCGAAGATGCACCCACACCACCCGAACAGACTGCGGTCCTGCCGCCCGAACCCAGGTGAGCGCGGAAGATTCTGTTTTGTCCGCCCTTCGCGGCCAGCCCAATGGCCTGGGTCGGCGCTTCGCCATTGTCGTGAGTCGTTTCAACGCACAAATCACTGAGCGGCTGCTGAGCGGCGCGCGTGCCTGCCTGCTACAGCACGGCGTCCAGGAAAAATCCATCGATGTAGTATCCGTGCCCGGCGCCTGGGAATTGCCTCTGGCTGCCCAGGCTGCGGCGCGCGGCGGCTATTCCGCCATCATCGCGTTGGGCTGCGTGATCCGCGGGGACACACCCCACTTCGATTACGTGGCTGGTGCCGCCGCGCACGGATTGGAGCGCGTCAGTCTGCAAGCCGCCATTCCGGTCGCCTTCGGCGTGCTCACAACCGACACCACCGAGCAGGCGCTGGCCCGTGCCGGCGGCCGTGATGGCAACAAAGGGTGGGATGCTGCGCTGGTCGCGCTGGAAATGGCCGATTTGCTGAGCGGGTGGCCAGTTCACGCGCCCACGCCATGAGAGAACGCAGTCGGGCGCGCGGCTGGGCGCTGCAGGCGCTGTATGCCTGGGAGTCGCGCGGCGAACCGGAAACCCCATTGGGCATGCTGGAGGAGTTGGAGCGCGACCGCTCCATCGCGGATGCCAGCGTGACCTACGCACGCCAGCTCCTGCATAACTTTCAGGAGCATCGCACGGACGTGGATCGTGCCATTCAGGAATCGCTCTCCAACTGGCGCCTCGAACGGCTGTCCGTCATCGATCGCAACATTCTTCGACTCGCTACCAGCGAGATGATGCATATCGCCGATGTGCCGCCTCGGGTTTCCATCCAGGAAGCCATCGAGCTGGCGGAGAAGTACGGCACCCACGAAAGTCCCCGCTTTGTAAACGGCGTGCTCGACGCGCTCATGAGAGCGCAGGCCGGAGCCCACGACCAGGAGAACGCCTGAAACTCATTGTCGCCAACTGGCAGGACCGCCAGAACCCGAAAGCGGGTGGTGCGGAAATCCACCTGCACGAAGTTTTTGGTCGGCTCGCCCAGCGCGGTCATGAAATTACCTTATTGGTGTCGCATTGGCCGGGCGCCGCCCCACGCGCCTCGGACCAGGGGCTGCACATCCACCGCGTAGGATCCCGCCATACCTACAACCTGGTTGCACCACGATATTACCGCCGT
>JBOHRF010000036.1:0-27896 GCA_050732575.1 Longimicrobiales bacterium
CTGCCGTGTAGTCTGTCTCTTTGGCCATTTTTGCCTGTGTTAGTGAAGGCTCAAAACCGGATTTTGATGTTACCCCCGAACCGGACCCGAGGTTACTAAAAAAGCTTTATGGCGCTTGCTGTTCCAGGACACATCAGGGCGCCCACATCACGAACCTTATTTTCGAAATCCGTCCGCGCTCACGAGGCCCGTTCAGACGCCGCAGAATCTCGGGCTCCATTACGGTTAGCTCCATCAGCCAGGCGCTGGAGCGCACGCCGACCAATAGCGTACCGTGCGTGACTCGCATGGGGATGGTGACCGCAGCAATGGCGGGTCCGACCCGCTCTGCCCACTCAGGGACGGCGGACGCTTCTTCAATGCGTTGGCCCACGTCGGTCTTGCGCAGGTAACCCTGCAACGCCTCGCCCAACTGGGTCGGCATTGTACGTTCCTTCCGGCTGCGCGGCGGACGCCCGCCTTCAGACATGGATCTGCCCCTCTTCCATGCGCCAGCGCGGAAGTTGTCCGTGCCGAACCTGCAAATCCGACTCTTTGGGCGCAGTCAAGATGACCTGTCCCGGCTGTTCGGATTCCAAGAGCTCCAGGATACGTTCAGAACGCGCGCGATCCAGCTCCGCAAACACATCGTCCAGCAGGATCAAAGGATTGCGAGCGCGCCGCGTACGAATAGTGTCCGCTTCCACCATGCGCAGGGCCACGGCCGCAGTGCGCACTTGACCACCTGAGCCAAACTCACGCAAGTCGATCTCTCCTGACGCACCTTCGGTACTGAGGGCCAGCTCATCACGATGCGGACCAACCAACGTGGCCCCGCGCTCCCGTTCGCGCAGACTCACGCGCTGCAGCTCTGCTTGAAACGCATCACGGAGTTGATCCTTGTTCAGGATGGTAGCCGTCGTTCCTGCGCGTCGGGTCACAGCACAAGCATAACGCAGGTGTGCCGTCACACCGCCGCTGATCGAGCGGTAGCGGCGGGCAAACGCTTCCCGGTTCTCCGCGACCCATTCCGAACGCATGATCGTGATGTCGGTGCCGCTGTCCACCAAAGCATCGTCCCAGGCATGCATGGCACTGGCCGAACGTGCATCGCGCAGGGCTGCGTTCCGCTGGCGAAGTACCTGGCGATAACGTTGCAAGGCGGCGAGGTATCCTGGCCGGTTGAGAGAAAGGACGATGTCGAGGAACCGGCGACGCTCGGCCGGTGAGCCACGGACCAGACCCACATCGGCCGGTGAAAAAATCACGGCGCCCAGTCCGCCCAGAGCAGCGCCCAGACGCTCGGACTCCACGCCGTTTTGCGTGACTCTCTTACGCCGGCCGCGCAATTCGAATGCAGCCGTCACTTCCTGCAGCTGGCCCGCCGGTCCGCCCTGAAAGCGACCGCGCGCGTGAAAGGCCTGAGCGCCGAAACGAACCAATTGCTCATCGGGCGCACCGCGAAAGGAACGGAAGATCTCGAGATAGTAGATCGCTTCCAGCAGATTGGTTTTGCCTGCGCCATTTTCACCAATGATGACCACGCCTGGCGCAGGAAACGTCAGCTCCAGCTCGGAGAAATTGCGGAACTGCCGTAGACGCAGTTCCCGAAACACGAGCGTGGAGGCGGCTTCGCTCATTCGGACCGAGGAATATACTTCTTCGCGCGCGCGCGCGCGAGGAGCAGCGCGTCACTCCCCGCGGAAATCGGCCTTCCTTTTCTCGAGAAAAGCCGACATACCCTCTTTCATGTCCGCGGTGGACGCCAATAAGCCGAAGAGGTTGGCTTCCAGGCGCAGTGCATCTTCCGTGTTTGCGTGGTAACCGTGATCAACGGCCTGAATGGCGAGGGCCACGGCCACGGGTCCGTTTGAGCTGATGCGTGCGGCCAAGGCGCGCGCAGCAGGCAGCAATTCACCGGCGGGGAACACGCGATTGACCAGACCGATGCGAAAGGCTTCCTGGGCATCGATCATCTCGCCCGAGAGGATCAACTCGAGCGCGCGACCACGTCCAACCAGTCGTGGTAAACGCACCGTGCCGCCATAACCGGGAATGATGCCGAGCTTGACTTCGGGCAAGCCGAGCTTGGCGTTTTCACTGGCCAATCGGATGTGACACGCCAGCGCGAGCTCGAGTCCGCCGCCCAGCGCAAAGCCGTTGAGCGCGGCGATCACGGGTTTGGTCATGGTTTCCAGGAAGCGAAACGTGTCCTGTCCAGCGCGCGAGACATTCACGCCGGAAAGGGGTGTCATGGTGGCCAGCTCACCAATGTCGGCACCGGCCACGAACGCCTTTTCCCCTGCCCCGGTCACGATCAGCGCGCGCACCGCTGGGTCGGCCTGCACGGTGCGCAGCACGTCGAACAGTTGGGCAACAATTTGTGCGTTGAGTGCATTCAGCTTGTCCGGCCGGTTGATGGTGAGCGTGGTGACTCCGTCGGCTGCTTCTACGCGCACGAATTCATGTTGCGGCATGGGTGCCTCTCGATCATTTAATGTTGGGCGATCAGTGGCCGGCACGGGTACCGCGAACCACTGCTTCCACCAGGCGACTTTCGTCGAAGTAGCGCTGTGCCGCATCGCGCAGCTGACCGGGGGTGACAGCCAGCACACGTTCGGGGAATTCGCGCAACTCGATGAGACCGCGTCCCACCAGCAACGCGTGCAGCAACTCGTTCAGCTGAGCCGCATTGGTCTGTGAGCGGATCTGCCAGGTGCCAATCGTGTAACGCCGCGCGCGTTCGACCTCGTCTTCCGGCAGCAAATCTTCGCGCACGCGACCCAGTTCCTCGAGCAACCCGCGCCGCGCTTCATCCTCGCGCTCGGGCGCCGTGGCCATGTAACTGACAAAGGCACCACCCAACCCGCGCACCAACGGATACGCCGTAACGGAGTACGCCAGCGCGCGGCGCGAGCGCAGCTCTTCGAACAGCCGGCCACCAAGGCCGGAAATGGCATTGGCCAATACCTGCAGGATGATGGTATCCGGATGTTCGTAACCCACGCCTGGAAATCCGAGCATCAGTGCGGTCTGCGCTTTTTGACGCTGTGCGCTCACTTGCGTACGGCTTCCTGGCCATTGCGTGGGTTGCAATTTCATCGACCCGTTGGCGACCGGTCGAAGATTGGAAAGCATGCTGGAAGCTGCGCGCTCGGGGTCGACCGCGCCCACGACAAAAATGGTAGGCGCTGCTTCGAGCATGGTTTGTCGGTGCCAGTCTCGCAGCTGCTCGGCCCCGGCAGAACGGATGGCCGTCTCAGTCTGCTCGAGCGGTGTGCCATAGGCGTGGTCGGGGAACGCCGCACTCAGGAATAAGCGAAGTGGGTAGCGATACATGTCATCGCGCACCTGCTCCAGGTCAGCCAGCGCAATCTTTTTTTCTTTCTCGGTTTCAGCATCGGGGAAAATCGGCTGTAGCGCGGCATCGAGCAGCAGATCGAGCGCCGCTTCGAAGTGGCGATTGGGAACCGTGATGCTCCATTCGATGAGATCGGCACCCACGCCCGTGTGTATGACCGCGCCCAGCGCCTCCGCGGCCAGTGCCAGCTGTTCGGCCGTGTGGGAGCGCGTGCCTTTGATGGAAGTGCGCGCGGCCAGCGCGGTATGGCCCGCGCGCGCGGGCGTCTCCAGACTGGCTCCGCCGCGTGCGGCTATGGCCAGACTGACCAGAGAGGAGGTCGGGCGCGGCTTGACCACAACGGTGAGACCCAGATCGTTGCGGAAAAAATGCACGCCATCCTCAACGCGCGCACGCTGTGCTGTGCTTCGGGCTCGTGGTGTGACGTCGGCCTGGATTGCGGGCGAAGGCACGCTTGCTCTAGCCCGTTCCAGTTGATGCGCCAGCTGTTGCGCCGACCAGTTCAGCGGCGGCGCGCTTGCCGGGTGGTACAGAAAGGCCGACGCCCGCTCTACGGTCAGGTAATGGCGCACAACATCCTGCAACTCGTGCGTGCCGACGCGAGCGACCTGGTCCAGGTAGTGTTTGGCCAGCTGCCAGTCGCCCAGAGCTTGCCATTCGGCCAGATGGTTGGCCTGTCCTTCCATCGATTCGAGTGTGCGGATTGTGCGCGCCTCCATCACAATGCGGGCCCGGTCCACTTCCTCTTCATCGATGCCATGCGCGGCCGATTGGATGGTGCCGACCATGGCTTCCAGCGCAGGCAGTGTATCCTGCGGTCCCAGCTCCGCGCTGATCTCGAACTGTCCCAGCTCCGTGGGCGAGTAGTGACGCGCGCCGATACTATTGACCAGACCGGCCTCGCGCACGCACCGGTACAGGCGAGACGCGCGTCCCTGACCCAAAATCAAAGCAAGTACATCGAGCGCCGCTCGACTCTCATGCAGCGGCGGCACCGTGCGCCATCCCAGTTCCAGGTGGGATTGCATGATGTCGCCGCTTTTCATGCCCAGGCGAAATCCGCGTCCATCGGGCTCCATTGGTCCACGCTGAGAGGCCGGGCTGCCGCTGGCCAGCGCTCCGTAATGTTGCTCGATGAGCTGGTGCGCGCGTTCTACGTCGACATCACCCGCTACCACCACGATGGTGCGCTCACCGCGATACAGTTCCCGGTAATACTCGTAGAGTTGTGTGCGCGTCAGGTTCTGCAGGAAGGATTCCGTGCCCATGCGCCAGCGCCGCATACGGTGCTGGTCGTACATGAGTGCGTACAGTGACTCCTGCGCCAGTGCGCCCGGATTGTCCAGCTTGCGTCTGGCTTCCTGCACGATCACCTGCAGCTCGCGCTCCAGCTCATCGGCATCGAGCACGCTGTTGAGCAGCGCATCGGATTGGATGGCGAGTCCGTGCGCAAGGGCAGCGGCTGGCAACACCGTGTAATAACGGGTGTGATCGTAGATGGTCGCCGCGTTCAGGTAGCCGCCCGCCGCCTTGGTTTCTTGCGCCATGTGTCCAGGGCCGCGCGTGGGCGTGCCCTTGAAGAACATGTGCTCCAGCACATGACTGATACCGGCCAACTCATCCGGCTCATCGAAGTAGCCAACTTTCAGATAAGTCACTATCGCAACCACGGGCGCACTGCGATCCGCGCGCACGATGGCCGTCATTCCGTTGGCCAACTGCCGTCGCTCTATGGTTGTGGGATCGAACAGCTCGAGTGTCTTCACGCGTGATTGCTTGACCGGTGCGCCGCGGTTTGCTTCGTTTTCAGGGTCGCGAAACGTAGACCACGGGCTGGGGAACGGCTACCAGTCGAGGCATCGAACTGTACGTGGCCCGGCGTCCGCCGGCCGTTTGCCGGTGCCTCGATCGCTCCGTCTATTGCTGTATGACTTCCACCTTCGACCCCGGTCGGTCCGGCCTGCTGATCGGCATGGTCCACGTCCTGCCTCTGCCGGGTGCCCCGCAGTGGGGTGGTTCCATGTCCGCCGTTTTGGAACGGGCTGCGCGTGACGCAACAGCCCTGGCCGAAGCCGGATTCGACGCGCTGTTGGTCGAGAATTTTGGCGATGCGCCTTTCTTTCCCGATGTTGTGCCACCGGAAACCATCGCGGGTCTGACCGTGGTGGCCTCGCGCGTGGCCAGCGTGAGTGCGCTGCCTATGGGCGTAAACGTCTTGCGCAACGACGCGCGGGCTGCACTCGGCATTGCTGCTGTGGTGGGCGCTTCGTTCATGCGTATCAACTTGCACACCGGCGCCCTGCTCACGGATCAGGGCTGGATCACGGGCCGTGCGCATGAAACCTTGCGCCAGCGCCGTCAGCTCGATTCCGCGGTCGCCATCTGCGCCGACGTATTGGTGAAACATGCCACGGCACCGCCGGGCACGGATGTGGCCGAAGTCGCGCGCGACACTTACCTGCGCGGTGGCGCCGATGTGCTGATCGTGTCCGGCCCTGCTACCGGCATGGCCACTGACCCGGCGCGAGCCCGGGCTGTGAAGCAGGCCGTGCCCGAAGTACCGCTCTGGATCGGCAGCGGCATCCGCGCGGAGAACATTGCCTCGTTCTTGACCGTCGCCAATGGTGCCATTGTCGGCAGTTCCATCAAAGTGAACGGCCAGCCGGCCGGCGCCGTGGACCCAACCCGAGCGGCCGCCCTGGTTTCCGCTGCGCGCACCGGCTGATTCGCGTCAGCGGCTTCTGTAGGCCCGCCGTTTGCCTCGTGTTTTAGTTGTATGAGTATGCAAGCCAAAAACCGCGCCCTCCTGGAAGGCGCGGTTCACGTCGCTCGTGGCACTGGCGCCGATGCCGTCATCCTGGCCGCCGCCATGCCCGAAGAGAAACGATTTCTTCGTGATGCGCTCGGCTCGAGCGTGCGCGTACTCACTGCTGCCGGTTCAACCGCACGGCGTGATGCACTCGAGGACGGTGAGGTGCTGGTCCTGCCCGAAGTCAAGCTGCGCCGGCGCGGCCGCGCCAAAATTGCACTGCTCGAAGGACTGGCGGCCGGGCTGCTCCTGCCCGGTCAGCGCGTGGTCGTCATCTCCGGCAACGGATCGAACGGAGAATGCGAACTCGATACGGTGGCTGTGATCGAGCTGAACGATGACGAAGATTACCTGGGTGCCCAGGAGGATGCACCGCTCTCCATCCTGCGTGAAGTTGCGGATCCCGCCACCTTCGATGCCGTGCTGGGCCTCTGCGTCGAGCTCGGTCATGAGGGGAAGGAAGGCAAACGTGTTGGACTGCTGGTTACGCTCGGTGATACCGATCAAGTCATGGAGCGGTCACACCAGATCGTGCTGAATCCCTTCGAGGGACACCCGGAAAACGAACGCTGTCTGCTGACACCGGCAGCCCGCCGCGCCTTGCGCGAATTCTCCGGCATGGATGGCGGCTTCGTGGTGCGCAGCGACGGCGTCATTGTGGCGGCCGGGCGCTACTTGCAGGAGCTGGCACCCGAAAATGTGGTGCCCTCCGGTCTGGGCGCGCGTCACCGCGCGGCGGCCGGCATCACCGCCAGTACGCGGGCCCTTGCCTTCGTCGTCTCGGAAACCACCGGCGACACACGTGTGTTTGGTGGCGGCCGCCTGCTCATGACGCTCGAGCGCAACGATTGACGCCAGGCCAGCCCGGATGCGATTCTCCCTCAACGCATCCCGGAGACCGGCAATGAACGTTTATCTCAATGGCAACTACGTTCCGCTTGCGGACGCTCGTATCTCGGTAGATGACCGCGGCTTCCTTTTCGCCGATGGTGTGTATGAAGTGGCCCGTCTCTACGATGGTCACATATTCCTCCTGGAACGCCACCTGAACCGGCTGCGTTACGGCCTGGGCGAATTACAGATTCAGGCGGACATCGTGGATGAGATAGGGGCTATTGCGGCTCGGCTGATCGACCAGAACAATCTGCACGCGGGCGATGCCACGCTCTACATCCAGGTCACGCGCGGCGCCGCACCACGCGCACACGCGTTCCCGTCAGCCGACACACCGCCCACGGTGTTCGTGGCCGTCAAGCCGTTCAAGAACCATCCGGCTGCCTACTGGCAGAAGGGTGTGAGCGCAATCACGGTGCCCGATACACGCTGGAGCCGCTGTGACATCAAGTCCATTGCGCTGCTGCCCAACGTGTTGGCCAATCAGCAAGCCAAAGAGGCGGGCGCCTTTGAAGCCCTGTTCGTCCACGCCGATGCAATGATTGAAGGATCACATTCAAATCTGTTTGGCGTGCTCGATGATGAATTGATCACCTATCCTGCTTCTGGCCACATCCTGACCGGCATCACCCGGCTGGTAGTCCTGGAAAAAGCGCGCAGTCTGAGCATGCGCGTGCGCGAAACGCCGATCCCCCACTCACGTCTGTCAGAAGTGCAGGAGCTCTTTCTCTCCGGCACGACCACGGAAGTCATGCCCATTGTGCTCGTCGATGACAAACCAGTCGCCGACGGCCAGCCCGGTCCCATAACTCGCCGGCTGCGTGACCTCTATCCCAGCTGGGTCAGTGAAGATCAGACGGCTGCCACCGTCAGCCATGGCGCGGCCCTGGGAAGACGAGCATCTTGAGCGCGGTGAAAGCGAACAAGAATCGAGGGGAAGATGAGTCGCTCTCTCAATAAGGTCATGCTCATCGGTAACGTTGGAAACGACCCTGAGATCCGTACCACCGGTGGCGGCGCCAAAGTCGCCAAATTCTCGCTGGCAACCAATCGGACGTTCAACGATCGGAGTGGTCAGCGGCAGGAAAAAACGGAGTGGCACCGTATTACGGCCTGGGAACGGCTGGCCGATCTCATCGAGCAATACGTGCACAAGGGTGACCGACTGTACATCGAGGGCTCCATCGAGTATTCGCAAACCGAGGATGACAGCGGAAAGCCGCGCTATTGGACGGACATCATTGCCCGTGATCTCATGATGCTCGGTGGTACTGACCGAGGGGGCAGCGGTGGCGCCTCGTTTGAGCGCGCTGAACGCAGCGTGTCCCGCGGCCGCGCGCCGCAACCACAACCGAGCGCGCCCTTCGAAGCAGACGACGACGACCTGCCCTTCTAACAGGCCGTCAGGGCAGGGCGCGCCGCTGTTTCGCCGCCTCGCGCTCGGGCAGGCGCGGCGGCTCGCTCTGCACTTCCAACTCATGGGGCGCAAAAAAACGCGCCGCCCCTTCACCGTCCAGTACCACGCCCACGCTCTGCGTCTGGTACTCGCTCGTTTGCACCACCAGGCCGGTCCGGCCCGTCAACATTGGGTCCTGTGGAAAATTGCCCCGCACAATTTTCACGCGTGTACCTTCCGGCATCACTATCGGTATGGCCATGTGTTCTCCGTGCTCCCAAAACAGATCCGCCGGATGATGCAAGAACACGCGCGGTTGACGCAATCTCCTCTGTCTTCTATTCTCCCGCCGCAGCTTCACTCGATGAGGTGCTCGCATGGCGTATAACGGACATCAGCCAAACAAACTGGCCGTCCTGGCTGGCTTCGGTATTGGCCTGACCTGGATTTTGACCGCACTCTACACACTGGTGCGCGCTTTCGGCGGGCTCCGTGATGATCGGTATGACTACGGCGTGGCCTGGACTACGGTGGGTGTACTGCTGCTTGCGGCGGGGATCGCGGCCCTGATCGGTACCTGGTGGCACCAGCTTCGGCCTCCTACCGACGTGCACTGACCGCGATCAGTCGTTCTCCTTCCAGAATCCAAGCATCTCATCATCAAACTTCTGGGGCCCATTCTCATACGCTACAACCCACTCCTCAAAGGAAGGCAGTGTGTCAGCCAGGACCTCGGCAACACGCGCAACCAGTACCCGAAAATTGTCCTGTTCCAGCCATTCCATATCGCGCCTGCTCGATGCGGGCGGTTGGTCGTACACACCTGTGTTGGCCGCATTCGATGCAGCCGTAACGGCCGTGTGCGCTTCTGGCGCTCGTCCGTGACTTGCCCGTTCCGCCAGCTCGTAAATCTCGTCCGGACTCAACGCAAGGAATCGGTCCGCCAGACGGGCAGAACACCAGTCGAAGTATTTTGCGCGCAACTCGCGTTCGCGCGCGCTTGCTTGTGATTGATTCATCCGCAACGCAGGTCTTGCCAGCACGTCGACATGGTGAGCCGCACGTCGACCGCACAGCGGCCAAACCGGGTTTACGACTCACCTGGAGAAGTGTTCGCCGCGGGGACGCAATTCCGCGGCCATCGAACCGTAGAGTTAGGGAATGCGCGGCGTCAAGGGCTCAGTCGAAAACGGCGCGCGCGCGTGGCTGGTGAGGTGATCGAAAATCGTGCGGCTGGTCACAGCGTAGTACACCATCCGACTCAACATCTCCGGGTCCCGGCGCTGCACTTCTTGCACTTCCGCGGCAACGGACTTGGGCAGGTTGACACGCAGTTCCACGGCACAGGTATCCCACATAATTATCGCCTCTGCACCCTACAAAAATTTAGAATTTTTGGAGGAAATCCACCGGGTCGGAAGGCGGCGGCTCCCACCTGCGAATCAGCTCTTGAGTGGCGCAAAAGATAGAGATATGGGTCGCGGTGAGTCAAGTCTTTCGGTAACGCAAAGCGAATCAATTCGTTATGAGAAAACGCCTGAGATTCAATGACTTACGGCATCTGACGGAGCATGATTCGGGTGCTTTTGTGAAGCCAAAGCGAAGTTTTGGTAACGAAGTGTGGCGCGCCTTCGCGCACGCGCGCAACACCTTTTGGCGGGCTCGCAATCGGAACAAATGGGGGATTTCAAAAAAACCGAATTTCTCTTTTTGGAAGTTGGCGCGCGCGCGTCCGTATTGGGCACGCGCCGGCGCCTGCGTTGACCCGAAAACACACCGTTAGTGAGGCCAGCTCGGCGCTGCACTTTTTCTGGCCGCGAAATTGTTTGACGCGCGTGACGCGCCCGGCTTAGCGTCATGATATGCTGCCTCGAGCCGACCGCGATTCGACATTTGCCGCTGGAGAGCGCCCGCTGCTGGTGCCGGGCGATTGGCGTACGCGCTGCCGCTCGTTCTGTTTTCTCGAGGACGGCAACCGACGGTGGACGGTTTTCCTGGTCACCTATCCGCGCGGCGAAGGGCAATGGCGCGGCTATTTCACCTTTCGTTCGGCGGACTATCTGACCGAAGAGGGTGAGATTCGGACCACGGATCTATTCGTGGAGGCTACGGAATCGGGTGTGGACGTGCGAGCGCGCGCTCTAGGTCGTCCTCTGTTGCACGCGCTGCTGCAATCAGCACTGCACACGTATGAACGCAAGCGCGTTTCCGCGGACTATAATCGCTGGTTCCGCGAGCTATTGGCCGCGCGATCGGGAGAGCTGGTGCCCGATGGTCTGCCCGGCACGGCCGAACTGAGTTACGAGCAATTGCGTTCCCGATACGAGTCGTATCGGGTCGATCAGGTCGCGCATCTGATTGCACTGATCGCGCCGGGCGATTTCCGGGCGCTGGTCGAGACCTTGCTTGCCGGCCGTGTCATTGACTTTCAGGCCAACGACCGTTTTCAACTGGCCATGACGGTGGTGCAAGATCTGGAGCGGCGCATGCCGCTACCGCCGTTTGAGATTTGGGTCCAGGATTACCTGGCGCATGCGAGCGAATACGATCATTACGCGCAGGCGCTGCATCACGGCGACGCGCTTCCCTGACCACAACCACCGCCATCATATGCCCAGGTCGACGGCCTTCGGCTGTTCACCCGAGTAGTCGTAAAACCCGCGTTTGGCCTTTCGACCAACGTATCCCATGGTGACCATGCGCTTGAGCAGAGCAGGCGGCGCAAAGCGCGGTTCCCGGAATTCATCGAACATGATTTCGGCAATGCGATAGAGCGTGTCGATGCCGACAAAGTCGCACAGCGCGAACGGCCCCATGGGATAGCCTGTGCCCAGGACCATGGCTTTGTCGATGTCTTCGGTGGAGGCCAGCCCCTGCTCGAGGCAGCGGATGGCATCGAGCATATAGGGCACCAGCAGGCGATTCACCACAAAGCCCGAGCTGTCCTTGGCCTCGATTGGCTCCTTGCCCAACGAGCGCGCAAAATCGAATGCGGTACGGAATGTCTCCTGGCTGGTGGCAATGGTACGCACTACTTCGACTAGCTTCATTACCGGCACCGGATTGAAGAAATGCAATCCAACGGTGCGTTCCGGCCGATGTGTGGCGGCCGCCATTTCGGCAATGGTGAGCGAGCTGGTGTTGCTGGCCAGGATGGTGTGCGGCGGACAGACCCGGTCCAGCGTGCGGAACATGTCGTTCTTGAGCTGCAGATCTTCGGTCACCGCCTCAATGATGATGTCCGCATCTTTCAATGCTTCCAGTTCCGTGGTGGTGTGAATCCGACCGATCACGAGATCGCGCTCCTGGGCGCTGAGTTTTCCTTTGTCGACCGCGCGACCCAAACTCTTCTCGATGGCTGCGCGGCCCTTTTTCGCCAGGTCGTCCGCCACTTCGCGCACCCATGTCTGGTAGCCGGCGCGAGCGCAAACCTCGGCAATGCCGCTCCCCATCAATCCGCACCCCAGCACGCCCACCCGTTCGATCTCCGGCATCGAGCTCTCCCTTGGAATCTGATCACGTTCTCGCTCTCGTTTCGTTCACGCTCACGAAGCGAACGGACCTGAGCGTTAACGAGAACGTTAGCGTGAACGTGTTTTGTCGGGCGATAAGGTACGGGCGGGCGCTTCTGCGCTCAACCCGAGATGGGGCGCGAGCCGAAGCCCCGCAGGCGCTGTTGCAATCGACGCAGCCAGGGTGATGCGGGCGGCCGCAAATCCTCGCCTTGCTCGAGGCGATCGAGGACGGCATCGGCTTCATCACGGCTGCGGCCCAGCCATTTGCGATACGCGTTGCGGAACAGGACCCAGACGCCGGTGAAAACGCCCGCAGCGCTGGCCAGGCCCCCGGCAACGGCTAGCGGAACTCCCACCGCGTTGTTGCCTACCGCGATTGCGATGCCTACGGCGGTGATGCCGCCTGTGAAAAGGCCGGCCATGCTGCCGAACACGGCCGCATATATGACGTGATCCCTTCGTTTCTCTGGATAGCTCATCTCGAGGCGGACATGGCACCAGCCGGCCTCGAGCGGCCGTACCGAAAGATAAGCGCGCTGTACGCGCGCGATGTGAAAGCGACCCGAAGGCCGGCTGAAGGCGCGGGCAATGCTGCTGAACGCGTCTTCGGCGGGCTCGAAGTAAGCATTTACGCCCTGACGTCGGCGAATCTGCAGGTACTCACCCGTGACCAGGTAATCTTCCAGGCGTCCCTGCGCGATCTGAACGTCGCACCCGATGGAACGCATGGTGACCACGTTGACCACGCCGAAGTGACGATCGAGAAAGCGCGGTTCGGTTTGCTCTTCGGGTGAGCGCTCGTACAAGGCCTGGCGCGCATGACGCGCGGACAGGCCCAGTTCCTCGGCAATCTTGACCAGCTCATCTTCGCTGACCTGATCGCCCGCGTCCTGCTCGGCCAGCGAAAGTTCAACCGCACGGCGAATGACTTGCTCGAGGCCTTGCCGTGTGATCGCGGTATCGGCACGCGGCGGGCCGGGTTCGTTCTCCATGCGTTGGTCAGGAGCGACGAGGCTTCTGGACCGGGTCCAGCTCAGCCTGCGTCTTCTGAGGCAGTGGCCGTAGCTCGGGAGAGGGTGCAGTCAGCATGGCCGGCTCGGCCGGCGGCGCGACCGGTTGAGCCGGTGCGTTGCTGGCAGCTGCAATTCGTGCTGCGCCTTCCATGAAAGGTCTGAACAAATCGAGCGGTATAGGGAACAACGTGGTCGAGTTGTTCTCGGCTGCGATTTCCGTCACTGTCTGCAGGAAGCGCAGTTGCAGCGCAGCGGGATGTTGCGACATGATGCGCGCAGCTTCGGACAGCGTTTGCGAAGCCTGCAGTTCGCCCTGCGCGCCGATCACTTTGGCGCGCCGCTCACGCTCCGCCTCGGCCTGCTTGGCCATGGCTCGTCGCATTTCCTGTGGCAGGTCGATGTCCTTGATCTCCACCGCAGTGACATCGATGCCCCACGGATCCGTGCCCTCGTCGATGATCTTCTGAATGATGTGATTGAAATGATCGCGTTCGGCCAACAACTGGTCCATCTCGGCCTGGCCGACCACACTGCGCAGTGTGGTTTGCGCCAGCTGACTGGTAGCAAACAGGTAATCCTGCACCACGACCGTCGACTTGATCGGATCCTTTACCCGAAAATAGACCACGGCATTGACCTTGATCGACACGTTGTCCCGCGTGATTACGTCCTGCGGCGGGATGTCGAGCGTTACAATGCGCAGCGGCACTTTGATCATGCGCTCCAGGCCGAGCGGCCAGAGCCAGGTCAGTCCGGGGCCGCGCTGGGGTATGAGTCGTCCCAGACGGAACACGACACCGCGCTCGTATTCGCGCAGCACGCGAAAGCTGGTTAAACCGAGAACCGCAACAGCGGCCACGATCGAAGCAAGGACTTCCATCAGACTCTCTCCACAATGACGGCAATGCCCTGCCCGCCGCCGATACAGGCACTGCCCAGGCCATAACGACCGCCGCGGCGCTCTAGCTCGTGCAGGAGGTGCACCGTGATGCGCGCACCAGAAGCGGCCAGCGGGTGCGTCAGTGCAATCGCCCCGCCGTCCACGTTGGTTTTGGCAAGGTCCAGCCCCAGTTCCCTGGCTACCGCACAGAACTGCGCCGCGAATGCTTCGTTCACCTCAATCAGATCCATGTCATCGAGTGTGAGACCGGCGCGCTTCAGTGCTTGACGGCTGGCGGGTGCTGGTCCAATGCCCATGATGCTGGGATCAACGCCGGCCAGACCCCAGGCTACCAGTCGGCCGATCGGCTTCAGTCCGCGCTGCTCCGCCCATTTTGCATCGGCAATCACAGTAGCCGCGGCGCCATCGCCGATGCCACTCGCGTTTCCCGCCGTGACCAGACCGTCTTTGCGGAAGTAAGGTCGCAGCGCGGCCAGGGCCTCGCGTGTGGTTTCCGGTCGCATGTGCTCATCCGTGCGGAACAGTGTTTCACCCTTCTTGCTCTTGACCGGCACGGGCACAATCTCGGCTTCAAAGTGACAATCATCCCACGCGGCTTTGGCACGCTGCTGCGACTGAAACGCAACATCGTCGGCCTGTTCGCGGGTCACACCATACTGTTCTGCCAGCTTCTCCGCGGTCTGCGCCATGGAGAGGTTGCAAAGTGGATCGGTCAGCGCGGCCCAGAGCAAATCTTCCAGCGCATCGCTCGGTGGACCGAGCCGCAGATCACCCCAACGCGCACCGCGCAGCACGTGCGGCGCCTGGCTCATGGATTCCGCGCCGCCGCACAAAGCAACATTGGCTTCACCCAGAATGATCTGCTCGGCGCCTGTGATGATCGCCTGAAACCCCGAGCCGCACAGCCGATTCAGCGTGAGCGCCGGTGTCTCGATGGGCACATCCGCTTTCAGGCCCACATGGCGCGCCAGGTAAATGGCGTCCGCCGATGTTTGTAGTGCATTGCCGAACACGACCTGATCCACGGCGCCGGGCTCAATTCGCGCACTTTCGATGGCAGCTCGCGCCGCAATGGCGCCCAGGTCATTGGCCGAATGGTGACGCAAGGAACCGCCGAAGGTACCCAGCGCGGTCCTGCGCCCGGAAAGAAAAACTACATCGGTGGGATGCTTCGTCATGGAAAGCGAACTCCGTTCGATCTGGCCTGATGATTCTACCCCGTATGCAACGATTTGACCGCGCTCAGGCGAGCTGGTCGCAAATCCAATCACCCACCTGCTCAGTGGAGAGTGATCCGCCCAGATCGGGCGTAGTTTTGCCTTCCTTGACCGAACGCTGAGCCGCCTGTTCGATGGCTTCCGCCGCCGCCACATGCCCGAGCTCTCGCAACATCAGCGCGGCCGTCAGAATAGCGGCCACAGGATTCGCCTTGCCAGTTCCGACCAGGTCGGGCGCCGAGCCGTGGACCGGCTCGAAAAGGCCTGGCCGACCCGGATGCAGATTAGCCGAAGGGGCCACTCCCAGTCCCCCGGCCAGCGCGGCGGCCAGGTCACTGAGAATATCACCAAACAGGTTGGGTGCCAGGATCACATCATAGTGCGCGGGCCGGCGCACCAGATCGAGCGCCAGGGCATCGATGTACACAGCGTCCCGTGGGATGTCTGCGTATTCTTTCGCAACCTCGGCAAAAACACGACGCCACAGGCTGCCGGCGTGTTGCATTGCGTTGGCTTTGTCGGTGAGCGTGACTTTACGGCGTTTGCCGCGCCGGGCCACCTCGAAAGCTGCGCGTGTGATGCGCTCTACGCCTTTGCGCGTGTTCAGATCTTCTTCGATGGCGATCTCATCGGGTGTACCCCGCTTGAACGTGCCACCCAGGCCAAGATACACACCTTCCGTGTTCTCCCGTACAATGACCAGATCAACATCTTCGGGCCGCACATTGCGCAGCGGTGAAAGGCGGGCATCGAGAAGTTTGACCGGACGCAGATTGATGTACAGATCGAAGCGGAAGCGCAGTCCCAACAAGATGGCGCGCGCGTGTGCGTTGTCGCTCACGCGCGGGTCGCCCAGAGCGCCCAGGAAAATGGCGTCGAAGCGCGACAGCGCTTCGAATTCTTTTTCCGTGATGGCGCGGCCCGTTTTGAGGTAGCGTTCTGCGCCAAAGTCAAATTCTGTGATATCGAGTGTCAGACTGGAGCGCTCGGCCAGAATGCTGAGGACTTTGGTGGCCTGACGCGTCACGTCCACGCCAATCCCATCGCCGGGTATAACCGCGATTCGAGGCATGCGCGGAAATTATGCAGGGTCGGGGTTGGAGCAAGGGTTATTCGATGGCGATTCTGCCGGTCAAGCCATGTGTCACACAATGAAACGTGTAGGCACCGGGCGGCGCTCCTTCCAGACTCACAATCCACGTTGCGCCTTCCACCAGCAGCGGCGGGCTACGCAGCTGGGAGCGGCTGGCCAACCACTCGCGTCCGCCAGGCGGAATGCTGTCCTCCAGGAAACCCAATACGTGCGTGCGCGCGTCCGAGGTCTGAAACCGGATGACATCGCCGACACGCGCCTGGACGCGAGCCGGTTCGAATTCGCTTTCCGATTGCAGCCGAACCCGGATCTCGCGGATCTCTACGCCGGGCGCCAGGTCGATGGTATCACTGCCGATATCGAGCTTTTCGTCGCGCAACGGTGAGTCGCGGCAGCCTGTTAACAATGGCAGCCAAATCAAAAACGCCGGTGCACCCATGGAACGGATGCACCGGCGCAATACGCGACTGCAGAACGAACGAGTTATTTGCCGCCGCCCAGCGACCAGACATAGGCCGCAACCGCGCGCACCTGATCATCGGTGAGCTGGCCGCCACCCATGGGTGGCATGGCCGCGGGTGCGTTCTTCGGCTGCAGCACGCCAGTCTTCACGATGTTGATGATGCCGTCATACGTGCCATCCGTATTGATCCACTCGGCGTCGGTCAGGTTGGGCGCGAGCGGCGTGCCCTTCGCATCCGGGCCGTGACAGGCATAGCAAACGCTGCCGAATGTTTGTTGTCCGGCAGCAACCATTTCCGCAGTCGCACCCGTAGGCGGCGCGCCTGCGGTAGCGGCGGGCGGCGGCGGTGTGGGCGTCGGAGTCGGTGTCGCGGTCGTGTCAGTTGCAGCGTCCTGTGCCGCGTCTCCACCACCGCAAGCAACCACCGCGGTCAAGGCCAAACCACTCAGAATTGCGCTCCACCCCCTCATGCGCATGTGCAGCTCCTCCTCATCACTGTTGTAGTGCGGCACTGCCGGCGCGGACGACACGCTGGTTCGGCCTCCCTGGGCCAAGCGCGCGCAAAGTAGAGCGTGGGCCATGCAATGTGCAAGCCGTCAAGAGGACGATCTACACGCAGCGGGGAGCAGCGCTCAGGCGGGCGTGCCGCAGGCTACGCAGTACTTCCAGGTTGCTTCCATCGGTTCGTGGCAGCCGGCGCACTGGCGGCGACTCTGATCGTGCCCACAATGCGGGCAAAAACGCGCTGGTCGCGCATTTGGCATCGGTTTCTTACACGCCGCGCAACTCACCGCGCTGGCCGCACGCACTGCCGCGGACGGCTGTGCAGGCGGCGGCGCTGCAGCCGGACTGGCGGGACGAGCCGTTGCGGCCGGTACTGCAGCCCGCTCAACAGTCGAGCCGTTGGTCACTGGTGTTTGCCCCGACGGAGCTACGCCTGCACTGCCGACGCCCGGCGCTGCGGCCGGCGGAGCCGCCGTGCTACGCGCTTGACGGTGGCGCTCGAAATCCCGGGGCAGACTCACAAACACGTCGCATGCGGCATAATTGCGAAAAATACCCACGTTGGGATTCTGTGATTTGAGCTCTAGCCGCAGTGCGTTTTGCACTTCCGCCGGCTCGACGCGCGCGTAGCCGCCATCACCCGCCAGCAATTTGAGGAGAGCATGCTCGTAGTCCGCGTTTAGCGCAAAGCCGACCGAGGTGCGCACGTTCCGGTACGGAATGAGGTCCTGATAGACCTCGGCCACCGTTACTGGCTGGTCCGAACCGTGATGTTGTCTCTGCAGTAGTGCCTCAACCAGCGCGTGATGCAGGGCGGGCAAGGAATCGTTCATGTCAACACATTCCGGTTACGATGGCTATGCACGGCGCCTCGGTTCAGTTCACGCGTGTCATGGCAGCACGGACTTCTGCCGGCGCTTGCTGAAGCACCTGCTCGGACGACGGATCGCCGGCCGCGCGCATGGCGTGCACAAGTCCGATCCAATTGAGCTTCTCGTCCGGGTCCAGTTCCTGCGCGCGGCGGAAACGCTCCACGGCATATTCCGGCTGATTCAGATCGAGGAACAAGTTGCCCAATTCGCGCCAGATGTCATCGTCCTGGCTGTGTCGCGTGGCTGCTTGTTTGAGCACGGCTGCGGCCCGGTCGTACCGCTCCTGACGCCGGTAGACGCGCGCAAGGTAAAGCTGGGCTGTTGCATCTGCCTGATCTCCCGCTGCCCTGGCCAGATGTTCCTCGGCAACATCCCAACGCTGCGCTTTGAACGCGGCAATGCCTTTCTCCAGATCGCTTTCTTTCGTGACCAGCGTGATCAGCAAAGCGCCCAGCAACAGCAATGCTCCGGCCAGGCCAACTCTACGGTAAAGCTGCTTTTGGCGGTTCGCGCTCGGCACGGCCCGCACCGGCAAATCGAGCATGCCCGACTCGACTGCGTGATGCGCGGCCGCCAACACAGGCTTATCCGAGGCCGCCGAGACTTCCGCGCGCAGTGTTTGGACAACGTGCAAGGCCTGATCACCGTCAGCGGCGCGCACGTCGCCCGCTGCGGCTCGTCTGGCCGCTTGCTCCAATTCGTGAACCTGACCGGCAAGTTGCAAGGAAATCAGGTTGCGTTGTCGAAGCGCGGGGATCAGTCGGTCGTGCGGCAATTCGGCAGACGAAAGCGCAGACAGTCGCAACTCATCCGGCGTTCCCGAATCCGAGCGCAGCAGGTTGCGCAACACGCGATCCACCGCCTGGGCAGTGCCCTGCACGGCTGACGCCAGTTCAGCCGTCGTCTGATAGTCATCCAGCTGTTCGAGGGCGGCCGCTGCATCGTCCAGCGGGCGCAGCACGCGTGTCCTGTCAATCATATCGAGCGTTCCGGCTTCTTCTTTTCACTATGACACTGACGAGTGGAGCACCGAAAAGTACCGGCCCGCTCAACTGGTCTCTCAGGTCTCAATCTGCCAGTGGCCCGCGTGCGCGCCGGCCCGCACGAACTGTTCGGGCTCGGCTGCCGGCCAGCTGCGCCCGGTGCGCGCGCGCTCCTCGTCCGCGTGCCTGCGCATGAACTGTGCAACCGACTCGCCCGACCGACCCTGCGCATCGCGCATCTGCCGCACGATCTCCAGCCAGCTACCGCTCAGGCACCGTCCATCCGGCATGCGCACGCGGTGCGCCTCGAACGTGAAGTCGGCCGAGCGGCGGCCCGCATGTTCTCGCCGTATTTCGTCGGCATCCGTGCCTTCCAGTTCCGCCAACAGCTCATCCAGCTGATCGACTTCCGACTCCAATTCCTCCAAACGCGCTTCCCAAAGCGCCAGGCCTGCACTCCCCGGCTCCGCGCCCGTGAGCGCTCGCTTCAACTCGATCAGTCGCCAAAGGGCTAGCGAATCCCAGTGCTCGGATGCCACCACCCGCTCGAACTCCTTCAGCGCCCCCGCCCATTCACTACTGTCGTACAGCAGATGACCGAGGTAGATCCGCGCCTCATGATGCTCGGGATCCAGATGCAGTGACCGGCGCAATTCCCGGCGCGCCGAAGTTTCATCCCCAAGTCGATGAAACGTGTACCCCAGCGCCGCCGCAGCCTCCGCACTCTCCCGATACATTGACGCCGCTTCTACAAAAACTTCCTTCGCCTCTTCGAACATGCGCTCCCGATAAAGCGCGCGGCCCATCGACAGCAACAAATCCAAATCGTCCGCACAACCGGTCGTTCGGGCGTGCTGAAAATAGGTCATGGCCTGGGCACGCTGACCAAACCGGAGCAGCGCTTCTCCCAGCCCCACCAGCGCGTCCTCGTGCTCGCCATCCAGCACCAGGGCGTGTTCGAAACTCTGTTTTGCCCAGACAAACTCCTCACGCGCCAGCCGCGTATACGCCAGGCCGACGTGCAGCTCCACTGAATTGGGATACAGCTTCAGCCCTTCCTTCAATGTCTCCAGCGCCGTCTCGTAGTCGCCCTGGTCGTAAAGGCGATGCGCGCGTTCGTCATATTCTTCCGAACTGAGGAACGGGGTGGCCATTCATTGCCTCCTCAAGAACCTGTGATTCGGGTCGGGCGGGGAGGGAAGAAAGTGCCGCAACAGCTCGGGCTACAATGTAATGGGGTTAGCAGCCCGCAACCACCCATATGTTGTGGTCCATCCGGTCGCACTTGCCTGTGTATTCGTGGGCAAACGGGTTGCAGTGTGAGAGTTCGGCAATCTGTTACAGGCAGGTTGGTTGGGTCTGTTGCGGAACAGGCCGCGCACGTGCAGGGTTCATTGCGGGCGCACTCGAGGAGGGGTTGTGGTTTTCGACTGGTTGAAGCGTCGACGGTTGAGTGAAGAGGGTCGGCGCCGCCTGTTGGTCTCGCTGGCAAAAGCGGAAGAGGCGGTGTTGGAGACGCATGTCCGTAATGCGTTGGAAGTGATTGCAACGGTGGGTGATGAGTTGCCGCTGGATCGGGTGCTGGAGGTTTATCTGGAGGCGTTGGAGCCGGGGAATGGACGGGCTGAAGTCATAGCACGTCGGGTGTTGGCGCGTCTGGAAGGTGATGAAGAACCGAAAGGTGAAGAATCGGAGCTTTTGGCGCGACAAACGCGGCGCACGCGTTTGAGTTGAGAGACGGCCGCTTACGCGGCCGTTTGTTTTTTCAGTGTTTATGGCCGGAGGCGCTGTTTGACTGGCGTGCCGTTTTTGTATTGCTGGACGTATCGTTCGGTTCTGTGGAGCGGCCAGGATCCACGATGGGACTGGACAACCAGGCGCCGTCCACGGGCATACCCTTGGCAAACCGCTCACGCGGGGTGGCGTAGCGCTCGAACGGTTTACCGTATTTCCGGGACAGATAGAAGTTGATGCCGTTGGCGACGTAATCGGAGGCGGTCCACCCGTGCTCCGCGTTCTGCAGGAACATGGCGGCAACGATTTCGGGGTCTTTGCCGGGTGGTCCGGCCATCCCGATGAACCAACCGTGGTCCTTGATGGAGCAGCGCGGGCCCGCGCAGGCCTGAGCGGTTCCGGTTTTTCCCAACAGATCCCAGTCTTTGAGGCGAGTGAGCGGGGCGGTGCCACCGGGACCCACCACGCGGCGCATGCCTCGCCACAATTGATCGACGTGCGCGCGCGTGAGGCTCAGGTTTACCGCGACTCCCTGCGTGGTGTCGTTTTCCAATTTGGCCAGGCGCGGCTGAAGCGCCTTGCCGTCGGCGCGAGCCAACGCGGCAAACAGCGTTGCCATCTTGAGCGGAGTCATGGTGATCGGGCCCTGGCCAATGGCCATGGACATGACCTCGCTCTCCTTGGGCATGTAACGAAACAAGGGGTTCTTGAGCCACCACTCGGGCGTGTCCGGATAGCTGTTACGCGGCTCGCCCGGCAGATCGATGCCGGTGGGGCGGGCAAAGCCCATGCGCGTGCCGACCTGCGCAAAGCGGCGCAGCCCGATGCGGGCGCCGACTTGATAGAAATAGACATCGCAGGACTGCATGATGCCCTTGATCATGTCGGAGCGGCCGTGCCCGGTTTTGTCCCAGCAGGCGGCGTAGCGACCGAGCATTTGGATGCCACCCGTGCACGCAATGGGCATCACTTCATCGGGCTCCACCACTTTTTCTTCCAACGCCATGGCAGCAACGAGCAGCTTCCAGGTTGATGCCGGCGGTTGGGCTGAGCCTGTTCCTCCGGCTCTATCCAGCATTGGCTTGGACGGGTCTTGCATCAAGCGTTTATAAAGCGTGTCCGGAATCCCGCCAATGAATGTGTTGGGGTCATAGCTGGGGAAGCTGTAGTAGGCGAGGATGCCGCCCGTCTTGGGATCGAGGGCAACGAAGCCGCCGCGAAATTGACGTGGCCAGATGCCTTCGATGTAACGCTGCAGATCGAGATCCAGGTAGAGCTGCAAGTCACGGCCGGGTATGGGCGGTAGACCGAGCGAATCGGGTAGCCACTCCCGGATCCGCCCCATGGCATCGATCTCGAGATATCGCGAGCCCGGCTCACCACCAAGCCATTTTTCGTAGCGCTTCTCGAGTCCACCCTTCCCGATCCAGCGTCCCTGCTGATAACCGGCGTACTGAGGCAACTCCATGTCGTTGGGACCAATTTCCGCCACGTGCCCGATCATGTGCGCGATCGACGAACCAGCCGGATAGTGGCGCTTGGCGAATTCAATCACGTGCACTCCCGGGAAGAGCTTGCGCTGCTCTTCGAGCCGGGCAATGGCCTCTTCCGGCGCGTCGGCCATGACGGTCATCGGCAAATGCCGTTGCGTGGGGCGGTCATGGCGGCGCCACGCGCGGGTCATCTCTTCATCGGTCATGGCCAGCACGGGCTGCAAGCGCCGCAACTGCGCGTTCATGCTGTCGCGGTTACCGGGCATTAACATCACGTTATAGCCTACTTTGTTCTCGGCTACCACCTGCCCATGACGGTCGTAAATGGTACCGCGCGGCGCGGGTACGACTACGTCGCGCAGCCGGTTGTTACGCGCGATGTTTGCCCAGGTCGAAGAATGCAGGAGCTGCAGTCGTGCGGCAGCTGCCAGCAGAGTTATCAGGCAAAACGCAAGGAAGGCGCGAGCAAAGACGCTGCGCTGCAGGCGGGTGGGACGAGGAGTGGAGAGACGGCCGGTTCGATACATCTAGTCTAGTTCCCTGTGCTACGCTCCTGCTACGCCGCAGGGCAAGAACTGATCCCTGGCCGTCCGGCGCAGTCCGCAATGTGACCGGGCCACAGGGCCTATCCCGAAAGCGAGTTCGACAAATTTACCTTTCGGGATAGAGCACTCCGCACTCGGGGCATACCAGATCGCGACCGCGACGCCGAAGCTGTACCGGCCGTCCATGGCGCGGGCACTGGGCCTCGCCGACCTCTTCCATGGTGCGCTGGGCCAGCTGCCGTTCTGCCGGCGTTGACTTGGGCACCAAGAAACGCTCGCGCTGCGCACAACTCAAACACTCAATCCAGACCTCACCGGCGCCCTCCTCCAATGTGCCCACACGCACGACCTCGGCAATACCGCCGCAACCAACCGGACAGGAAGCCTGGCCAGTCTCCAGGTAACGCTTGAGCACACCAATGCGAATTTGCTCGGGCGATTCGATCTGCAGCCTTGGCCGTTCGCGTAACACGCTGATCGAGGTGTCTTCGTCCTCGTCATCGACCGCCCGGCGCTTCCTTTTGCGATCCGGCGGCGCGGGCCGGGTTTCGAATTCAGCAAACAACTTCGAGTAGCGATTGCGCGTCCGCTTTTTCTGGCGGCCACGCTTGCCCTTGGCCGGCCCACCGGCCTGCGTCCCTCGGTACGGGCGGATAGCGGGTAGCCCTTTGGTGGGCGCTGCGCCCGCAGCTGCCTCAGCTGGCGCTTCGGTATGGGGTGGCGCAGTAACCGCTGGCGGCGGTGCCGGCACTGGTTTGGGCGATGGCGCGGCCGGCGCTGGCCGAGGCGGCTTGATGGCAACCGGTTTGACCACCGCTACGGCCGCTTTCTTGACCGGTGCCTTCTTGACCTCCGCCTTCTTGACCTCCGCCTTCTTGACGGGCGTCTTCCTGGCGATGGGCTTGCGCGCGGCCTTGTGAGGTGCGGCCTTACGGGCCAGCGCCTTGGCCGGCTTGCCGGCCTTGCGAGCCTTGGCCGGCGCCTTGCGCGCAGCGGTCTTGGCGGGTCGTTTGGCCGTTTTTTTGGCCGGCTTTCGACTCGCCGATTTCGCGGCAGGCCGCGCTTTCTTACGTGCGGGCGCCTGCTTGCTCTTCTTTGTCGCCATCCCCCGTCCTCCCTTGGCCGCGCCGGCGCGCCTGGGCGCCTTTGTTTTTCTCGTGGCCATGCGGTTCCTCCACCGGGCGCGCGGCGCCCGCGCAAGTGACAGGCCAGCTTGATATTACGATAAGAGACCGGGCGAGTGGGCAATGCCCCTCGACCGGTCCCTACGCGACCGCCGCACCTGGGTCAATGAGACTCGATATGGTAGTTGGAATCGGCGCTCGCTCTGCGACCGTCGAGATGGACGTTCAAGGCTGCTGTCGTTTTCGCCGGTGGGAATTTACCGTTGCTGTCAACTGCAATGGAACAACAATCTCATTTCCTTTCACGGCCTTTCGTCCCTGGACTCTGCTTTTGTGTGCTCATCGGCCTCGGTCCGCTCCTGACGCCGTCGCGCGGGTCGAATGCGGACGCGCGTGATGCGCCGCCCCAAAGTTTCGGCCACGGTCAACTCACCCGAACCATTCACCGCGATGGTATCGCCCAGGACGGGCGGCCGGCCCAGGGCGCCAAAGACGTACCCGCCAATGGTATCGAAATCCTGGCTGGATAGCTCCATGTCGAAGCGCTCATTCACTTCGTCTATACTGGCGCCGCCACCGACCAGGACGTCACCCTCGTCGGTCACTTCAAATTCAGGCTGAGGCGTATCGTGCTCGTCGTAGATCTCGCCTACGATCTCTTCCAGCAAATCTTCCATGGTGACAATGCCCTCCGTGCCCCCAAACTCATCGATGACGATCACCATGTGAACGCTCTCGCTGCGCAGCTCGTTCATCAGCTCGCCGAGCGGCTTGGTATCGGGCACGAAGTAGGGCTCGCGCATGACCTGACGCAGCTGAAAAACCTCTTGCCCGGGGACCACCAGATGGGGCAGGAGATCCTTGGAGAGCAGCACACCCACGATCTGGTCGAGGTCCTCCTCGTACACAGGCACGCGCGAGTGGCCTTCATCAATCAGGAACTGCAGTACTTCGGTCAGACTGGCGTTGACTTCCACGGCCTTGATGTCGCTACGCGGTGTCATGACCTCGCGCGCCATGATGTCCGGGAACTCGAAGACCCCGGCGATCATTTGCTCCTGCTCCGCTTCGATTTCGCCGTGCTCCTGACTCTGCTCGACCAGCAGTCGGATCTCTTCCGACGTGTGCGGCAGGCTGTGCACGCCAGCGGGGTGAAGTCCAACGGTGCGCGTTATCGTGCTGGCCGAGATGGACATGAAGCGAATGAACGGCCGCAACACGGTAGCGAACAGCTGAGTAGGCACAACGGTCCACAACGCGACCGGCTCCGCGCGCTGAATCGCGATCATCTTCGGTACCTGTTCACCCAGAACAACATGCAGGTACGTGACCAGGACCAGTGTGATAATGGTAGCGATGGCATGACCGGTTACAGTCGGCGTTCCGAGCATGGCCAAGAAACTTAGCTGCACATGCACCGACTGGACGTAGGGCAGGATCAGAGCGTGGATGGTGCCTTCGGCAATGTAGCCGATGCCGATCGAGGCGACTGTGATACCCAGCTGCGCCGCTGAAATGAAATCATCAGGGTGATCCAGGCTCTGCAGCACGCGGTGCGCGCGCGTCTCACCGGCGCGTACGCGCTGCTCGATGCGCGTGCGGCGCACCGCTACCAGTGCAAATTCGGCCGCAACGAAATACGCGTTGATACCAACCAGCACCAACACGGCGACAAGTTTGAGTATGAAGTGGGAAGGGTCCATAACAGGGGCCGATGTTCGAGCCGCCCGCCAATTGCGCCGTTGTGCGCGGGCGGGCGGAAATCATCAAGCCGCGTTTGCGTCCTCTAGAGAAGTCGGAGTATTTTGCGTTCCGTGCGGGATGACCGGTTTGCAGAAACGAAGACCGATTTGCTGGAGTTGTTCCTTCTCGGTGGGATTCAGTTCCGGATAGCGCTGCGCCAGAAAGTCAACGGTTTCGGCCATCCACTCCAACTGATCTTCTTCCTGCGCATCGATCACGCCGCATTGGCGGATCGCGCTAAACAACTCGTTGCGAGCTCGATCGTACGGAGTTTGGGGCTGTTCCAGCTTGGCCCGGTTCAGACGACGTTTACGCGCCAACACATCCTCCTTCGTTTGGCTTCGTGACGAACAACAAAAAGGCGATCGTTCGCCCAGCCAAGTGCGAAGAATCGCCGTGTTTTTCAACGGGTATCATGGCTTGCAATATAACCGCGTGAAGAAACCGTGAAAAGGCCGCTCGGCCGTTTGGACCCGGTCCGCCTGGAGGTATTTCGCCACCTCTTTACGGCCCTTGCTGAAGAGATGGGTGCGGCCCTGCGGGGCGCAGCCTATTCGCCCAACATCAAGGAACGGCGCGACTATTCGTGTGCACTCTTCGACGGGGCCGGGCGAGTGGTGGCCATGGGCGATCACATGCCCGTCCACCTGGGCGCCATGCCCATGAGCGTGCGCGCCGCAATCGATGCCTACCCGTCGTTGGGCACCGGGGACATCGTCGTGCTGAACGACCCCTTCTGTGGCGGGACGCACCTGCCTGACATCACGCTGGTCGCGCCCGTGCGCGCGAGACGCATGCAAAAACGCGGGCAGACCGGTCCGGTCCTGGCCTACCTGGCGGTGCGTGCGCATCACGCTGACGTGGGTGGCATTGCCGCCGGCTCCATGCCGCTGGCTCGCGAGATCTACCAGGAAGGCCTGCGCCTGCCGCCCGTTCTCCTCCTGCGCGCCGGCCAGCGCAATCCCGATGTCTGGCGCCTGATCACGGCCAATGTGCGCACACCCATTGAGCGTGAAGGCGACCTGGGCGCGCAGGTGGGCGCCATTGCGCGCGGCCGCGAGCGCTTGCTCGAGCTCACGCGCACGCGCGGCGATGCACAAGTACGTGCGGCCATGAACGAGCTGATCGAATACGCGGACCGCCTGGTACGAGCCGGCATCAAACGACTGCCCAACGGCGAATACCACGCGGAAGACGCGCTCGAAGACGATGGCTTCGGTAACGGGCCGTTGCCCATTCGCGTGACGGTGCGCGTCGAGCACGAACAACTCATTATAGATTTTTCCGGAAGCGCGCCCCAGACAACGGGTGGCATCAACGCGGTGGCCGCCATCACTCGATCGGCCGTCCACTATGTGGTGCGTTGCGTGGTCGAGACCATCCTGGCGCAAACTCTGCCCGCCGGCGGCGGTGAAATGAAATCCGTGCAGTTGATTCTGCCCAACCGCAGCATCGTCAACGCGCAGCCACCCGCCAGCGTGGCCGCAGGCAACGTGGAGACTTCGCAACGCATCACGGACGCGCTGCTGCTGGCCATGAGCCGGGCACTTCCCGATCTGATCCCCGCCCAGTCGCAGGGCACCATGAACAACCTCACCATTGGCGGAATCGACCCGCGCACGGGAGAACTGTTCGCCTATTACGAGACCATGGGCGGCGGCATGGGCGCCAGTGCGCAGCGTCCAGGCCTCACCGGTGTGCATGTACACATGAGCAATTCTCTCAATACCCCAATTGAAGCACTCGAGCATGCCTACCCACTGCGCGTGTTGCGCTACCAGATTCGGCGCGGCACCGGTGGTCGCGGCCATCACGATGGTGGCGATGGACTGCGCCGCGACGTGCAAATCCTGACCGACGCCGATGTCAGTCTCCTCTCCGAACGACGTCGCCGCGCGCCCGCAGGCAGCCAAGGCGGTCAATCCGGACAGCCGGGCCAGAACCGGCTTCTGCGCAACAACCAGGAGCAGGAGCTTCCCAGCAAAACCACGTTCCGCGCTTCCGCCGGTGACGTGCTCAGCATTCGGTCGCCGGGTGGGGGTGGCTGGGGCGAACCGGCCGATTGACCCCAGGGTGCGTGCTCTTTGCCGTGCAAAGCCAGGCGCCTAGATTGCTACCATGGCTCAGCCCTCACCCAGTGTCGAACCGCTGCACGAGCGCGCCGCTGATAATCTGCGGTTCATTCGCGAGACCATGGAGCGCTCGGGCTCCTTCAGCGGCGTACCGGGGCGGGCGGGCATGGCCATGGGTGTTGCAG